>NZ_BAAGWA010000004.1:0-519291 GCF_054780595.1 Noviherbaspirillum agri
AGGATGTGCTGGAACGTTTGCCGTCCTTGCCGGCCCGCCGTATCGACGAACTCCTGCCGCATCGCTGGCGTCCCGCCGCGTAACTTCACGCTCCTCCAGCCTCAAGACGGGATGGCCGGGCGCTTACCTTCTTCATTTATATTTCCCGCGATTTCACTTATTGCAGAGCTCACATCGGCCATATCCATTACCTCGTCGGCCTGTCTTGACAGATCTCTAGCTAAGGCGGACCCTTCATCGGCTGCTTTCGCAATAGCATCCGTATAAATCTTTACAAAAACATCCGATCCTCTAGGCATTGCGCTTTCCTTTTATAAATATTTTGCTGGACACCAATAAGACGACGTCATACAAGAAGAAAAAATAGAGATTTAAAAGGGCGAAATTAATTAATAGCTGAACAAATTCTGCCTTTGAGGAAAAACTAACGAAGTTAGGAACCACAAAACCGAAAATGAATAAGAAGGCAAGGAAGTTCTTTTTCCCAGAAACGTCAAAGTGAATTAAATACACATCTGCGGTGTAAGTCGGCGTTAGGTTGCGTAAATCGAGCATCTGATTTTTTGCCCTTTTTACCCCTCCTAATAATGTTCGAGAAAAAACCATTCGGTTGAATGCTTCGTATGGTGATGTGATGACCTCTTTCTTATCATTTTCTGAGAGTGGGATCGGCAATATCTTCAAGCCGATATAAATAGCAATCCCAAAGAAGGTCATTAAACATACCAATTGCAGAATAAGAAGTAGAGGAACACCTCGGGCGCCCCATACGTCGTTTGAAACACTAACAAACAGCGGCCTAAATATGCGTGTACTTGGGTAGGCATCCACGCCGTTGCCGTTGTAAGCGCAAACAATGGATAGAAATAGAAAAGTAACGGCTGCAAATAGCGAAAATTGTTGTATTGATTTAAGAGTATTTATAGTGGTATTCGTCATTTCAGTTCGTTGTCTCATCGTCCACTACCTTCATCTTCAATGTCTGCTGATTGCCGCTGAAGCTGATCACCTCATCCACCTGGAGCCCCCGTGGAATCTGATGCGTAATGAACAGCATCGTCACTTTTCCCTTCAGTTTGTTGATGGTCTTCGCAAAATGCTCTGCCGTCTGCTGATCGAGATTGGACACTGCCTCATCGAAGATCAGGATGCGCGGCTTCTTCAGCAGCGCCCGGGCAATCGCCAGCCGTTGGCGCTGGCCACCGGATAGTCCCGTCCCGCGTTCACCGATTTCGGTCTGGTACCCGTTCGGCAGCTTGTCTAGTACCTGGTGAATCTCCGCTGCCTTACACGCTTCGATCACCTCGTCGAAGCTGGCATGCGGATGGGCCATCACCAGGTTGTCGTAGATCGTGCCGGAGAAGAGCACCGTCTCCTGCGGCACCACGCCGAAGGTCTGGCGCAATTCATTCGCAGCGAGATAGCGGATGTCCCGGCCGTCCAGCTGAATCTGCCCGTCACTCGGTTGATAGAAGCCAAGCAGAAGTTTTGCGAGTGTGCTCTTGCCGCATCCCGACGGGCCCATCAGCACCGTAAGGTGCCCGGGCTTCAGCTTCATGTTCAGGTTGCGGTAGAGCCAGGGATGGTGTTCGGAATAGCGGAACGCGACATTCACCAGCTCGACGCTGCCGTCACCCTTTGATTCGCGGCTGGGTGTGAGCGCATAAGGCTCCATTGGCATGTCCAGCACGTCACCAAGCCGTTTGACGGCGATGTCGGCCTGCTGGAATTCCTGCCACAAACCGACCAAGCGCATCATCGGCTGGCTCATCCTGCTGGCAAACATCTGGAACGCGATCAGCATGCCGATCGTAAAGCCGTCGTTTTGCATCACGAGCAGTGCACCGACGACCAGAATGGCAATCGTCATGACCTGCTCCACCGTGCTGGCGGCCACGTTGTAGGTATTGCCCGTCTGCTTGGTGGAGAAGCCGGCCGCGAGGTACTCGGCGAGGTAGTCGCCGTACTTGCGGTCAATATCTGGCTCCATCTGCAATGATTTGACCGTTGCCATACCGGACAGGTATTCGGTAAGAAAGGCCTGGTTGCGTGCACCAAGCATGAACTGTTTGTTGAGCTTGGTACGGAAGATGGGGGTGATAGCCACGCTCATTACAGCAACCACCGCAAGCAGGCCAACAGCAATCAGCGACAGCTGCCAGCTATACGCAAACATCACTGCGAGGAAGATCAGCAGGAACGGCAGGTCGAGGATGAGGGTGACAGCGGCGCCGGAGATGAACTCGCGAATGGTTTCCACGCCGTGCAGGCGTGCAACCAGGGTGCCAGTGGGACGCTGTTCGAAGTACGGAAGAGGCAGCCGCAATAAGTGCCGGAACACTTCGCTACCCAAGACCGCATCGATGCGGTTGCCGGTATGCAGCACGAGGTACTGCCGCAGCCAGGTCATTGCTGACGTAAACAGCATGAACATCACCAGCGCGATGCCCAGTACCAGCAGCGTGTTTTGCGTCTGGTGTGCGACGACCTTGTCGATAATGACTTGGGTGACTAGCGGGGTGGTGAGACCGACTAACTGGATCGCCAGCGATGCAAGTAGCACATCACGCCAGATGTTCTTGTGCTTGAGGAGTTCCGGGATAAACCAGCGAAAGCCGAATTCTTTCTTCTGCGTTGCGAAGCCAGGAACGTCACCCTCTTCGCCAGTAGCGGTGGTCGGCTCTTTGCCGACTAGGATGAGGTCCGATTCGAACTTCGAGATAGTCTCTTCTACGCTGATGGTTTCCGGCGTTTGTGCGCCACAACGGAAGTAGACGAGCTTATGGCCGTCCGTTTTAAGAATCAGGACTGCGGTCTTGGGTGGTAGCTCACCGGCCAGGTCTTCACCGGCATTGTCGTCACTGGCCGCAAGCGAGGTATTGTCTATGGCAGCAGAGGCAGGTTCGGCTCCTTGCTTCAGAAACGCCACAGCCGGAAGAGGGAGCTTTTGCCAGTCAATATTCGTCGTGCTGCAGCTAGCGGTTTTTAGCGAGAGAGTTCGAGCGATTTCGTGGAATGTCGTGATGCTATACGGCGGCGGGAACTGCTGGCTTACCAGCCCGGCATCGAATGGCATGCGAAAGAGCGCACTGATGCTACCGAGAAGCCATAAAACTTCCTCGCGTCGTAGTTTCCCTCCTGGCGACATCATGAGTTCTGCCATCACGACTTCCCGACCATTGTTTGATTTTTCGCAATGCTAATGACAGCGTTGCATTACTGTCAAACGCTTTTCTTAGAGGGATGCATCGACAACGAAATAGAGACAAATAAATCGGTAAGTGCTTGAAAAACTTAGGATTTATCCCATAAATAGGGGATGTCTCTTTTGCCCAAAAGGATGTAAGGCCATAACGAGCTGTTGAAGAAGAATACAGGCCGAATCGTCGCTAACTTGGCGTCCGGCTATACCTTCTTACCTATTGCGCAATTCCTCTTGGAGATTTTGCGCACCGAAATTTGCGCGACAACTGACAGAGAGACTCAGCAAAAACGTTCTCTGGAAAGCTTTTTGGGGAGTGCTTGACCGATGCCAGCGGCGTAGTCTCGCCGATAGACAGCATGAAACAGAGCGTGGAACCGACGTCTGCTTTCGTGCACTACGAGAGGTACTTGAATGTCAGCAAATGGCCGGTTCCTGTCAGCCAATATTGCCCGGTGAACGACAGCTTTCGGTAAACGAGCAGACGTTCAAGAGAATTCGCCAAAGGGCAGCAGGCGGCCACGAGCGGACATTGCGTCAGGCCAAAAGCGAGAGGGTCGGTGCAGGGGCGTAATCGCTAAAGCCGTTCCTCTAGCCACAAGACTGCTTGCGTCAGGTCGTTATAGAAGACACGGTACGCGCCTTCACCAAACTGACCGAATGCGAGCCGAGCTAAAAAGGCGATCCGAGTATTGGGGACGAGAATTGCTCGTCGCAAAGGTATCGGTCCAAACTGTTTCCAAGCGTCTGAATCCATTTGCTGCTGCAAGATGGCGAGGTCCACTCCGGGGTCCTCCATCTCAAGTGCGTCATACAACACTTTGACCTGCCGTGTATCCTTCGTCAGCAGGAGTACGCGTTCTTGACACTCCCTCATTATCTCCTCGGTGCACTTCCCGCGAATGCGGGCAGTAATGATCCCGCCTACTGGTTCCACCCAAAGCTGCTGCTGATTCATACGCCCCTATCTCCACAGCGTTATCTTGTCACACGAAAGTGTAACACCCGGGTATCGAACGGCTGCTCCGGGTCGATTCTTCGAGATTACTGATTAAATCTGAATGTCTGCTCTAAGCATGTTATCGCCCATTCAAATGAATCGGCCCACAATGGGATTCCTTTCAACCGAAATGGGAGGATGCCATGGAAGCGAACCTTCACCAAGCGGCAACGCATATCCCGTGGAACAAGGGAAAACTGGTTGGCCAGAAAGCGCCTTTGCGCCTCAAGGAGATCTGGGCGATTCGCATACGACTGCAGATGGAAAAGCGTGTCCGCGACTTAGCGCTGTTCAATCTGGCGATCGACAGCAAGCTGCGTGGTTGCGATCTCACTGGATTAAAAGTTAGCGACATCGCACAAGGAAACCGGATACTGCCGCGTGCGATTGTGATGCAGCAGAAGACCAAGCGTCCGGTCCAGTTTGAGATCACCGAGCAAACGCGGACGTCGTTGGCGTCCTGGATGGAAAAGGCGCACTTGGCCGGCAACCAGTTTTTGTTTCCGAGCCGGATAACGAGCTCTCCCCACCTGTCGACGAGACAGTACGCAAGAATTGTCGAATCCTGGGTGGAGTCCATCGGTTTGGATTCTGCTGCGTATGGGACGCATACCATGCGACGGACCAAGGCAACGCTGATTTACCGGAGGACCAAGAACCTGCGTGCGGTGCAGCTCCTGCTTGGACATACCAAACTTGAGAGCACTGTCCGGTATCTTGGGATTGAGGTTGACGACGCGCTTGAAATTGCCGAACAAACCGAGGTATAGCTACAAGCCGCACATTTAAGCGTCCTGCTGATTCGTAGCCGACGGCATGATGTCCGCGGACGCGGTGTGGCTACAAGCGGTAGGAATCAATATACCTGCACGGCCGCATTGTGGTGCTTTCTGCTTGGCCATTCTTGTAATGAGTGCCGGAATGGGTTCCAAGGGGACGAATTCTTATCGTGAAAGATAGGTTCGCTGTTAACTTTTTGCCTCAAAACATCTGCTCCCTTTTGCAATTCACTGGGAAGCACAGCGCCGTATATATCACAGGGCTCGATCAGCTTGACCTCGTATGACGTGCCAAAGCGTGCGCATGCATATCTTTGCACTTTGTATGGGATGCATCTCGTTGCATCCGGTGCAAAAATATGTGTCCGGTCTCAGGTGCTGATTGGTGCTGGTCGGAACTGGTGGAGCGGAGGAGGATCGAACTCCCGACCTTCGCATTGCGAACGCGACGCTCTCCCAGCTGAGCTACCGCCCCATTGCGAGCAATTTTATTGGCTCCCCTGCGACGATGCAAGCGCCAATGCAACAATCGCTTGATGAGAGCTGTCTTGAAAAAACGTCTCCAAGTATTTGAATCTATTGACGGAAAATCGTTTGCGCCACTATAGTTGCGGCATGATTTCCGATTTTCATCAACTTTCCGAGAAAGTCAGCCAGCTGGCTGAACTGGCACAGTCCCTGCGGCGTGAAAACGCTGATCTGCGACTGACTCTGGCAGCATTGTCCGAAGAAAACAAGGATCTCGCCAAACGCATCGAAGAAGCATACCGTCGCGTATCTGCCTTGCTGGACAAGATCCCCACGGGAGGCGATGAGCCGGATGAGGAGGCAGCATGATCCAGCTTGATGTCACGATCATGGGCCAGCCATATAGGCTGGCGTGCAAGGAAGGTGAGGAGGCCGCATTGCAGCACGCCGTTGAATATCTCAACGATCGCATGTGCACGATTCGCGATGCAGGCAAGGTCAAGGGAAATGATCGCATTGCAGTGATGGCCGCACTTGGCATCGCAGCCGAATTGCTCTCCACGAAATCGGAAGAGGGACCTTTTGCTGGAATGACGCTTGCCGAAGTCAAGCAGAAAATCGCATCGATGCATGCAGTGCTTGACGTCGCACTTGCACCGCAAGAAAACCTCTTCTGAGCGTCGAAAACTTTTTTCAAATCACCCTCAAAGTCTTTGACATACCGGACGATTGGGGTACACTAAAACTTCCTGCCGTGTTCGCGATTGCCATATATTCCTTGAACCATTTATGTGCATAGGTCGCGGAATTTTGTTTGATGGGCGTGCGCGTCGCTAGTCCGATGCACCCGAAATTGAACTAACTGTGACCACCTTGAACCGTAAGGTTCGGGATGCCGGCAAAGACGGCACAGGCGGGGCTAATTCACGAGCGGCTGCATTCATGCAGCCGCTTTTTTGTGCGCGTCGTGTTTGCGGCATACGTCGCGATTGCATTTGCGCGCATGCTTATCGTTGTGGGACTGTGCATGCAGTATTGGCTAATGAAGTCCGAGCCGGATGAAGTGAGCATTGACGATGCGCTCGCCGCGCCTGACAGCACCGTGCCATGGGTCGGTGTGCGCAATTATCAGGCACGCAATTTCATGCGTGATGCGATGCGTGTCGGTGATGGTGTCTTGTTCTATCACTCAAGCTGTGCGGAACCGGGCATCGCAGGAATCGCGGAAGTCGCAAGCACGCCTTATCCGGATGCCACGCAGTTCGACCTGCATAGCAAGTACTTCGATCCCAAGGCTACACAGGAAAACCCGCGCTGGATACTGGTTGATGTGCGTGCGCTGCAGAAGACGCGGCTGATGTCTTTGGCGGAGCTTCGTGCAATTCCCGAGCTGGCCGACATGCAGATCCTCAAGCGGGGAAACCGCCTTTCAATTACCCCGGTAACGCCAGCAGAATGGCGGTGTATCATCCGGCACATTCAATAGCATTAGGAAACATCTCGATGGACATCTCCCTGATCGCGGGACTGCTGGTGCTGGGCGCCGCGGTTGGATTTGCAGCCGGCTTGCTGGGTATTGGCGGCGGAATGCTGCTCGTGCCGTTCATGACCATGATCCTCACGGCGAAGCAGTTCCCGCCGGATGTCATTGTGCACATGGCTATTGCGACCTCGCTGGCCACCATCATGTTTACCTCGGTGTCGTCGGTGCGCGCGCATCATACGCGCGGGGCGGTGCTGTGGCCCGTGGTGAAGCTGCTCGCGCCGGGCATCCTGATTGGTTCCTGGATCGGGCCGTGGATCGGGTCGAAAATGGACTCGTCGGCGCTCGCACTGTCGTTCGCCGTCTTCGTCGCGTTCTCGGCCACGCAGATGCTGCTGGATAAGAAGCCGGCAGCATCGCGCGGCCTGCCGCAGGCACCCGGCATGCTGGGCGCTGGCGGCATCATCGGCGCGTTGGCCGGCCTCGTTGGTGCGGGAGGCGGTTTTGTTTCGGTCCCGTTCATGACATGGTGCAATGTGAAGATCCACAATGCGGTCGCGACGAGTGCTGCCCTCGGCTTCCCGATCGCGCTGGCCGGGACGCTCTCCAATGTCTATTTCGGCTTGAAGGAGCCCAATCTTCCTGCGGGCTCGCTGGGGTTCATTTATTTGCCCGCACTGCTGGTCGTGTCGCTCGCCAGCGTGACTACCGCACCGCTCGGTGCGAAGACTGCGCACAGCCTGCCTGTGAAGACACTGAAGAAGGTGTTCGCGCTGCTGCTCTACGCACTGGCCGGCTACATGCTTTACAAGGCACTGCGCTGAGGATAGGAACAGTACGGCCAGTCGGGCCTTTCCGTACTGTTCGCGCAGCAGGTTCTTTTGCACTTTGCCCATCGTGTTGCGCGGCAGGTCCGGGGCAAAGAACACGCGTTTCGGCACCTTGAAGTTGGCGATCTTCGATTTGAGATAGTCGATCACCCCTGATTCGCTGTGCACGCTTCCTGGCTTGGTTACGACGACCGCGGTCACGGCCTCGCCGAAATCGGGATGCGGCACGCCGATGACAGCGGATTCGACCACGCCATCCATCTCATCGATGAAGGACTCGACTTCCTTCGGATACACGTTATAGCCACCGGAAATGATCAGGTCCTTGCTGCGCCCGACGATGGACAGGTATCCATTCGCATCGAAGCGGCCAACATCGCCGGTCTTGAAGTAGCCGTCGGACGTGAATTCTTCGGCAGTTTTCTCCGGCATGCGCCAGTAGCCCTTGAAAACATTCGGCCCCTTGACCTGGATGTCACCGATCTCGTCAGTTGCGCATGGCGTGCCGTCGCTCTTGACGACGCGTACTGATACACCGGGCAGCGGCAAGCCAACCGTGCCGCCGATGCGTTTTCCTTCATATGGATTGGAGACGAGCATCGTTGTTTCGCTCATGCCGTAACGTTCCAGGATCGTGTGTCCCGTGCGTTCGATGAACGCGTTGAATGTGTCTGTGAGTAGCGGAGCAGAGCCGGAAACGAACAGACGCATATTGGCGCAGGCATCCCTGTCGAACGCCGGATCCGACAGCAGGCGCACGTAGTAGGTCGGCACACCCATGAATACCGTTGCGCGGGGCAGGTGCTTGATCACTTCGGTACTGTCGAACTTCGGCAGAAACATCATTTTGCTGCCGTTAAGCAGCGCGCCATGCGATGCGACGAACAAGCCATGCACATGAAACAGAGGCAGCGCGTGCAGAAGCACGTCGCCGGGCTGCCAGTGCCAGTAGTCCTGCAGCACTTTGGCGTTCGATGCCAGGTTTTCATGCGTCAGCATGGCCCCTTTGCTGCGCCCGGTAGTGCCGGAGGTGTACAGGATTGCGGCAAGGTCGTCCGGTTGCTTTTGTACGGTATCGAAGCTGTTGGATTGCAACGCAGCGCGATTCAGAAGGGAACCCGTGCGGTCGTCGTCAAGGGTGAAGACATGGCTGGTGCCGCGGGCAAATGCGATCTGCGATACCCAGCCAAAGTTTTGCGGCGAACACACGACGACCGACGGCTTGGCGTTGTCGATGAAATACTCGATCTCCGCAGCGCGATAGGCGGTGTTGAGCGGGAGGTAGACAAAGCCCGCACGAATCGTCGCGAGGTAAAGCAGCAGCGCTTCCGGCGATTTTTCCACCTGCACGGCGATGCGCGCATCCTTGGGCAGACCGAGTCCTGCCAGCAGATTTGCCATCTTAGCGGTGGCACGGTCGAGATCGTTCCATGAGTAATACAGTCCGTCGTGCGTCTCGATGCAGCAGGCTGTTCGGTCTTGGGGGAAACGGGATTCGAAGAGAGCGTACAGGTTGGTGTTCATTTTCGGTTTGCTTATTTGCCGGAGAATGTCGGTTTGCGCTTGTCGAGGAAGGACTGCACCCCTTCGCGGTAGTCATGAGACTCAAGGAATGCAAATGCATCGCGTAATTCCTGCTCGCTGAGAGGATCTGGTTGTGCGGCGAGGCGTTGTATCAGGCGCTTGTTCATACGCGCAGCGAGTGGCGCGCCTTGTGCAATGCGTAGTGCTGTACGACGGGCTTCGCCGGGAACATCCTCGGTGATGCGGTTGAGCAGGCCCTTTTCTTTGGCTTCTGCCGCATCGAATACCCGGCCTTCAAGCAGGATTTCCAATGCCGTTGCGTTGCCCACTAATTGCAGCACATGCTGCAACTCGCCCGGCGCCAATGGAAAGCCAAGACGATTGATTGGAATGCCGAAACGGGAATTGGGTGCCGCAATGCGCAGGTCGCATGCGCAGGCGATTTCCAGCCCGCCTCCGACGCAGACGCCTTCGATGGCCGCAACCGTCGGGTGCAGGCAATGCGAGATCGCCTGCAATGCCGTAGCGATAATTTCGTTGTGGTAACGCATGCCCTGTTCCAGTGTGCTGCGCACTGTCGGAAATTCCTCGATGTCGGCGCCCGCAGCAAAGTTGTGATCCTCCCCACGAACGATTACGCAACGTAGCGCTTCATCCTGCGACAGCATCGTGAATGCCTGCGCGAGCTCACCCCACATGGCAATACTGAGCGCGTTAAGCTTGCCCGGGTTGGAGAGCGTTACCGTGGCAATGACGTTGTCTCGTTCTACATGGATGCCAGACATGATTGGTTATGCCCGATACTTGCGGTAAGTAATGAAGAGCACGCCTATGCCGACGGCGACCATCGGCAGTGACAGCATCTGACCGGCGGAAATGGTGAAGCCGGCAAAATGGACTTCGTAGTCAGGCGTGCGGAAATACTCCGTGGTGAAACGAGCGGCACCATACAAGCCGACAAACATCGCGCCAACCGCCAGAGGCGGGCGCTGCTTGCGCGCGTAGATCCAGAGAATGATGAAGAGCAGTACGCCGTCAATCAGTGCCTGATAGATTGGTGAAGGATGGCGCGGCAGGTTGTCGACGTTTGGCCAGATCATTGCCCAGGGTAGTGAAGGATCGGCGACTCGGCCCGGCAGTTCCGCGTTGATGAAATTGCCGATGCGGCCGGCAGCGTAACCGAGCGGCACCATCGGTGCGATGAAATCATAGACATCCACGATCCGCTTTCCACTCTTGCGCGCCCACAGGGACATGGCAATCAGCACACCGAGGAAACCACCATGGAAGGACATGCCGCCCTTCCAGACTGCGAAGATTTCCAAGGGATGGCTGAAGTAATAGGCAGGGTTATAGAACAGCACCTCGCCAAGCCGTCCGCCGATCACCACGCCGAGCACGCCATAGAACAGCATGTCGTCCAGGTCTTCCTTCTTCCATCCGACCGCAGCCATGTGGGGCTGCGCTGCACGCACCCGGCCGAGGACGATGAATTGCACAAAGGCCACCAGGTACATCAGGCCGTACCAATGCACAGAGACAGGGCCGATGGAGAATGCGATCGGATCGGGAAGGGGGTGAATTAGCATCGTTTCTTTCGCAAGAGTTCGAGAAAAGTGTGCAGCACCGGCGACTGGTTGGCGCGCCGCCATGCCAGCCCAGTCTCCACTGTTGTGGTCCGGTCCGACAGCAGCTTGTATTCAACGCCGGGGCGCTTCAAGTTCGACACGGATTGTGGCACAAGCGCGATGCCCATGCCCGCCGAAACCAGACCGACAATGGTCTGCATCTGGATGGCTTCCTGCCCGATGCGCGGCGTAAGCCCGGCATCACGAAAGCAACCAAGAATCGCGTCGTGAAATGCCGGTGCAATGCGCCGCGGGAAAATGATCAACGGCATGTCGGCAACGGATTTCAGCGAGACTGTTTCCTTGCCCCGCAAAGCCTTGGTACCGTGCGGCGCCGCCAAGATCAGTGGCTCGGACAGGACGGTCAGGTAATCAAGCTCGGCCTTTGCCTTGTCATGCAGGGGAGGAATCAGCAGGCCGGCATCGATCCTGCCTTGCATCAGGTCTTCGAGCTGCACGTCGGTGGTGGCCTCCCGCAATTCGATCTGCACTTGCGGAAAGCGCTCGCGGAATTCTCGCAGCAATGGCGGCAGGATGCTGTAATCGGCTGTGGAAACGAACGACAGCGACAGCAAACCGGATTCTCCTGATGCAGCACGACGGGCAAGGTCGGGCAGGGCGCCCGCCTGCAGCAGGATGCGGCGGGCCTCCGGCAACAGTGCCGCGCCCGCAGGCGTCAGGGCGACGCTGCGCTTGGTGCGAGCGAACAGCGGCGTGCCCAAGGCGGCTTCCAGCGACTGAATGGTCTGCGACAGCGGCGGCTGCGTCATATGCAGGCGCGCGGCCGCCCGGCCAAAGTGGCTTTCCTCGGCAACGGCGACGAAGTAACGCAATTGCCGCAGCTCAATATTCATATGCAATCCGTATTAATAAGCAAGGAATCATATATTTGACACACAGCTAAGGGCAAGGCACTCTAGCCGTTTCTGATTGCCTTCTACTGGCTTGCCGGTGGATTTTCGAGATTTTTTCCGGAGACTGACAATGCCGCAATACCGTTCCCGCACTACTACCCACGGCCGCAACATGGCCGGCGCACGCGCCCTGTGGCGCGCCACCGGCATGAAAGACGGGGATTTCGACAAGCCGATCATTGCGGTGGTCAACTCCTTCACCCAGTTCGTGCCGGGCCACGTGCACCTGAAAGACCTTGGTCAGATGGTGGCGCGCGAAATCGAGGCCGCCGGTGGTGTCGCCAAGGAATTCAATACGATCGCCGTGGATGACGGCATCGCCATGGGCCACGGCGGCATGCTCTATTCGCTCCCATCACGCGAACTGATTGCGGACTCGGTCGAGTACATGGTGAATGCGCATTGTGCCGACGCGATGGTGTGCATTTCGAATTGCGACAAGATTACCCCCGGCATGCTGATGGCAGCCATGCGTTTGAACATTCCGGCGGTATTCGTGTCCGGTGGCCCGATGGAGGCTGGCAAGGTGATCGAAGCGCTGCACGGCAAGCAGGAAGGCACGCAGAAGATCATCAAGGTTGACCTGATCGACGCCATGATCCAGGCGGGCGACCCTACCGTTTCGGATGCGCAGGTTGCCGACATCGAGCGTTCCGCCTGCCCGACCTGCGGTTCTTGCTCCGGTATGTTTACTGCCAACTCGATGAACTGTCTGACCGAGGCACTCGGCCTTTCCCTTCCGGGCAACGGCACCATTGTCGCTACTCATGCGGACCGCAAGCAGTTATTCCTGCGCGCCGGTCGCCTTGTCGTCGAGATCGCCAAACGCTATTACGAGCAGGACGACGCATCCGTCCTGCCGCGCAGCATTGCAAGCAAGACGGCGTTCGAAAACGCAATGGCGCTCGATGTGTCGATGGGTGGCTCCACCAATACCGTGCTGCATTTGCTGGCGGCAGCACAGGAGGCTGGCGTGGATTTCAGCATGGCCGACATCGACCGCATCTCGCGCAAGGTACCGTGCCTGTGCAAGGTGGCCCCGATGACGCAGGACTACCATATCGAGGACGTGCACCGCGCTGGCGGCATCGTCGGCATTCTCGGCGAGCTTGAGCGCGCAGGCCTGCTGGATACCAGTGTGCCGACCGTGCACAGCAAGACGCTGGGTGATTCGATTGCCGCCAATGACATCATGCGCACGAATGATCCGGCAGTGCACCAGCGTTTCCTCGCGGCGCCGGGCGGCGTGCCGTCACAGGTCGCATTCTCGCAGGACAAGCGTTACGACAAGCTCGATAACGACCGCGCCCATGGCTGCATCCGTGACAAGGAACATGCATATTCGAAGGATGGCGGTTTGGCCGTCCTCTATGGCAATCTGGCGGAGAAGGGGTGTATCGTGAAGACCGCCGGTGTCGATGAAAGCATTCTCAAGTTCACCGGCAAGGCTCGCGTGTTTGAAAGCCAGGATGCGGCTGTCGAAGGCATCCTTGGTGATGCGGTGAAAGAAGGCGATGTGGTCATCATCCGCTACGAAGGCCCGAAGGGAGGCCCGGGCATGCAGGAAATGCTGTATCCGACCTCATATATCAAGTCGAAGGGACTGGGCAAGGCATGTGCGCTGTTTACCGATGGTCGCTTCTCAGGTGGCTCTTCCGGCCTGGTGATCGGCCATGCGTCGCCTGAAGCGGCAGAGGGCGGTGCAATTGGGCTTGTGAACGATGGTGACATCATCGAAATCGACATCCCGGAACGCAGAATCCACCTGAAGATCAGCGATGCGGAACTCGCCCAGCGCCGCGCAGCGATGGAAGCCAAAGGCGACAAGGCATGGAAGCCGGAAAACCGGCAGCGTGTGGTATCACAGGCGCTGCAAGCCTATGCTGCACTGGCAACGTCGGCCGATCGTGGCGCAGTGCGCGACCTGTCGCAACTGAAAAGGTAAGGCGAGTAGTTGATGCGGATGACAAGGGCGGCCAATGTGCCGCCTTTGTTATTTCTTGAAAGCTTTCGTGACGCGCTCGCGACGCGCCTTTTCCAGTTCTTCGTGGGCTTTGCGCTTGTCGAGGCCAAGCATTCTCTCAATGAACTCGAACCAGATAAACGCGACCAGAAACAGGCCGGCAATCCACCACCAGGAGATGTCGGCAACCGGACCGAATTCCAGATACTTCAGGACTGATAGCAATACGATAACGATAATGATAGGCATGACATCTCCATTTCCCGCAGGATATTGCGAAAGATTGTAACGGTCAATTTCGAGGTCAAGCGCTTGTGGTAATTTGTCGTTGAGGTTACTAAGACACGGTATGTCTTGGGTTAAAATATTCCGGTTTTTCACTCGGGAGAGATGTATGAAGCGTTTGATGGTCGTAGTTGCGGCAGCTGCCGCTCTGGTTTCGAATGCAGCAATGGCCAATGCCGATCTGGCCAAGGCCAAGAACTGCCTGGCATGCCATTCTGTGGCAAGCAAGCTGGTTGGCCCGGCATTCAAGGACGTGGCGAAGAAGTATGCCGGTCAAAAGGATGCAGAGAACAATCTGGTGCAAAAAGTCCTGAAGGGCAGCAGCGGCGTTTGGGGCCCGGTCCCGATGCCGGCAAATGCCCAAGTGAATGAAGCAGAAGCACGCACTTTGGTGAAGTGGGTTCTGAGCCAGAAGTAATTCAGGTTTGAGCCTGACGGAAAGCGCCCGCAAGGGCGCTTTTTTTATTTCAGCATAAAAAAGCCCCGGTTGTTAACCGGGGCTTTCAGCCGTAATGATGCGCTGATGTGATGGTGACGTGATTACTTCACGACAGCGATCACGTCGCGCTTGCCACCCTTGTAGGTGTACAGCGTCAGGGTGCCGTTCTTCATGTCGCCCTTGGCGTCGAAGGAAATATTGCCGGTCACGCCGTTATAGTTGGCCTTTGCCAGCTCAGGCAGGTACTTCTTCGGTTCGGCGGAGTCGGCCTTCTTCATTGCCTCGACCATCACCATCACAGCGTCGTACACGTACGGTGCGTAGAGCTGCACGTCGATACCAAATTTTTTCTTGTACGCAGCGCGGAAGTCGTCCATGCCCTTCTTCTGCGCTTCTTCGACGCCGCCTGCTTCAGCGCAGACGACCTGGCCCGGGGAGCCGATCGCATCGCCAGCCAGCGTAACCAGGTTTTCGGTGCAGATACCGTCGCCGCCCATCAGCTTGGCGTTGATGCCGAGTGCCTTCATCTGGCGCAGCATCGGACCCGCCACAGCATCCATGCCGCCGTAGAAAATCACGTCGGGATTCTTTGCCTTGATGGCGGTCAGGATCGCGTTGAAGTCGGTTGCCTTGTCATTGGTGTATTGCTGCGACACCACCTGCACGCCCTTGCCCTTGGCACCCTTGACGAACTCCGACGCTACGCCCTGGCCGTAGGCGGTGCGGTCGTCGATCACGGCAACCTTCTTCGCCTTCAGCTGGTCAGCCGCGTAACGGCCCAGCGTGCCGCCGAGCTGGCCGTCGTTGGCCACCACGCGGAAGGCGGTCTTGAAGCCTTGCTGCGTGTACTTCGGATTGGTGGAAGACGGCGAGATCTGCGGGATGCCGGCGTCGCTGTAGATCTTGGAGGCGGGAATGGTGGTGCCGGAGTTGAGGTGGCCGATCACGCCGTTGACCTTCGCGTCGACCAGCTTCTGTGCTGCTGCAGTACCTTGCTTCGGATCGGCTGCGTCGTCCTCGGCCAGCAGTTCGAACTTCACCTTCTTGCCGCCGATCGTCACGCCCTTGGCATTGAGCTCGTCGATGGCCATGCGCGCGCCGTTTTCATTGTCCTTGCCGAGGTGAGCGATGGAGCCGGAGATCGGGCCGACGTGGCCGATCCTGACGACCTGTTCCTGTGCCGATGCAGCACCTGCAAAGGCAAATGCGATTGCGCCAGCCAACGGAATCATTTTTTTAGTGAACTGCATAAAATTATTCTCCTCTGGATTGAAAAAACATCAGGTTACTGCAACACTCGCCCTGAGCCGAGCCATTCAGATTTCTGAACAGCAAGACGGTACATCAGAAAAACCGGCTCGAAAAGTACTTTTTCTATTGTTTTTCGCAATATCGTCCATTTTTTATATGCCTAAATTTCACGCACTCGACAAGGTGGACCGCAAACTGCTGAATCTTCTGCAGAAGGATAACCAGACGCCGACGCGGACACTGGCCGAAAAGGTGCATATTTCGCAGCCGACCTGCCTGCGGCGGATACGAGAACTGCGTGAAGCGGGCATCATCAGCGCCGATGTGGCCCTGGTTGATCCATTTGCGCTGGGTTACGGCATGCTGGCATTCCTCGAGGTGTCACTGAACAATCAGTCGGACGAACACATGCAGGAATTCGAAGCGCGCATGGCCAAGGAAACCGAAGTGATGCAGTGCTACTTCGTGTCCGGTGAATATGATTACTTCCTGGTCGTGCATGTGATCGACATGGATGCGTATTACCAGTTCGTGCGCAGGGTGATTTCCGGCTCCGGCAATGTGCGGCACTTCCAGTCGCGGTTTCCGATGAAGCGCGCGAAGTTTGCGACTCGTATTGCATTCGACGAAAAGGCTGCCGAAGTCCACGTGCGCGCAGCGAAATAATTTCTTCTCAAAGAACGGCACTTCTTTGCAGATGTCGAGTATTGCTTAAACCCTCGCTGCAAGCGACTGCACGCCGGAACTCCGCCGCATCGGCGGCATGTCGGTGAAGGCGAAGTCCACTTCCGGCCGCCGCCCGGAGATGATCTCCGCAATCGCGCGTCCGGACCCGCAGCCCATGGTCCAGCCAAGCGTGCCATGGCCGGTGTTAAGGAACAGGTTGCTGTAACGTGTCTTGCCGATGTAGGGGACGTTCGATGGTGTCAGTGGTCGCAGCCCTGTCCAATAGGCGGGGTCGTCGTAGTCGCATGCACCGGGGAACAGTTCGCGCGTGCGGCGTGTAATTGCCGTGCAGCGTGTCATGTTCAAGTCGCGCGTATAGCCGTTGAGCTCACAGGTGCCAGCCACACGCAGGCGATCACCCAGGCGGGAAAACACCAGTTTGTAGCCGTCGTCGGTCAAGGAGACGCTGGGTGCCCGCTCCGGGGTGGTGACCTTGTAGGTGGCGGAGTAGCCTTTGCCAGGATAGATCAGCAGATCGATGCCGAGCGGTTTGAGCAAAGGGACGGAAAAGCTTCCCATGGCGACAACGAATGCATCCGCGTGAAGCGTGTGGTGACGGCCTTCGTGGTCGATGACCTCCACTCCCGTGATCCGTGCAGCAGCGCCGCTCCCTTCGGGCAGCAGGCGAGTCACCATGGTGTTAAGGCGGAAATCCACACCGGCGGCGGCAGCTTTTTTCGCGAGGCCGGTGGTGAATTTGTAGATATCGCCCGACTCATCTGTCGCAGTAAAGTCGCCACCGACGATCTTGTCGCGCATCGTGGCCAGCGCCGGTTCTATCTTCACGACTTCATCCGGGCCGATGGATTGGCGCGGGCAGCCGAATTCCCGCATCAGCCTCGCTGCTGCAAGCGCATGCTCGAACTCTTTCGGATCGGTATAGAAGTGCAGGATGCCGCGGCTGAGCTGGTCGTACTCGATACCTGTCTCCGCGCGCACCGCCTGAAGCGTCTGGCGGCTGTATTCAGCGATGGCAACGATCTGGCGGATATTGCTGGCGGTGCGTGCCGGCGCGCATTCACGCAAGAACTGCATACCCCATTTCCATTGCAGCCATTCGGGGCGCAGGCGGAACAAGAGAGGCGCATCTTCACGGCCCAGCCATTTCAATACCTTGCGCGGTGCAGAGGGATTGGCCCAAGGCTCGGCATGCGAGACGGAGATCTGGCAGCCGTTGGCGAAACTGGTTTCCTGCGCTACGCCGGGCTGGCGGTCGACGACCGTCACATCATGTCCGGCCTTGTTCAGGAACCATGCGGAAGCGGTGCCGATAATGCCCGATCCGAGAACGATGACTTTCATGACGAGGGAACCTCAGTGACGCGAAAACGACATTGTAGGAAGTTATCGCGTGCTTAGGTATGGTAATGCACTGGAAAGTTGACCCGGAGTACTGCAAGGCAGTATGCAGGGCCCAGCATTCGGCATAGGTTGGCCACGCAGCCTATTTCTTCGTGCCTTGCAGCTTGGTCAGTTCCTGCGAAACGGCACGCGTGACGACCTCACGAATGGAATGGTGCAAGCCGCCCTTGATCTCTGCGGCGAGGTTTTCGACAGCAGTTTGCAAGACATCCGCGAGGCTGTCGCGCACGCGCTGCTCCAGCACGAAGTCGATGCGGTCCAGTACCTGGCGCAGCACGCGTTCTCGGACTTCGCGCTCGAGGCGTTCCCATTGCCCTTCATTGAAGATGATGGTCGCGCGCTGCTCGAGCGTGACGATGTCTTCCTCAGACTCAGGCTCCGGGGCAGGGCGCGGGACAACAGGTGCGGTCTCCGGCATGCTTTGCAGAGGTGGGCTCGGGATGATTTCGGTCAGAACCGGAATGCCTGCTTCCAGGGGAGGGAGGGAGCTCATGCTTTGTCCGCAACAAAATGCGTTAATGGATACCCGCGCTGCTTGTAAAAGCGAAAGCGCTCGCGCCCGGCGAGTGTATCTGCCTCGTCCGACGAAACAATTTCAAACATGCGCTCAAAACGCGCGAAGTGTGCCGGTGTGCCAGCGGATAAATTGATCAGTACATGGTAATGCGGCAATTCCGTTGAGTCGCTGTCCGTCAGGATGATAGGAGTGCTTGCAGCAAGCGGATCGCCCGCGGGGGCATGCGGAAGGAAGTCATGCTCGGAGAACGTCCAGAGCGCCTGGTCCAGCGCGTTGAGCTCGTTCCGGTCAGTTGTCCGCACCACAATGCGGCAGTCCGCTGCGCGCGCCTTGCGCACGAGACGGCAGGCATAAGCGAGCTTGTCGGGGATGTTGGTGTGAAAATCGATACGGGTCATGACGCAGACAAGAAACGGAGGGCGTCACGCTAGAAACGGAATCCTGGCGGCGCGTTGCCGGTGGGTGGAGGCAGATCTGTGGCAGGCGCTTCGACGACGGCTTCTTTCTTGACTTCCTGCCTGGGTGCCGCCGGTTTTTGCGGAGCAGCAGCGACTGGCGGCGGATTGCGGTAGCTCTTCGGCAGCACGCTGCTGGCCGGGTAACCGGCAACGGTGAGGGCATTGTTCCAGGCGCTCGCTTCGAAACCGCGCTCCTTGGTGCGGCCAACGGTCAGGACCGGGAGTCTCTCGCCACCGCCAACCTGGCGAAATTGTGCGGCGTCTTCCGGTGTGTTGACCGTCTTCTCGGTAAACGGAATCCCGCGTGACGACAACAGCGAGCGGCCCTCGTCGCAGGCGCTGCAGTCCTTGGTCGTGTACAGCGTGACAGGATGGCCCTTTACCGCCAGTGCCAGCTCATACGGCAGGTTGGAGGTATCCATGCCGCCGGAAATGGCAGTCTTGGTTTCGACGCGGGCAGCAGTCTTTGGAGGCGGTGTGTCACTGTAGGTCACCTTGCCGTCCGGCCCGACCCATTTATACAGTTGGGCATGTGCACTTGCGGCGCACAACAGCATCAGTACGGAACAGCTACGCAACACACGTTTCATATAACACTACCCCTTTGGTTCAGGACGCCATGCCGCTATGCCGCAACAGGGCGTCGATGCTCGGTTCCCGGCCACGGAATGCCTTGAAGGATTCCAAGGCAGAACGCGCGCCACCCACTCCCAGAATTTCGCGTTGAAATTTGCGGCCGGTTTCGATCGACAGGATATTGCCACCCGTCGCGCCGGCTTCTTCAAATGCGCCATAGGCATCGGCGGACAGGACTTCTGCCCACTTGTAGCTATAGTATCCCGCAGCATACCCGCCTGCAAAGATATGGCCAAAGGAATTCTGGAAGCGGTTGAAGTCGGGGGGTATCATTACCGCAACACGATGCCGCACATCGTTCAGCACATCTTGCGCGGTGCGGCTGCCGTACGGGTCGTGATCAAAATGCAAATGCATGTCGAACAATGCGAATTCGACCTGGCGCAGCATCTGCAGGCCGGACTGGAAGTTCTTTGCAGCGGTCATCTTGTCGAACAGCGCGCGCGGCAACGGTTCGCCGGTATCCGCATGCGCCGTCATATGCTGCAATACATCCCACTCCCAGCAGAAGTTTTCCATGAATTGCGACGGCAGTTCGACCGCATCCCATTCCACGCCTGAAATGCCCGACACGCCCAGCTCGTCCACCGCGGTCAGCATGTGGTGCAGGCCATGGCCGAACTCATGGAACAGCGTGATGACTTCGTCGTGCGTGAACAACGCCGGCTTCTGTTTGCCGTCGATGACGGCTGGTTCGGTGAAATTGCAGGTGAGGTAGGCGACCGGCGTCTGTACTTCACCGGAAGGCAGAAGACGGCGTCCACGCGCATCATCCATCCAGGCCCCGCCGCGCTTGCCGTGGCGCGCGTACAGGTCCAGATAGAACTGGCCAACCAGTTCGCCATCCTTTTCGATGCGGAAGAACTTCACGTCCTTGTGCCACGTCGGCGCGGTATCCGGCTTCACTTCAACCGAGAACAGCGACTGGATCACGCGGAACAGGCCCTCGATCACCTTCGGCTCGGGGAAGTACTGCTTCACTTCCTGTTCCGAGAAGGCATAGCGCTGTTCACGCAGCTTTTCGGACACATAGGTGATGTCCCAGGCTTCGAGCTTCTCGAGGCCGAGCTCCTTCTTCGCGAAGGTGCGCAGTTCTGCGAGGTCGTTCTCCGCGAAGGGGCGGGCGCGCCTGGCAAGGTCTTCGAGAAAGGCTGTGACGTGTTGCGGCGTCTCGGCCATTTTCGGCACCAGCGATACTTCGGCGAAGTTGTTGAAGCCGAGGATCTTGGCTTCCTCGTCGCGCAGCTTCAGGATCTCGGCGATGTTCTGCGTGTTGTCCCATTCCGGCTTGGCACCGAGCTCGGACGCCTTGGTCGCATTGGCACGGTAAATCGTTTCGCGCAATTCGCGCTTGTCCGCGTACTGCAGGATCGGAAAGTAAGACGGGAAATGCAGCGTGAACTTGAAGCCCGGCTTGCCATCCTTTTCTGCTGCGGCGCGTGCTGCCTGTTTCACGTCATCCGGCAGGCCGGACAGGTCGGCCTCGTTCGTCACGAACAGGGCATAGTCATTGGTTGCGTCAAGCACGTTCTCGGAGAATCTGGTCGACAGTGCCGCCTGCTTTTCCTGGATCTCGGCAAAACGCGCTTTCTTGTCGTCCGGCAGTTCCGCGCCGCCGAGGCGGAAGTCGCGCAGTGCGTTTTCGATGATTTTCTTGCGTGCCGGCGACAACTTCTCGTATGCGCGGCTTGCCTTGAGTGCCCTGTATTTCTCGAACAGGGCGAGGTTCTGGCCGAGCTGGGTCCAGAATTCCGTGACTTTCGGCAGGTTTTCGTTATAGGTCGCGCGCAGTTCCGGCGTATCGACCACCGAGTTCAGATGGCCGACGATGCCCCAGGCGCGGCCGAGCTTTTCCGTCGCATTGTCGAGCGGGACGACGAAGTTCTCCCATGTGACTTCTTCCATGGGCGCTTCCAGCCTGGATACCACTGCGCGATTCTCGTCCAGCAGTGCGGAAATTGCCGGCGTTACATGTTCGGGCTTGATCGCGTCAAAGCGCGGCAAGTGGGAAAAATCGAGCAGGGGATTCAGGTTGGCGTTCATGTCGTTAAGCTCTTTCTGCAGCCTCAATAGTGTTGACGAGCAGCATCGTAATCGTCATCGGGCCCACGCCACCCGGAACCGGGGTGATGTAGCCGGCGACTTCCTTGGCATTGGCGAAATCGACGTCGCCGCACAGCTTGCCTTCGTCATCGCGGTTCATGCCGACATCGATCACGACCGCGCCGGGTTTGATCATGTCGGCAGTGACGATATTACGTTTGCCGGTTGCGACGACCAGGATATCCGCCTGCCGCGTGTGGTGGCCGAGGTCCCTGGTCTTGGAATTGCAAATGGTGACGGTTGCGCCCGCCTGCAAGAGCAGCATCGCTTGCGGCTTGCCGACGATGTTGGAGGCGCCGACCACGACGGCTGTCGCACCGCGCACCGGGTAGTTGATCGACTCCAGCATCTTCATCACGCCGTAGGGAGTGCAAGGGCGGAACAGCGGCTGGCCCGTCATCAGGAGGCCCGCATTGCTGATGTGAAAGCCGTCCACGTCCTTTTCCGGCGCGATCGCTTCAATCACCTTATGAGCATTGATGTGGGGCGGTAAGGGAAGTTGCACCAGGATGCCGTGAATTTTCGGATCCTTGTTCAGCGCATCGATTCGCGCAAGCAGTGCTTCCTCGCTCATGTCTGCACCGTATTTTTCCATCACGGAGTGGAGGCCGTTGTCCTCGCAGGCCTTCACCTTGTTGCGCACATACACCTGAGACGCCGGATTGTCGCCGACGAGAATCACTGCCAGGCCGGGCTGCTTGCCCTTGGCGGTCAGTGCGGCGGCGCGCTGGGCGACGTCGGCGCGAATTTGTTTGGAGAGCTCGTTTCCGTTGATGAGTTGTGCAGACATGGTGTTGTTGAGGATGGAGTGCGGTTCAAAATCGAGATTATAAGTCGCTAGAGCTTGCCGAAGCCGCAACCCAAGCATCGGGATGCTGCAGTGCCGCACTGAATTCCACATTATGAAAGTGAATATCGTAATTTGGAAAATAGAAATTCTGCTGTTAGAATCTTTTCACCGCGCACCATCCCGGCAATTTCTTGTCAAAAAACTCCCGGCCGTACCTCGGTTCGGGACATGCCTTCAATACAGGAGACGCAACATGTCCGCCCAGCTCGACCAAGTGTTGGCGCAAGCCGCCAACGATCCCGATGTCATGGAAACGCAAGAGTGGCTCGATGCCCTTGAGGCCGTGATCGAAACCGAAGGCCCGGAGCGGGCGCACTACCTGATGGAGCGCATGGTCGACCTGGCCCGCCGTCGCGGTGCCTATATTCCGTTCTCGGCCAATACCGCCTACGTCAACACCATTCCTTCCCACCTCGGCGAGCATTGCCCCGGCAACCTCGAGTACGAAGAGCGCCTGCGTTCCTGGATGCGCTGGAATGCGATGGCGATGGTCGTGAAGACCAACCGCGCCGACGGCGACCTCGGCGGCCATATTTCCAGCTTTGCCTCGCTGGCTAACATGCTGGGCATCGGCTTCAATCATTTCTGGCATGCGCCGAGCGAAGACCATGGCGGCGACCTGCTGTACGTCCAGGGCCATTCGGCCCCCGGCATTTATGCCCGCGCTTTCCTGGAAGGCCGCATTTCTGAGGAACAGCTCCTGAACTTCCGCCGCGAAGTCGATGGCAAGGGCCTGTCTTCCTATCCGCATCCGAAGCTGATGCCGGAGTTCTGGCAGTTCCCGACAGTCTCGATGGGTCTGGGACCGTTGATGGCGATTTACCAGGCCCGCTTCCTGAAGTACCTGCATGCACGCGACATCGCCAAGACCGACAACCGGAAAGTGTGGGCGTTCTGCGGTGACGGCGAGATGGACGAGCCCGAATCGATGGGCGCAATCGGCATGGCCGGACGCGAGCAGCTCGACAACCTGGTGTTCGTCATTAACTGCAACCTGCAGCGCCTGGACGGCCCGGTGCGCGGCAACGGCAAGATCATCCAGGAACTGGAAGCCGATTTCCGCGGCGCCGGCTGGAATGTGATCAAGGTGATCTGGGGCAGCTACTGGGATGAGCTGCTCGCACGCGACAAGGAAGGGATCCTGCAGCGCGTGATGATGGAAACCGTCGACGGCGAATACCAGAACTACAAGGCCAAGGATGGCGCCTATGTGCGCAAGCATTTCTTCGGCAAGCATCCGAAGCTGCTGGAAATGGTGTCGAAGATGTCCGATGACGACATCTGGCGCCTGAACCGCGGCGGCCACGACCCGCACAAGATTTATGCAGCGTTCAAGAAGGCGCAGGAGCACAAGGGCCAGCCGACCGTCATTCTCGCCAAGACCATCAAGGGCTTTGGCATGGGCAAGTCGGGCGAAGCGCGCAATACCGCGCACCAGACCAAGAAGCTCGACGACCAGGCGGTGCGCGAGATGCGCGACCGCTTCAATATTCCGATTCCGGACGACAAGCTGGCCGACATCCCGTTCTTCAAGCCGTCCGATGACGCTCCGGAAATGAAATACCTGCACGAGCGCCGCAAGGCGCTTGGGGGCTACCTGCCGCAGCGCCGCATGAAGGCCGAAGAAGCCCTGCCGATTCCGGAACTGACCGCATTCCAGGCAGTGCTCGACCCGACCGCCGAAGGTCGCGAAATTTCGACTACGCAGGCTTACGTGCGTATCATCACCACGCTGCTGCGCGACCAGCATCTCGGCAAGCGCGTGGTGCCGATCCTGGTCGATGAAGCGCGCACCTTCGGCATGGAAGGCCTGTTCCGCCAGATCGGCATCTTCAACCAGCAAGGCCAGCTGTACGAACCAGTCGATCGCGATCAGGTGATGTACTACCGCGAGGACAAGGCCGGCCAGATCCTGCAGGAAGGCATCAACGAAGCGGGCGGCATGAGTTCGTGGATCGCGGCTGCAACGTCGTACTCGACCAACAACCGCGTGATGATTCCGTTCTACATCTATTACTCGATGTTCGGTTTCCAGCGCTTTGGCGACCTGGCGTGGGCGGCGGGTGACATGCGCGCGCGCGGCTTCATCCTCGGCGGTACGGCTGGGCGCACAACGCTCAACGGGGAAGGGCTGCAGCACGAGGACGGCCACAGCCACATCCTCGCGTCGACGATCCCGAACTGCATTCCGTACGACCCGACTTTTGCCCATGAAGTTGCCGTCATCATCCACGACGGCTTGAAGCGCATGGTCGAAAAGCAGGAAGACGTGTTCTATTACATCACGCTGATGAACGAGAACTACGCGCATCCGGGCCTGAAGCCGGGCACCGAGCAGGATCTGCTCAAGGGCATGTACCTGCTGCAAGAGGGTGACAAGAACGCGAAACAGCGCGTGCAATTGCTCGGCTCCGGCACCATCCTGCGTGAGGCAATTGCGGCCGCAGAACTGCTGCAGAACGACTGGGGCATCGCCGCCGACATCTGGTCCGCGCCGTCCTTCACGCTGCTGGCGCGCGATGGCCAGGATGCGGAACGCTGGAACCTATTGCATCCGACCGAGACGCCGCGTGTGGCGCACGTGACCGGCAAGCTGCAGGGCACGACCGGTCCGATCGTCGCCACCAGCGACTACATGCGCACCTTTGCCGAGCAGATTCGCGCCTTCATGCCGAAGGGCCGCAACTACAAGGTGCTCGGCACCGACGGCTTCGGCCGCTCCGACAGCCGCGCGAAACTGCGTGAGTTCTTCGAGGTCAATCGTTACTTCGTGACGCTTGCCGCACTCAAGGCGCTCGCGGAAGACGGCGTGATCGATGCGACGGTGGTGGCGCAGGCGATTGCCAAGTACGGCATCAATCCGAGCAAGCCGAATCCGGTGACTGTGTAAATCAGAATAATCATCTCTTTGCTCGCCCGCGACGGGTTCCCTCCCCCTTGAAGGGGGAGGGCCAGGGTGGGGGTAGATAGCTCGAGCCATTGCTGGCTGTGGCATAACCTCCGTACCCCCATCCCAACCTTCCCCCTGGAAGGGGGAAGGAGCAGGTAGGCGTAAGAAAAAGAACGGAGCAAAAACTATGAGCATGGTAGAAGTCAAAGTCCCGGATATCGGCGATTTCAAGGAAGTGGAAGTCATCGAACTGATGGTCAAGCCGGGCGACACGGTCAAGGTGGATCAGTCGCTGATCACGGTCGAATCCGACAAGGCGAGCATGGAGATTCCCTCCAGCCACGCCGGTGTCGTCAAGGAAGTCAAGGTCAAGGTGGGCGACAAGGTGGCGGAAGGCACGCTCGTCCTGTTGCTGGAAGAGGGCGCCGGCGCATCCGCCGCTGCACCGGCGGCGGCACCCGCACCTGCTCCAGCGGCAGCGCCGGCACCGGCAGCAGCGGCGCCATCCGCGACGCCAGCCATCGTCGATGTGCAGGTCCCGGACATCGGCGACTTCAAGGAAGTGGAAGTCATCGAGCTGATGGTCAAGCCGGGCGATACAGTGAAGGTCGACCAGTCGCTGATGACGGTCGAGTCCGACAAGGCGAGCATGGAGATTCCCTCCAGCCATGCTGGTGTCGTCAAGGAAGTCAAAGTCAAGGTGGGCGACAAGGTGTCCAAAGGATCGCTGGTCCTCTCGCTGGAAACCCAGGGCGCTCAAGGTGCTGCCGGCGCTGCACCGGTGCAGGCTGCAGCAGCGGCCCCCGCGCCTGCAGCAACAAATGTCATCAGTGCGCCGTCTCCCGCGCCGGAGGCAAAACCGGTTCCCACTGCCGCATTGGAGCCCGCACCCGCTGCCAACACCAAAGCACATGCGTCGCCGTCCGTGCGCAAATTTGCGCGCGAGCTCGGTGTGGATCTCGGCCGCGTGCAAGGCAGCGGTCCGAAGGGACGCATCCTGCACACTGACATCCAGGGATTCGTGAAGTCCGTCATGTCGGGCGCTGCGGCGGCGCCGATGGCCGCATCGGCAGCCAAGGGCGGTGGCGCTGGTCTCGACATGCTGCCATGGCCGTCACTCGACTTCTCCAAGTTCGGTGAAACCGAATTGCAGCCGCTGTCGCGCATCAAGAAGATCAGCGGCCCGAACCTGCATCGCAACTGGGTGATGATCCCGCATGTGACGCAGTTCGACGAAGCCGATATCACCGAGCTGGAAGAATTCCGCAAGGAGTCCAACAACGCTCTGGCCAAATCTGGCGTCAAGCTCACCATGCTTGCCTTCGTCATCAAGGCCAGCGTGTCGGCACTGAAGAAATTCCCGGCTTTCAATTCCTCGCTGGACGAGAAGGGTGAAAACCTGATCCTCAAGAAGTACTACAACATCGGCTTTGCCGCCGACACGCCGCAAGGGCTGGTGGTGCCGGTCGTGAAAAACGCCGACAAGAAGAGCATTTCCGAGATCGCGAAGGAAATGGGCGAGCTGTCCGCGCAGGCGCGCGACGGCAAGCTCAAGCCGGCCGACATGCAGGGCGCGACCTTCACGATTTCTTCGCTCGGCGGTATCGGCGGCACGGCTTTCACGCCGATCGTGAATGCGCCGGAAGTAGCAATCCTCGGCCTGTCGAAGTCATCAATCAAGCCGGTGTGGGACGGCAAGCAGTTCGCGCCGCGCCTGATGCTGCCGTTGTCGCTGTCGTACGACCACCGTGTCGTCGACGGCGCGATGGGGGCGCGCTTCGCTGCCTACCTGGCGGAAGTGCTGGGCGACATGCGCAAGACATTGCTGTAATCCGGAGGGCAAGGGAAGGCACCCGGCCATAACGAAAATGAGAAAATCGCTCACTTTTCATTTGGCCATGGTGCCTCCTTTCCTTTCTTGTGGAGAACAACAATGACCACCTGCGTCGTCGTCAAGAAGAACAACGAAATTGCCATTGCATCCGATTCGCTGGTCACCTTCGGTGATACCCGCCTGTCGCATGCATACGAAGTGAATGAAAAGATTTTTCCGGTCAAGGATTCCTACGTGACGCTAGCGGGTACCGCCGCCCACTTCCCGGTCATGCGCAAGCTGCTGACCGGCATGGGCGAAGAGTGCAGGCTGGACAGCCGTGACGAGGTGTTCGAGACCTTCTCGAAGGTGCACGAGATCCTGAAGGAAAAATACTTTCTGAACACCAAGGAAGATGAGGACGATCCGTACGAGTCGTCGCAGATCACGGCGCTGATCGCCAATCCGAATGGCATCTTCGGCGTGTACTCCTATCGGGAAGTATTCAGCTTCGACCGCTTCTGGGGCATCGGCAGCGGACGCAATTTTGCCCTTGGCGCGATGTATGCCGTGTATGAAAGCAATATGACTGCGCGCGAGATTGCAGAAATCGGCGTCAAGGCAGGTGAAGAATTCGACAAGAGCACATCGGGACCATTCCGGATTTTCAGTATTCCGATGAGAGATTAATAAATAAAGCGCCCTCTCCTTCAAGAGGAAGGGAACAAACGGAGCTAACGCTATGAGCATGACCGAAGTAAAAGTCCCTGATATCGGTGACTTCAAGGAAGTGGAAGTCATCGAAGTGCTGGTCAAGGTCGGTGACACCATCAAGGTCGATCAGTCCCTGGTCACTGTTGAATCCGACAAGGCCAGCATGGAGATTCCATCCAGCCATGCCGGTGTGGTGAAGGAACTGAAGGTCAAAGTTGGTGACAAGGTCTCCGAAGGCTCGCTCGTGCTCATGGTGGAAGCTTCCGGTGCAGCTGCAGCCGCAGGTGCGGAAGCGACGGCGGGTTACGGCACGGCGACGCCTGCTGCTGCAACGGCAGCACCGGCACCCGCCCAGCCTGCGGTCGCGCCTCAGGCGACAAGCTTTAGCGGTACCTCTGATATTCAATGCGACATGCTGGTGCTCGGCGCAGGCCCGGGTGGCTATTCCGCCGCCTTCCGTGCTGCCGACCTCGGCATGAGCACGGTGCTGGTGGAGAAATATTCGACGCTCGGCGGCGTTTGCCTGAACGTCGGTTGCATCCCGTCCAAGGCTTTGCTGCATGTGGCTGCGATGATTGACGAAGCCGCAGCGATGCAGGCACACGGCGTCACCTTCGGCAAGCCGCAGATCGACATTGACAAGCTGCGTGAATACAAGGACAAGGTCATCAAGAAGATGACCACCGGCCTGGCCGGCATGGCCAAGGCACGCAAGGTCAATGTCGTGCAGGGCATCGGCCAGTTCATTGGCGCGAATCACCTCGAAGTCACTGCCGCCGACGGCAGCAAGAAAACGATCCAGTTCAAGCAGGCGATCATCGCCGCCGGCTCGTCCGTAGTGAAGCTGCCGTTCGTGCCGGAAGATCCTCGCATCGTCGACTCCACCGGCGCGCTGGAACTGCGCCAGGTGCCGAAGAAGATGCTGGTCATCGGCGGCGGCATCATCGGCCTGGAAATGGCGACCGTGTATTCCACGCTCGGTGCGCGCATCGATGTGGTCGAGATGATGGATGGCCTGATGCAGGGCGCCGACCGCGACATGGTCAAGGTCTGGCAGAAGTTCAACGAAAAGCGCTTCGACAAGGTGATGACCAAGACCAAGACGGTCGCCGTTGAAGCGCTGCCTGAAGGTATCAAGGTCACGTTTGAAAGCGCCGATCCGTCGGTAACGGCACCCGAACCGCAGCTGTATGACATGGTGCTGGTGGCGGTCGGCCGCAGCCCGAACGGCAAGAAGATTGCCGCCGACAAGGCCGGCGTCGCAGTCACCGACCGTGGCTTCATCAACGTCGATGCGCAGATGCGCACCAACGTGCCGCACATCTTTGCAATCGGCGATATCGTCGGCCAGCCGATGCTGGCGCACAAGGCGGTGCACGAAGCGCATGTCGCGGCGGAAGCGGCAGCGGGCCAGAAGTCGTATTTCGACGCGCGCGTGATTCCCTCGGTCGCCTACACAGATCCGGAAGTCGCCTGGGTCGGCATCACCGAAGACGAAGCAAAAGCCAAGGGCATCAAACTGGAGAAGGGCCTGTTCCCGTGGATGGCAAGCGGGCGCGCAGTCGCGAACGGCCGTGATGAGGGCTTCACCAAGCTGTTGTTCGATGCCGAGACGCACCGCATCGTCGGCGGCGGTATCGTGGGCACGCACGCGGGCGACATGATCGGCGAGATCGCGCTGGCGATCGAAATGGGTGCCGATGCGGTCGACATCGGCAAGACCATCCACCCGCATCCGACGCTGGGAGAATCCATCGGCATGGCGGCGGAGGCCTTTGAAGGCGTGTGCACCGACCTGCCGCCGGCACGCAAGAAATAAGCGGCGATACGGGAATGGAAAAGGGCGGTGCCGAAAAGCATCGCCCTTTTTTCATGCTTAACGAACCAGGGTGATGTCTTTCAATGGCTTGAGCACTGTCGATGGCGTCATGCCGAATGTCTTCCGGAATGTGTTGCTGAAGTGGGAGGAATCGGAGAACGCGCCATGCAAAGCGGCCCGCGTGAGGCTCCCGCCCTGCGTCAATCCCGTCATCGCGGCGCGTACCTGCGACCATAACCGGTAGCTGCGAAAGCTCACGCCCGTTTCAAGACGGAACAGATGGTTGAAGCGCGACGCCGACAGTCGGGCGCCGGATGCGGCACAATCGCGTCCCAGCGGCTCTTCGCGCAGCGCACGCAGGTAGTGCAGGCTGTGTGCTATCCGCCAGTCCAGTGGCGCCACCTCCGGGGAGGAGTGTCGCAGCAGCGACTGCAGATCGAAACCATGGAGATAAGCCGCGAACATGCTGCGCGAGACCGGCCGCACTGCCGGGTCGAACAGCACCGGCCCCTGCGCGCGGAACTGGCCGCGCAAGCGGCGCGCCTGCAGAGAATCCGGCTCCAGGTACATCAGCGCGACGCGCTCGCCGCAGGGATCGAACACATGGTCGATGCCGGCGTCGATCAGCGCACTGTGGCAGCTTTCCCGCTGCCCGCCTGCAAGCTCCACCGAGAAACGCCCCGACAGGCCGATCAGCAAGACCGGTGACGCATGCCGATGCCATCCGGTGGATGGCAGCTCACCGATGTAAAGCGCCCGGTCCGGGCCGAGAGTCAAGGTATTGGTTGCGCGCATAGCCCAAACATACAAGTTTTCCGGCGAAGTCTCCGATAGTCTTGCCGTCAGGTTCCATGACTTATCGACCCATCATCAAGGAGAACACATTGAAGCGTATTGTCCTCGCTGCGGCCATTCTGTCGATTGCCGTCCTGACTGCTGCATATTACAGCTTCCCGCATCTGTTCCACGCGCCGCTCGTCAACCTGAACCGGGAATTGTCCGGCCTGTCCGAGCAGACCGTGGCGGTGCAGGAGCATCAAATCCACTATCTGCAGGGCGGAAGCGGAGAGACCGTGATGCTTCTTCACGGAATTTTTGCGGAGAAGGACCATTGGGTGGATTTCGCAAGGCCGCTTACCGGCAGCTACCGCGTCGTCGTTCCCGACCTGCCGGGTTACGGCGAAAGCAGCCGGCTGGACAATCAGGTGTATGACTACGCGGCACAAGTGGAAATGCTGAAAACACTGCTCGATGCACTTGGCGTCGAACGCGTGCATCTGGCGGGCAATTCCATGGGCGGCACCATCGCAGCGCTGTTTGCATCGCAGTATCCCGAGCGCGTCCACAGTGTCGCCTTGATCGGCGCGCCGCACGGCATTCGCTCGCCGCAGCCGAGCGAGATGGACCGGCTGATCGACGCAGGCAAGGCGCCGCTGATCGCGCACAATGAAGAAGAGTTCGAACAGATGATGTCGCTCTTGTTCGTCGAGCGTCCCTTCCTGCCATATCCGATCCTGCATGCTGCGCAGTCAGGCGCAGTGCAGAATGCACAGTCGAACCGGCGCCTGTGGGAAGCGCAGTTGAAGAACAGGTACTTGCTGGATGAGCGCATCGCGCAATTGCCACAGCCTGCGCTTGCGCTCTGGGGAGAGGGCGACCGGATATTCAATGTATCCGGTGCCGAGGTTCTGCGCTCACGTTTGCGAAACGCCGAGGTGCAGGTGCTGCCGGGAGTCGGACATCTGCCGATGATGGAAAGGCCGAAGGAAAGCGCGCAAATCTATGCCGCCTTCCTGCAGCGGCTGCGCCAGTAGGAGAGGCGCAGGCCGCTTTGCCGGTGCCGCCCTGTGCAGGGCGAGACCGGCAGGCAGGAGCATCAGTTGCCGAGCTTCGTCAGCACGTCCGACAGCATTGCAATCATCTGATCGATTTCCTCCGTCGTCACGTTCAGTGCGGGCATGAAGCGCAGCAAGTCAGGGCGCGGTGAATTCAGCAGCAGGCCGACCGGCTCCATGTCGCGGGCAAGTTCGACGATCTTCGGGCCGATGTCCTTGCCCAGCTTGAGCGCGCGCAGCAGGCCTTCACCGCGTTCGCCTTCCAGGCCGTGCTTGGCGCACAGCTTGAGCAGTTCCCCGCTCAGGTACGCGCCCTTGTCCTTCACCGATTGCAGGAAGCCGTCCGACAGCAGCTCGGTCAGCACGGCCACGCCGACGGCGGTCATGACCGGGTTGCCGTTGTAGGTTCCGCCTTGCTCGCCCGGTTCGAACACGGCGACTTCCTCGCGGCACAGCAGGGCAGCCAGCGGCACACCGCCGCCGATGCCTTTGCCCAGCGTCATGATGTCCGGTTCGATCTCCGACAGCTGGTAGGCGAACAATTCGCCGGTGCGGCCCATGCCGGCCTGTACTTCATCGACGATCAACAGCAGGTTGCGTTCCTTGGTCAGCTTGCGCAGCGCTTTCATGAAGTCGCGCGTGGCCGGCATGACGCCGCTTTCGCCCTGCACCGGCTCCAGCATCACCGCGACAGTCTTGTCGGTGATGAGCTTTTCAACGCTGGCGATGTCGTTCAGTTCCGCCTTCGGGAAACCCGGCACCTGCGGCGCGAACATGCTGTCCCAGCCGGTCTTGCCGCTGGCGGACATGGTGGCCAGCGTGCGGCCGTGGAAGCCGTGGTTGAAGGTGATGATCTCGTAGCGGTTCTCGCCGGCTGCGTTCTTATTGACCTTGCCCCATTTGCGCGAGAGCTTGATCGCGCCTTCGTTCGCTTCCGCGCCGCTGTTGGCGAAGAACACGCGGTCAAAGCAGGAGTTTTGCGTCAGCATCGACGCGAGCTGGATCGACGGCTCGTTGTAGAACGCGGGGGACGGGTTGATCAGCTTCTTCGCTTGCGCATTGATTGCATCGACGATGCATTGCGGCGAATGGCCGAGGCAGTTGACGGCCCAGCCCTGCAGGTAGTCGAGATAGCGCTTGCCGTTATTGTCCGTCAGCCACATGCCGTGGCCCTCGGTGAAGACCAGCGATGGCCTGTTGGTGATGTACATGAGGGCATTGACGTCGTACTGGCTGAATTCCATCTCGAACTCCTGAACGAAAAGCGATTGAAAAAATGGATAAAAAAAAGCCACAGGGCAGGCCTGTGGCTTTGTGCGCGTCAAACGCTTACATGCACAGCTTCCCGGCCTGGGGCAGAGGGATGCGGCGTCGCAAGAGTCTGGCGGTAGTTTTCATGGCGCTAATGGTATGCGGTTTCCCGCAGTGCGTCAAAAACTATTTTGCCGTCAAATCGGCCGGCGCCAAGTCCGCTTCCGACGTGAAGGCATCGGCGTAAAACTCGTCTTCCGGCAGCTTGCACTGCGCCACGAAATCGCGCTTGGCGGAGTCGACCATGATCGGCGCGCCGCAGGCATACACCTGGTAACCGGACATGTCCTGCAAGTCTTCCATTACCGCACGGTGCACGAAGCCCGTCCGGCCGGTCCAGCCGTCTTCCGGCAGCGCGTCCGAGATGACCGGTACATACCTGAAGTTCGGCAGCGTCTTCGCCCACTCTTCGCACAGTGCGTGCATGTACAGGTCCTTCGGCCTGCGGCCGCCCCAGTACAGAACCATCGGGCGTGTGGACTTGTTGTGGATCGCCTGCTCGATGATGGCCTTGATCGGCGCAAAGCCGGTGCCGGATGCCAGCAGCACCATCGGCTTGTCGGACTCCTCGCGCAGGAAGAAGGTGCCCTGCGGACCCTCGAAGCGCAGGATGTCGCGCTCCTTCATCGTGTTGAACACATGGTCGGTGAACACGCCGCCGTGCATGTGGCGGATGTGCAGCGTGATGTGCTCGTCAAGGTGCGGCGCGTTGGCCATGCTGTAGCTGCGGCGCTTGCCGTCCTTGAGCAGGAATTCGATGTACTGGCCGGCGCGGTATTGCAGGCGTTCGTTGGCCGGCAATTGCAGCGAGACGATCATCACGTCATCGGTCACGCGGTCGAGCTTGGCAACGCGCGTCGGCAGCTTCTTGATCGGGAATTCCCCCACGCCGAGCACTTCGCGCGCTTCGATCACCACATCAGAATGCGGCGTCGCGCAGCAGAACAGCGTCATGCCCTTTTCCTCTTCCGCCACCGGCAAAGCCTTTTCCTGATGAGCCGAATGCGTCACCGTGCCGTCAAGCAGCTTGCCCTTGCAGGTGCCGCAGGCCCCGTTCTTGCAGCCGTAGGGCAGGCCGACGCCGGCGCGGATTGCTGCATTCAGGATGGTTTCGTCGTCTTCACAGGTGAATTGCCGACCGCTCGGCTGAACTGTTACTTGGAAAGTCATACAATTCCGATGATGAAAAATAGTGATAGAAAAAAGCTCGGCAAGCCGCGCTTGCTCGTTATTGGTTGCGGCGACGTCGGGATGCGCCTGCTGCCGCTGCTGTGCGACCGCTTCCGCGTATTCGCCCTGACCAGCCAGGCATCGCGCCGGGAAGAACTGCGCGCCGCTGGTGCCGTGCCGGTGATTGCCGACCTCGACAATCCCGCGAGCCTGAAGCGGCTGTATGGTCTGGCGCACAACATCGTGCACCTGGCGCCTCCCCAATCCGACGGCCCGAAAGACCGGCGCACCCGAAATTTGACCGCCATTTTACCCGACCGGGCGACCATGGTTTATGTGAGCACGACCGGGGTGTATGGCGATTGCGGCGGCTTGTTGATGGGCGAAACCCGCACCGTGAATCCGCAGAATGCGCGTGCCAAGCGCCGCGTCGATGCCGAACAGGTTCTGCGTACTTGGGCGCGGCGCAGTCATTCATGCCTGTCCATCCTGCGCGTGCCGGGCATTTATGCTGCGGACCGCCTGCCCATCGAGCGCCTGCAGAAAGGCACGCCGGCGCTTGCGCCGCAGGATGATGTGTATACCAACCATATCCATGCCGACGACCTGGCCGCCATCATCAACAAGGCATTGTTCCGCGCCACGCCATGCCGCGTGTACCACGCCGTCGATGATTCGGACATGAAGATGGCCGACTACTTTGACCTGGTCGCCGATGCCTTCGCACTGCCGAAGCCGACGCGCCTGCCAAGGGATGAATTGCGCAAGCTGGTGTCGCCGGTGTTGCTTTCCTTCATGTCCGAGTCGCGCCGCCTTTCCAATCAAAGAATCAAGAAAGAACTGGGTGTGCGGTTGCGCTACGCGCGAGTCGGCGATGCGCTGGTTGCAATGACAAAAGGACAGGTGTCTCCATTGGCTTGAATTCCCGCTTGACCCTCCTATCATGGGAAGGTTAATAATGAGCCCAGATGAGTCAACGAGGAACGATCATGGGCGGAGCACTACCTTTATCCTCCCACGCCGCTGCGCGTGAACTGGATGTCAACATCGAAGGCATGACCTGCGCGTCGTGCGTGGCGCGCGTCGAGCGTGCCCTGCGCGCGATTCCCGGCGTTACGCAGGCCAATGTCAACCTTGCCACCGAAAGTGCAAGGGTCATTGCCGACGACACAGTCAAGTTCGGCGCCGTGCGTCAAGCGGTCGAAAAGGCCGGCTATACGGTTGCGCAGCAGGAAGTCGATCTCGACATTGAAGGCATGACTTGCGCGTCCTGCGTCGGCCGCGTGGAAAAAGCCTTGCGCAAGGTCGATGGCGTGACGGATGCCAGTGTGAATCTTGCGACCGAGAGCGCGCACGTCCGCTTCAATGCCGGTATTGCCCCGGACACGCTGATCCAGGCAGTGGATGCGGCCGGTTATCCGGCCAGGCTGCACCAGGCCGATACCGTCGCCGAGCCGGAAAAGAAACAGGACAAGGAGCGCTTGCACGTCATCTTTGCAAGCATCCTGTCCTTGCCGCTCGTGGTGCCGATGCTGGCCGACCTGCTCGGCATGCACTGGATGCTGCCCGGCTGGATACAGCTTGCGCTCGCGACGCCAGTGCAGTTCTGGTTGGGTGCGCGTTTCTATCGCGCCGGCTGGAAGGCAGTGAAGGCGCGCAGCGGCAACATGGACCTGCTGGTCGCGCTCGGCACCAGCGCCGCCTACGGCTTGAGCGTGTACAGCCTGCTCGCGTATGGCGCGGACAGCATGATGCACCTGTACTTTGAAGCTTCCGCCGTCGTCATCACCCTGGTCCTGCTCGGCAAATGGCTGGAAGCGCGCGCCAAGCGCCAGACCGCCGACGCGATCCGCGCCTTGCAGGTGCTGCGACCCGATGTCGCACGTGTGCGCCGCAACGGCGTGGATAGCGACGTGCCGATCGGCCAGGTCAAGGTTGGCGACATCGTCGTGGTGCGCCCCGGCGAACGGGTGGCGGTCGATGGTGTGGTGGTGGAAGGCTTGAGCCATATCGATGAATCGCTGATCACCGGCGAGAGCCTGCCAGTCGCGAAGCAGGTCGGCGACAAGGTAACCGGCGGCTCCATCAATGCAGAAGGCCTGCTGCTGGTACAGACCGGCGCGGTCGGCAAGGAAACCACGCTGTCGCGCATCATCCGCCTGGTGGAAAGCGCGCAGTCGGCCAAGGCGCCGATCCAGCACCTGGTCGATCGTGTCAGCGAAGTCTTCGTGCCGGTGGTGCTGGTGATTGCCGCCGTCACTTTCCTCGGCTGGTGGCTGGCCGGTGCCAGCACCGAGCAGGCCATCATCAATGCGGTCGCCGTGCTGGTGATCGCCTGTCCCTGTGCGCTGGGCCTTGCGACGCCGACGGCCATCATGGCCGGCACCGGTGTCGGCGCGCGGCACGGCATCCTGATCAAGGATGCGGAAGCGCTGGAAGTTGCGCATGCGGTAACGACGGTTGTATTCGACAAGACCGGCACGCTGACGATCGGCAAGCCGACATTGACCGAGGCCATCCCATACAACGTCGAGCGCGGCGAACTGCTGCGGCTGGCTGCATCGATACAGAAGGGCAGCGAGCATCCGCTGGCACATGCCGTCGTCGATGCAGCCCAAGCAGAGAACATCGCAGCAAGCGCAGCGACCGATGTGCGGGCCTTGCCCGGGCGCGGTGTCGCGGCGACGGTGGAAGGGCGAACGCTGCAACTCGGCAGCACCCGGCTGATGCAGGAACTCGGTATCGACCTTGCTCCGCTGGCCGACAGCGCCGCCACACTGGAACGCAATGGCAACACGGTGTCGTGGGTGGCATCCGTCGGCAATGAGGGCAACCGCCTGCTCGGCCTGCTTGCCTTCGGTGATCGGATCAAGCCGGGTGCTGCACCGGCGATCAACGGCCTGCGCGCACTCGGCGCAAAGACCGTGCTGCTCACCGGTGACAACAAGGGCAGTGCCGCAGCAGTGGGTAGTGCGCTCGGCATCGACGAAGTTGTCGCGGAGGTACTGCCCGCAGACAAGGCAGAGAAGGTCGCAAACCTGAAAGGCAAGGGGCAGGTGGTGGCGATGGTTGGCGACGGCATCAACGACGCGCCGGCATTGGCGGCAGCCGACGTCGGCATCGCGATGGCAACCGGCACCGATGTCGCGATGCATGCGGCAGGCATCACGCTGATGCGCGGCGAGCCGGCACTGGTCGCGGATGCGATCGACATTTCGCGGCGCACCTACAGCAAGATCCGCCAGAACCTGTTCTGGGCATTCATCTACAACCTGGTCGGTATACCGCTGGCGGCGTTCGGCATGCTCAACCCGGTCGTGGCAGGGGCGGCGATGGCATTCAGCTCGGTCAGTGTGGTCAGCAATGCGCTACTGCTGCGCCGCTGGAAACCGAAGCAGGCAATGATCAACACAGGGAGGGCAGCATGAATATCGGACAGGCAGCAAAGGAATCCGGCGTTACGGCCAAGATGATTCGCTATTACGAGAGCATCGACCTGATCAAGGCAAGCCGGCGCACCGACGCCAATTACCGCACCTACGGCGAGAGCGACGTGCATACGCTGCGTTTCATCAAGCGGGCGCGCACACTCGGCTTTTCGCTGGAGCAGATCAAGGACCTGCTGTCGCTGTGGCAGGACCCGGCACGCGCCAGCGCGGACGTGAAGGCGATTGCGCAGTCCCATGTGCAGGAGCTGCAGCAACGCATACGCGAGCTGGAGGAAATGCGCGATACGCTCAGCCACCTCGCGCAGAGCTGTGCCGGCGATCAGCGTCCGGATTGCCCGATCCTGAAGAGCCTTGCCGAAGCTTCGGATGAGGCTGAGCACTGCTGCGCGCATCACTAAAAGAGCTTTGAAAACGTGCTGCGTGCATTGAAATTTGGCGCGGCCATCATCCGCCGCAGTACCAGATATCCGCTCGGCCGCCTGGCGCAGACGCTATCTTCTCGAGTAGTAGCGCGCCGCCGTCTCGATTTCCTCCGGGGTCATCTGTCGCGCGATGTTTCGCATCTGCCCGTGGATGTCATTTGTTCTGGTGCCGTTGGCGAACGCGTAGAGCTGCTCCCGGAGATAAGACGCGGAGGCGCCGTCCAGCAAGGGGCTGGCATTCTTGTAGTCGCTTCCGCCGTGGCAGGAGATGCATGGCGGGATGTTGCGCATCGGCGCGCCGATCTGGACGATGGCTGGCGCCCGCAGCTGTTCCACCAGGCTCGGCGGCGGATGTTCCCTCGGCAGGTAGGCGTAGTAGGCGGACAGGTCCAGCATGTCCTGGTCGCTCAGTCCCCGGACATGCGGAACCATGATCTCGCTCTTGCGATACCCGTCCTTGAAGTCGCGCAGCTGCTTGTAGGTCGCTTCCGCATACTGCCCGGCGAGGTTGGGTGTGTCCGCGCCGCTCATGCCTCGCACGCCATGGCACATGGTGCAGCGCTGGGCGAGCGTGCCGCCGCGGCCGATCGATAGTTCGTCGGTGGCAACCATTCCTGCCTTGACGATCACATCGCTGGACTTGACGACCTTGCGCGCCGCTTCTTCCTTGCCGGGCGCAGCGGCTGGCGCGCCGGCGGCACGGCATATTGCATCCCAAAGTCCTTCGATCGTCTGGCCATTCTGTTTGTACGGCACCCAGACGAAGCCGATCAGGGCAGAAACGGCGAACACGCCGCCGACAATGGCGACGGATCCGGTAAACCACGGGTTCCGGAATGAGAAGAGCTTTTCCGCACTCATCGCTTTACTCCTACAGGAACGGCAGGTACCGAGGTTTCCTCGGTACCCAGCAGCTTCGCGATGGGATACCCGTAGTTCACTACCGTCAGCGCGATCATGAGGCTGACCCACAACGCGAAGCTGTTGAGCGCAATCGGCACGCGCGTCGGCTGGTGGACGGGAGCGCTGAAGCGAAATTCCGGCAAGTCGATGCGCGGTGCGCGATGCCCCCTGAGCAGAATGACGATGAAGAGGATGCCCGACAAAAGCAGGAGCAGCCCGCCAAAGAAGGTGATGGTGACCGACAAGGCCTGCGGCGCAATTGCAGGATCGCTGTAGTCGAAATACGCCATGCGCCGCGGGATGCTGAGGATGCCGACGTAGTGCCACGGGAAGGTCACAACGATCATTCCGACGAACCAGAACCAGAGCTGGGTGCGCATGAGACCGATGCTGGACAGCGCCTTGCCGGTGAGGTGCGGCCACAGGTCATAGGCAATCACGAAGTACATGATCACCACCGCGCCGCCGAAGATGAGGTGGAAGTGCCCCGTGATCCATTGCGTATTGTGCACGGTGAAATCGAGGTGGTAGCTCATGTTGATGATGCCGCCGGCACCGCCGAACCCGAGCAGGATGAAGGAGAAGGCGACCGCAAGCATGAAGGGATTTTTCCATGGCAGCGCCTTCACCCATCCCAGCACGCCTTTCCCGCCACGCAGACGCGCGGCAATCTCCACGGACGCCGTGATGGTGAACACCGTCAGCAGCGTAGGTACGGAAACCATGCCGGTGAAGACCGCATGGACGAACTTGAAGCCTTCGCCCACTTGCGGGTCCTGGAACACGTGATGTATGCCGATCGGCATCGAGAACACGAGGAACAGCACAAAGGCAACGCGCCCCATCATGTCGCTGTAAAGCCGGCCGCCGATGGCGCGGGGGATGATGGTGTAGAACGCGATGTACGACGGGATCAGCCAGAAATAGACGATCGCATGCAGCGTCCATGAGAAAAGGATCCGGGAAAGCCCGGCGTCAATGGTCGACTTGAAGCCGAGCGCCACCGGCAGGATCTGGAAGAGGATTTCGGTGGCGGCGCCAATCGATGTCCACGCCCAGAGATAGGCGCCCGCCACGTTGGCGAACATGACCAGCGGAATCGGCACACCCGGATTGTCCTTTTTCCACAGCCGCAGGTTGATGGACATGAGGGCTACCCAGATCCAGGAACCGACGACCACCAGGACGATGCCGATGTAGAAGAAGGCGTTGGCGATCATCGGCGGGTAGAAGGTATAGAGCACCGACGCCAGGCCCATTGCCACCGGCACCATGGCGACCACGGTGCCTACCAACACCAGCCAGTAGCCTGCCCAGGCCCACTTCAGCCCGGCCAGCGGGCGCTTCAGGCCGAGCTCCACGATGGCATAGCCAAAACCCATCGCGACCAGTGTCGGGAATACATAGGCCATCGCAGAGCCGTGCGCGGTCACTGCGCGGTAGTACAGCTCCGGATTGCTCAGGCCGGGGTGCAGCGGGCTGCGCACGTACATCTGCCACTCGCCAAGGCACAGCGCGAGGAAGAACGCCGCGAAGGCGAACCAGAAATGGGCCAAAACGAGTTTTCTGCTATTGAACACAGCTCTGTCTCCGCTCGGTCGCCGCCTGCTTGAAGAAGGTTTCCCTGTCGATGACCTTCACCCTTGCCCACATGCCCGCATGGCCGACGCCGCAGAATTCATGGCACGGCATCACGTGCGTTTTTTGCTGCTTGAACTCGGTATGGAAGTTCGAGATGTAGCCGGGTTCGAGCATGACGTTGACATTCGTTTCGGAGATGATGAAGCCGTGGATCACGTCCGAGCTGGTCACGCGGAACCTGACCGGCGTTTTTTCCGGCACGAGGATGCACTGCGGGACGAAGGAGTACTGCTGGCCGATCAGGCGCACGGTCACCGTGCCATCCTGTTCCACCGCGGAGCCGAGGTTGTCTTCCGTGAACTCGCCGGAAAGATGGAGCGTCGAGGGACTGATCGTTTCCACCGTCTTCGACGGCATGAATACCCAATGCAGGCTGGTGTACGCGATCATGCCGAGAAGAAGTGCGATCACCGCGATAACGAACACGGCCCATCGCGTTTCGGCTGTGGCGGCAACCTGCTCGCTGTGGGAATGCGGGGCGTCGGGAGTCGTGGGCATAGGCAGTAATGGCCAGCTAGGCTCTGGGCAGGAACACGAAGAAATAGAACGCAAACCACATCGCCAGCACGATCAGAACGGCGGTGCCGGCCACGGCGATTGCTCCTCCCGGGCCGCGGCTGACGATGTCGTCCACGGCACGCTGGTTCGCATCGGGCGAGGCAAGGCTGGTGTCATCAGGTTCGTAAATCATGACGGTGTCATCTACTCCATGGTGGCTGCACGCAGCGCGTTGGCTTCGCGCGGGGTGACGGGCGCGCCGCGGTTGCCCCACGCTGTACGGATGTAAGTCACGACTGCTGCGACCTCGGCGTCGGACAGCTCTTGCGCAAAGGGCGGCATCCCGTACGGCATCGGATTCTTCCGGGTGCCGGGCGGATATCCGCCGTTGAGCACCATACGGATGGGGTTGACGGCAGACACCATTTCGATCGACTGGTTGTTGGCCAGCGGCGGATAGTGCGGCGGCATGCCCCGGCCTTCGGAGCCGTGGCAGGTGGCGCACTTGTCCTCGTAGATGCGCTGCCCTTCCGAGAACACCTGTCTGGCTTCCGGCGTGTTCGGGAGCTGGCTCGGCCCGCGCACCGAAGTTTCCTTGTCAGGCAGGCTCTTCAGGTACACCGCCATGGCACGCGTGTCCTCGTCGGTCATGTACTGGAGGCTGTGATACGTCACCTCCGCCATGGGGCCGTACACCGTCGCGCGTTGCGATATGCCGATCTGCAGCAGGTCCATGATGTCCTGGATCTCCCACTCGCCGAGGCCGCCTTCCCGATTGGAGGTGAGCGACGGCGCATACCAGTTCTGCATCGGGATCAGTCCGCCCTGGAACGCCTTTTCTTCCGAAGAACCGCCGAGCATATTGATCGGCGTGTGACACATGGAACAGTGGCCGAGACCCTCGACAAGGTAGGCGCCGCGGTTCCACTCTGCCGACTTGGTCTTGTCGGGCTTGTATTCGCCCTGCTCGAAGTACAGCGTGCGCCAGCCGATCAGGAGGTTGCGATTGTTGTAGGGGAACTTCAGCTCGTGCGGCCGGTTCTCCCGCACGATCGGCCTGACCGACATCAGGTAGGCATAGATCGCATCTGAATCCTTGCGCGTCACCTTGGTGTAGTTGGCAAAGGGCATCGCGGGATAGAGCAGCTTGCCGTCCCTTCCCCGGCCCGTATGCATCATGTTGTAGAACTCCTGCGCGGTCCATCGTCCGATCCCTGTCTTGGGATCGGGCGTAATGTTTGGCGAATAGAGGGTGCCGAACGGCGTGGGAAGCGGCCGGTTGCCGGAAAACTCCGGTTGCCCGGGTATGGTGTGACAGGCGATGCAGTCCCCGGCCTGCGCAAGATATTTCCCTTTTGCGATCTGGCCGGGAGACGCGGCGCGGTCGGATTTGGCGGTCTGGGTATGCGAAATCGCCGGCAGGAAAAGCAGCACGGCCAACGGAATGGCCACGCCCAATAGGCCCAACTTCGTACGTGCTTTAAGGCTACGCTGAACAAGTACACGCGCGCCACGCATCCTGACTGCGGGCGGTCCGCAGCGTTGCAAATCCTCGCCATGGTCCCGCCATGGCTGCGGTTTGCGCGCGGCCGGCGTCGGCCTTGCGTCCCATCCCGAATTCAGGCGCGTGCCATCGCGGGACTTGTTCAGCGTAGCCTTAAATGACAGCACCTTCCGTCTCCTTGCTGGAACTCATTGCATGAGTAGGTGTGTTTGCAAACCCTCCTACTCATGCAATGAGTGCTACTGCTTCTGGCTGCCGCAGGCAAAAGGCAGCCGCTCGGTGGACTGGCCGGCCGGCTCTGTATTTGCCGGTATCGGCATGGCGGCAATCCAGGCAGACACTGCTGCCACATCCTGTTCCGTCATGCGCGCGGCGATGAGCTGCATGCAGTCGGGAGCGATGGCGGTGCGCGTTCCGTAGCGCCAGGCGCCGAGCTGGGCGCTGACGTAATCGCGGCGCAAGCCAACGAGGCCCGGGATGCCGGGCTCCCGTCCGCTCAGGTTCTCTCCATGGCAGCTCACGCACGCCGGGATCGCGCGGTTCGGCGCGCCCTTCATTACCAATGTCCGCCCGTGATCAAGGACTTCCTGCGATACGGCCGGCGGGCTCGGAGTCTCGTACGGTTCTCTTTGTTCGGCGTAGTACTCGGCCATCTTCTTCAGATACTCGTCGGGAAGATAGGCGAGGAGGTAATTCATGGGCGCGTACTTGCGGCGGCCCTCCTTGAAGGCAACGAGCTGGTTGTACAGATAGCCGGCGGGTTTGCCGGCCAGTCGCGGATAGTAGACGTTGCTGGTGCCGCGTCCGTTTTCGCCGTGGCACGTCACGCATCCCCGCACGCGCTCTTTCATCGTGTCGGGAGGTAGGGGAGTTGCGGCCGGGACTCCGGTCTGGGCGCGTACGCCGAAAGGCGTCAATGCCGAACAGAGGAGAATGGTCAAAGCGGCCTTCCAGTGCACATCGCCTCCCATTGCCGCGCAGCTAGCTGCGCTCGGTTAAGTGAACGTGTAAGGCTAGACATTTGGACAACAAAAAGATTCCTCCCTGCCCGGATGTCGCAGGAGCCGCATCATCGCGGCCGTGGGAATGCAGCTGTTTTAATTGCGATACGGCTATTCCGAGCCGGCTCCGGCGTAAGTCTTGGCGTACTGCAAGGAAGAATGCCCGGAAAGCGGGCTTGAGTGGGAAGGGCTGCGTTCTGGGGAGGAACCGCCGTTATCACTGAAGTGATGGGCAGGCGAGGAAAAGCCGGTTGATCTTTGGCACCTTCTGCACATAAACCAACCGGCTCGAGGCGGGGGCTTGCTGCCTGTCGCCCGCAATGGCAGGTGACAATCAGCTGGCGTGACAATCAGTCGGCAATCAGCCGGCGCTCTGCAGCACCGGATAGCCTGCATCTTCCACTGCAGACTTGATCGCATCGAGGCTGGCGGAGGAATCGATGCGGACCTTTTGCTGTGCGAGGTCGACGTCGACCTTGGCACCGGCATCGACGCCCTGCACCGACTTGGTCACGGCATTGACGCAGTGGCCGCAGCTCATTCCTTCGACTTTGAGTTCATACATGACATGGCTCCTGGTTGGTTAGCGAAGAGCTCTACTGTAAAACTTCCCACCGTGGGAAGGTCAAGCATCTCCTGCAGGCATCATGCGACCGCTTGGGGCGACGCTTTCGACAGTGTGCGACGCAGCGCCTGCGCAAGTTCTTCCGCGTGGAACTTCGCGACATACCCATCGGCGCCGATGCTGCGGACATGCTCCTCGTTGGTCGAGCCCGACAGCGACGAATGGATCACCACCGGCAAGGCCTTGAAGCGGTCGCTGGCCTTGATGTTGCGGGTCAGGGTGAAGCCGTCCATTTCCGGCATCTCAAGGTCAGTTAGCACCAGCGCGATCTTGTCACGGACAGTCTTGCCTTCGGCCTCCGCAGCCATGGCGATCGCGTGCAGGCGCTCCCACGCTTCCTTGCCGCTCTTGGTCATCACGAAGGGCGCACCCATGTCCTTCAGGCCCTGTTCGATCAGCCGGCGGGCAACGACAGAGTCGTCTGCAGCAAGGATGATCTTGCCTTCCTCAAGAGACAGCCTGGGGCCGGTATCCGTTCTGGTGCTTGTTTCCGCCCTCGGCGTCATCTGGCGCAGGATGGTTTCCACGTCCAGCACTTGGGCCAGGCGCGAGGTGCCGGTGTCGCCGTCAAGACGCGCGATGCTGGTCACCATGCCGCCGGTGGAATTGGATTCCGCCGACAGCACCCGGCTCCAGTCCAGCCGCACGATTTCCTCGACGGACTCGACGGCAAATGCCTGCGTCGTGCGGGCAAATTCCGTGATCAGCAGGATGTTCAGGCCGGTCTGCGGGGTGCAGCCGACGATGGCAGGCAAGTCGATGACCGGAATGATCTGACCGCGCAGGTTCACCACGCCCATCATGTGCGGCACCGACCCGGCGAGCGTCGTCACATGCGGCATCGGCACGATTTCTCGGATCTTGAAGACGTTGATGCCGAACAGTTCCGCCTGATCGCTGTCGCCGGCGGCGCCGAGACGAAACAGCAGCATTTCGAATTTGTTGGAGCCGGCAAGGTTGGTTCTCTCGTCCACTTCCTGCTGGACGGTTTTTAATTCTGACATGGTGGATTCTTGGAATTGGGAAATCTGTTGTTCAGCCATTGCCGTCGGCGGGATGCTGCACACTCCCTCGAAGGCAAGCCGCTTCCCCGCGCATCAGGCACTGCAAGGGAAATGAGACCATGGCCGGCTCTTTTGCCTGCAACGCAGCGAGGCGGGCAGGACAATTCAATACAAAAAAGCAAGATTCAGACCACTGTTTTTCCCCCTGATGTAAACAGCCGGAAATGGTGGAAACCCTCTATTGCTCTTTTGCTATGATCGGTTTTTTCAACGGGAGAGAGACAAGCATGAAAACAACAAGCATAGTGCTCCTCACTGCGTTGGCACTCGCCGCATGCGGCGGGTCCGGCGGCGGGGACAATCAGCCGAAACAGGTTCAGGGCGCAACCACGACAGCGCCTGCGGTGCCGTCGAATGCCACCGTCGTCGGCGGCAACTACCTGACCATGAACACCAACGGCAACAACTACCTGGTCAAGATGAACGGCACCGTCAACATCACCTTGCCCGCTTCATCCAACAATGTATGGATTGCACACAACCAGCCCGTGGGCAGCTTTTACCTGAGCGGCACCGGCAATACCATCGTCTTCCTGCCCGGTTCCACCGCGATGAGCCTGGACGTGACCGGCACAAACAACACCATCTATATCCCGGTCGGATCCACGGTAGTGGCCAACGGCGGCACTGCCAATGGCAACAAGGTGATTACCTATACGCCCTGAGCGAAAAAGAAGCCGGGGCAGCGCAATGCTGCCCGGGCTTCATCCAGCCTCTCCAGCTTTGACCTGAAGCAAACCCTCACGGCCTCCCGCTCCTAACATAGGTGCGTATCTCCACACCCCTGCCGGTCCCCGATCCGGTCGAGCGACATGGCGTTTCATGCACTCCTTCGACCATGGATCTTTGCCTGCGCTGTTGTCGCCCATCTCCCGTTCTCCCAGGTCATTGCGGATTCCTTGCCTGCACACGTGCATGAATGCCGGGTGCCGAGCGGCATCGTGATCGAGTCGGCAAACCGGTCGGATACAAGACACGCTTGCCGTGGCGCCGAAATCGCGGTCCGGTTCCTGTCATCCCACGGATTCACAATCCCGCCTGTCACCATCAAGATCGTTGATGCGATGCCCGAAAATATTCCCGAATCGGCGCTGGGGGCCTATTCGCGCTCGCGCAACGAGGTCTTCATTCTCGCGTTTCCTGCGTTCCTCGACCGCAGCGAGGAATTCGGACTGTTCAACATCCCCGTCGACGAATCCGCTTACCGTGCCGTCGTCGCACATGAAGTCGCCCATGCCATCGCGTTTCATAACTTCCGCGTACCGCCCACGCTTCTTGGCCAGGAGTACATCGCATTTGTCGTCTTATTCAATGCACTGGAAAAAAGCCAGTGTGACGATGTTCTCTGGCATTACGACTATGACGAAGACTGGTTGAAATATCCCGCCATCCTGTACCTGACGGATCAACTCGCCTTCGGTGCGCACGCTTACTGGCACTTTCAACGGCCCGAAAACGGTGATCGCTTCTTCCGCCAGATCCTCGAAGGAAAGGCGTTGAGCCTGGACGAGTGACGTACGTCTTCCAACACTGCTTCCGGATAGTTTTAATCCTTCTGTTCGCCAAGCCATTGCTCGATCCGCCTGCTATGATCATCAGCCTGTGCGCAACGAGCGCATCCTGACGTGTCACCGTCGCCGTCGTGCAGATACCGAGCCTGTACGACGACCTGAAACCGCAAGAGGGAGCATCATGAATCTGGAAGAAGCACTGGCAAAAGAAGCGGAGTTAAGACCGAAGATCCTCTCCGCCATTGCCTCCAAACATCCGCTCGATGAAAAATCGGTCGGCAAGATCGATGCATGCATGCTTGGCAACTGGCTGCATGGGGAAGGGGAGCGCAAGTTTCCGTTCGTGAAGAGCTTCGGCCCCGCAGTAGAAGCGCATGATGCCTTCCATGCCGAAGTGGAAAAGGTTGCGCGTCAGGTCAACCTGGGCGAATACGAGCAGGCGCAGGCGATGCTGGGAAGCGGCACGCCGTGCACCAAGGCCTTTATCGCCATGGTGGGAGCGGTGCGGCAATTGAAGACGGACGCAAAGCTGTAGTACCGGATCCTTGCCGTCCGGCGCGGCAATCATGCCGGTGCCGGACGGCATTGTGCCTTGTCGCGATCCTCGGTGGGCCGGCCGAAGTACGCTTTCCGGTTACAGGAGGCTCTTCAGTTTTCCGCTCCTTGCCGACGCCGAAGTGCGCAGCTTTTTCATCGCAGATTCTTCGATCCGGCGGATGTTCTCGCGCGATGAATTGAAGCGAATGCCGAGCTCTTCCAGCGTATGCGTCGAGGAATCGATGCCGTAACGCATGCGCAGGACGGCTGCCTCACGCGGCGTCAGCTGTCCGAGCAAGTCCTTGATGATGCTGCGCATCGACGATTGCACGGCCGCTTCCTCCGGCGACACGCCCGATGTGTCTTCAACCAGGTCGGCGAGGTCCATCTCGCCGTCTTCGCCCACCGGCATGTCGAGGGACATGGGGTCTTTCACGACACTGAGCAGTTCGCGGATCTTTGTTTCCGGCAGTGCCATTCTTGCGGCCAGCGTCGCCGGGTCGGGGAACCTTCCGGTTGTGCTGATCATTTCACGCGTGATGCGGTTCATCTTGTTGAGCGTTTCCATCAGGTGCACCGGCACCCGGATCATGCGCGCCTTGTCGGCAATCGCCCGCAACACCGCCTGGCGGATCCACCACGTCGCGTAAGTGGAAAACTTGAAGCCGCGCCGGTATTCGAACTTGTCCACCGCTTTCATCAAGCCAAGGTTGCCTTCCTGGATCAGATCGGGAAAGGGCATGCCGCGATTGGCGTATTTCTTTGCAATCGAAATCACAAGGCGCAGGTTCGCCTTGACCATGTCTTCCTTGGCGCGGCGAACCCGCATTTCCGCTTGCGTCAGTTGCCGGTGGATCTGGCGTAATTCGTCCAGGGGCAGGACGGTGCGCTCTTGCACCGCGATCAGCCGGCGCTGCGCTTCTTTCACCCGTGCGGCATAGTGGCTGAGCGCAGTGCTGTACGGTTTCCCGGATGCGACTTCGTCGGCAACCCAGTCCAGGTTGGTTTCATTGCCCGGGAAACTGGCATGAAAGTCGTCGTGCGGCATGCCGCATTTGCCAACGCAAATGTCGCGTATGGCACGCTCGTTGTCGCGCATTTCTGCGGCGGGTGCATGTACTGCGTCGCAGAATGCGGACAGGCTTTTTTCCGTGAGGTGCAGACCTGCCAACTCCTGCGACACGGTTTGCTGTGCGTTCAGGTAGGACTGCGACAGACGGCCATCCCGTTCATAAGCATGCCCCATCCTGTCGAATGCGTCGCCAATACGGCTGAACGTGGCAAGCGTGTTCACTTTTAATTCCTGCAACTGCCGCGCGGACAGCTTGGCAGCATCCTCGTCCTCGCCGGCTTCCTCCACGTCATCGGCGGCATTGGCATCCTCGGGCGCGATGCCGATGTTCTCGACGAGGTCAGTGAGCTTCATCTCGTCCTGCGCCACTTTTCTTGCCGCGAGGAGCATTTCATGGATGGCCGACGGACATGCGGAAACAGCCTGCAGCATGTCTTGCCGTCCAGCCTCGATTCGTTTGGCGATGGCGATCTCTTCGTCGCGCGTGAGCAGATTGGTTGCGCCCATCTGGCGCATGTAGATGCGCAGCGGATCGGTGGTGCGGCCGGATTCCGGGTCGACGGCGGACAGGGCCGCTTCGATCGCGCCCTCGGCATCGTCGTCGTTCAGCACGGTGGCAATCTGCTCGTGCTCGTTGCCGAGCCAGGGCAAGGTCTCGTTGCCCGGCGCCACCTCATGCACCGCGATGCCGAGTGCGCGCAGGCCGACGACGAGCTCCTCGACGGCCTCGCTGTCGGCAAGCTCCTGCGGCAGGCAGTCGATGATCTCGTCATGTGTAAGGAATCCGCGCTCCTTTGCCATCTTCACAAGGGATTTCACGTGTGCATCACGGCTGTCGGTGGCAGCCGGATTCAAGGTGGAAGCCTGGTACGCACCGCCATCGCCCCTGCCCTCGTCATATGCCGCTTCCGGCGCGAAGGCGGTGTTCGGTTCGTAGTCAAAATGAGAAGTAGTCACTTGCTTGATCCAAGAGATGGTGAAAAAGCGCCCGGCGCAGGCACGAAAAAGCAATGGTTCCTGCTGAAGTGCAGGCGCACCACGGCGGGTTGCCGTTGCCACGACACTGAACAGGTTCCGATCAGGGCGATTTATGAGACCAATATGGTGGCGGAGGCTGCAATATCCAGCCTTGCACCAATAAGTTTCTCGCTGGTGGAAAAGGGCTACGAGGCGGTGGCAGTGGCTTGTATTGTTATCGTCCTGTTGCAAGCGGCAGCGGCGCGCCGGGACAGTCCCTTTTACTGATCGTATTGGAGACATGTCAGGCATGGCAAGTTCCCGATGTGCGCTGTCGCCAGGAAGGATGCGGCCACGGCGGGATGGAGCGGTGAGCGATCTCCCCGAATCTATCGTGTTCATTGTCATTCTGATTACTCGTTGCGTTGTCGTGCACGGCTATGCGCAGATTGTCATGAGCAGGATCGCGTCCTCCTTGCCAGTCCGAATCGGGAGCTCGAACCGGCTCCACGGAGATGGGTCTACTGATGCGAGTTCATCGGATCCGCGGCAGGAGAAGCCATGAAAACGGAAAAGGAAAAGATGCTGGCCGGAGAGCTGTACGACCCGCTGGACGCGTACCTCTGCGCCGAACGCAGGCGCGCCCGCCTGCTGGCCAAAGCACTTAACGACACGCGCGATGACCAGGAAGGGGAGCGAAGCCGGCTCATCAGGGAGCTCATTCCTTCAGCCGGGGAGGATGTCTGGCTGGAGCCGCCGTTCTATTGCGATTACGGCCGCAACATCATCCTTGCGGGCAAGGTCTTCTTCAACTTCAATTGCGTCATCCTCGACGTCGCTCAGGTGCGTATTGGCACCGGCGTACTGTTCGGCCCGGCAGTGCAGGTCTATACCGCAACCCATCCGATGTCTGCCCGAGAGCGCAGGTCGGGGCTGGAAGCAGGCAAGCCCATCGAGATTGGCGATGATGTGTGGATCGGCGGAGGCGCGATCCTCTGCCCCGGTGTCCGTATCGGCAATCGCGCCGTCATTGGCGCAGGCAGCGTGGTGACGAAGGACATTTCCGACGATGTCTTCGCCGCCGGCAATCCATGCCGCGTGGTCCGTGCCATTGCGCAGTAGAGCCGTTTCTGAGGAGAGTGCCGCGAATGAAATACTGCGGGTGGAATGGCGTTAGGTTGTGTTTGACAAGTGTAGCGAGCGGTTCGGAGTGGCGTCGAGGAGCGCACGCGTACGACTGGTACGCCGAGCACCGCAGACATCAATCCGGGCCGCGCAGTAGCTTGTCAAACACAGCCTAGTGCGTAAGCGATCCAGTAATCCGGTCCCAGTCCCGCTCGGTCATATGTGCAGGCCAGTCATTGTGCCCCGCGTGCGGCAGCTCGAGGTATGCGGCGGAAGGCACGGCCTTGGCGAGCGTCCGGGCGTGCGCCACTGGCAGCACTTCATCCTGTCCGGCAGCGACAATCACTTTCCGGCCGTGGTAAGCCGAGAGCGCTTCCACAGTATCGAAGCGTTGTTGCAGGAGGAAGCTGACCGGGATGGGGAACATCGCATTCACCACATTGGCGAGCGAATCCCAGGGCGTAAACAACAGCACGCCGTCGATACTGTCGCCGTACTTCTTGGTGACCTCTCCGGCAACACCTGCACCGAAGGATTCGCCCAGTACATACATCGGTCCAGGCCACTTCGCACGCGCCTTCTCGAAATCGTCCAGCGAGGCGGCCAGCACCTTATTGATGGTCGCTTTCCCCTCGCGTTGCCCGTAGCCGGGATATTCCGGCAATACCACACGCAATCCCCTGCCAGAAAACACGGTCGCCAGATAGGCACGGTCGTCGATGGTGCCGGCATTGCCGTGATAGACGACGACCGTGCCTATTGCAGCGCCGGCCGGTTCGCACACCTTGCCGCGATACTTGCCGTCTTCCTGCCACACGGACGATCCCGGCCTGCATTGGGACAACAGATCGGCGCCACTGCTGCCGACGCCGGGTAGGAGAATCAGGCTGCTTTGCCAGAAGTAAATCAAGGCAAGGAACAACCCGGCGGTGAATGCACCGATAGCCATGATGGTAAGAAGAGTGCGCATGCCTGGAGGAGGTCTGTTTTCATGCCAGCCTAACGGCATGCAGCGAGTGCGTCAAACAGAGCGAAGCGTCCAGTGTCGCGGCCGATCCGTCATGGAAGCAGGGCAGGTGCTGCCATGCACACCGCCGCGGCGTCGTTCGGCACATCCTGATCGCAGATCGGTTTGCGTCGCTTGGGTTTTCCTGAACCTGCCTACGAATAGATCAACATTGATTTAGATTCAGATTACCTTGCATGCCCTCGCTACATTCGTTCAGCAGATCGACCTTCGGAAGAACGACTTGGGTGGGCGAGGAGAGAATGACAGGACTGAAATTCATGCGGGAACGCCTGCCGTACCTGACGGAGGCCGAATGAAACTGCACGACGTGCCGCATCCGTTGCTGCAACCGCGCCGCCTGCAGCATACCTGGCCGGATCACCTGCCGCGCTACTGGAATCGTGGCGAGGCATTCCGCACCCATTACATGAATGCGCTGAGTCTGCTGTTTCCGGACGGCGAGCAGCACTTTATCGATTCTGTCCGGGCATTCCGTCATGCCAACGACGACCCGAGGCTGGAGCACGAAATCCGCGGCTTCATCGGGCAGGAAGGCTGGCACCGGCACGAGCACGGGCGCTATAACCGCTGGCTCGATTCGCTTGGCTTTCCGGCGGCGAAGCTGGAGGCGCGCATCCGGCGCAACCTCGACAACGTCAAGAAGATTGCACCAAAGATCGACTGGCTCGCGCAAACGGTCTGCCTCGAACATTTCACCGCCATCATGGCGCAGGCCCTGCTGAAGCATCCGGACTGGCTGGCCGACATGCATCCGCATTTCCGCACGGTGTGGCTGTGGCATGCGCTGGAAGAGCTGGAGCACAAGGCGGTCGCCTTCGACCTGTATACAAAGGTCGGCGGCAGCTATGCGCGCCGCGTGCGGGTGATGCTGATGATGTCGTTCTTCTTCCCGTTCGACACGCTATGGAACCTGACCGTGCTGCTGTATCGTGACAAGCAGCTGTTCCGTCCCCGCACCTGGTGGCATGGCGTCCGGTTCTTCTTCGGGCGCGACCCCGGTTTGTTCTGGAAGATCCTGCCGGCTTACCTGCGCTTCTTCAAGCGCAGTTTTCATCCCTGGGACGACGATGACCGTTATCTGATCAGGCAGGCGCTTGCCTCGCTGGAGGAACTGGGGGAGACACCGCATCGAATGGAGGAGAGAACACAATGAGACGGACAGGGCATACGCGATGGGTCGCGGTATTGTTAATGCTGCTTGGCATGTCGGTCGCCACAGCAGCGGACGAGGCCGCACTCGGCGCGCCGGAAGACCTGCGCAGCCGCCTGTCGGCGATGGCCCCGGACGCGCAGTGCGACTGGTTCGCCAAAAGCATGGGGCAGAACCGGCTGGCAAAAGCATCCGACGCGCAGTTGCTCGCCACTTTGCAATCACTGGAGTCGTCAGCACTGTTCTGCCCGATCAAGCGCATGATCGAGCAAACGCCTGAATACGAGTTCCTCATGCTGCGCCGCGAGCGCGTGCGTGAAAGCGATACCTTGCCCGATGTTCCCGAGCGCATGTTCGTGCGCATGCGGCACGACCCGCTGACCCTTTATGCCCGCTGGGAGAACGACGGCGCGCGGGCAGGGCAGGAAGTCCTGTACGACGCCAGCAAGGACAGCAGGAAAATGCTCGCCCATGTCGGTGGTTTGTTCGGCGTGGTGTCGATGAACGTCGCCATCGACGGTGCCATCGCACGGGCGCAATCACGACACACCGTGCGCGACCTCGGCATGGGCTTCATCCTGTCGCAGCTCGAAGCCGACCTCGAAAGATCACGCGCCCGGAACGCCTCCACCAGGCCAGCCAGCGTCAAGGTCGCCCGTGAAGGCGGCCGCCGGTATGCCGAGGTGGTGTACGACAACCCCAGCACGCCGCCATACTACGCCAAGCAGACGCGCTTCTGGCTCGACCTGCGCCAGCCGCTGATCCGCATGGTCGAAAGCCGCGACAACAGCGGCGAAGTGTTCGAGCACATCGTGTTTGAGTCGCTGGAGAGAAAGAAGCTTGCTCCCGATGCGTTTGATGCGAAGAATCCGGAGTACCGGTTTTGAATGGCGCGCAGCAGGGGCACGATGCCATCGGCCCGGATGCGTGCATTATCCATGCATGGATGTGGCACATTCCCGCGGCGCAAAACAGAAAGGGCCTAGGTTTTCACCTAAGCCCTTGGAATTGTTGGTAGGCCGTGTAGGGATCGAACCTACGACCAACGGATTAAGAGTCCGCTGCTCTACCAGCTGAGCTAACGACCCAACGAGGCCGGAATTATAGCAACAATGATTCGTGCAGCCTAGCCCCAAGCAGCAAAAAATTGCCTCCTGAAAAATCAGGTGAGTGCAGAGGTGACCTTCAGCACTTCATCGACCGTCGTCACGCCTTCACTGACCTTGATTGCGCCTGCAATGCGCAGTGGCTTCATGCCGTCGGCAATGCTTTGTCTGCGCAATGCATGAATGTCGGTTTCTTCCTTGATCAGTTTCGAGAACGGCTGTGTGATCGTCAGCAATTCGTACAGGCCGGTGCGGCCGCGATAGCCGGTCTGGCGGCATTCCGGGCAGCCGACGGGGCGGTAGACCTTGACCGGCTTCGGCATGTTCCAGCCTTCTGCAAGGCCTTTCCAGACTTCATCGCTGATCTCGCCATCCTCCTTCTTGCAGGCCGGGCACAGCGTGCGCACGAGGCGTTGCGCCATGATGCCGATCAGCGTCGTCTCCAGCAGGTAGTACGGAACGCCGAGTTCCAGCAGGCGCATCACGGATGACGGCGCATCGTTGGTGTGCAGTGTCGACAGGACAAGGTGGCCGGTGAGTGCAGCCTGAATCGCCATCTCGGCGGTTTCGAGATCGCGGATCTCGCCGACCATGATGATGTCCGGGTCCTGCCGCATCAGCGCGCGCACGCCGTCGGCGAACGACAGGTCGATGCCGTGCTGCACCTGCATCTGGTTGAAGCTGCCCTCGACCATTTCGATCGGGTCTTCGACGGTGCAGACATTGACCTCGGAAGTGGCCAGTGCCTTGAGGGTGGTGTACAGCGTCGTGGTCTTGCCGGAGCCGGTGGGACCGGTGACAAGGATGATGCCGTGCGGCCGCTTGGTGAGGTCGTCCCAGCGCTTCGCGTCGTCGGGCGGGAAGCCGAGCTCGGGCAATGTCTTCACAACGACGTCCGGATCGAAAATACGCATCACCAGTTTTTCGCCAAAGGCGGTGGGCATTGTCGACAGACGCAGTTCGATCTCCTGACCGCCGGTGGTGCGCGTCTTGATGCGGCCGTCCTGCGGGCGGCGCTTTTCGATCACGTCCATGCGGCCAAGCAGCTTGATGCGTGCGGTCATCGCAATCATGACGGCCGCCGGCACCTGATACACCTGATGCAGCACACCGTCGATGCGGAAACGGATCACGCCGAGGTCACGCTTGGGCTCGAGATGGATATCCGATGCGCGCTGCTCGAATGCGTACTGCCACAGCCAGTCGACGATGTTGATGATGTGCTGGTCGTTGGCATCCAGAGTCTTGTTGCTCTTGCCGAGCTCGACCAGTTGCTCGAAGTTGTTGCGCAGCGAGAGGTCAGCGGTACCGGCCTTGTTTGCACCCTTGATCGATTTCGCAAGCGTGAAGAATTGCGAGGTGTATTGTGCGATGTCGAGCGGATTGGCGATGACCAGTTTGACGTTGCGGCGCGTGATCTTCGCAATCTCCGCCTCCCATTCGATGGCGAAGGGCTCCGCAGTCGCGATCACGACATCGGTCTGCGTCAGCTCCACCGGCAGGATGTTGAATCGCGCGGCATAGGTCGCGGACATCACATCGGCAACGCGCGTGAAGTCGATCTTCAGCGGATCGATGCGGAAGAAGGGCAGCTTGGCCTTGTGTGCCATCCATTCCGTCAGCCAGTCGAGCGTGAGCATCTTGTTCGGCGGCAGCGCTGATTGGATCTTGCATTGCGCCACGGCCGTCAGCGGATGCGTCGCAATGCTGGTATTGCGCAGGAAGGCGAGCGCCTGGTTGTATGGCGCCTTGACATTGGCCTTTTCGATGATGCCGTCGGCCACCAGCCACGTAAAGATCTGGTGCAGGTCAATGGCTTTGTGCGGGGCTTTGGTCATGGGCGAACCGTGCTGGTCAGGTCTTGCGTTCATGTCGGGGGCCTGCTGCAGTGGCTTTCTCGCGCACCTGCCGCCACTCCTTGAGTCCGTTGACCCAGGATTTCGCGGGCAGCTTGGTCGCGGCGGTGATTTCTGCGGCGCGGTCGTACAAGGCCGGGAAATCGATTTGTGGAGCTTTCTTGAAGCCGATGGCGATCACATTGCCTTCATGGACAGGCGGCAGGCACATCACTTCATCGAAGGCGTATTTCATCGCCTTGAAATTCTTCGCATAGCTCGGATGGTCGCCGAACAGGTTGACCGTCACGATGCCGTGCGGTGCAAGGCAGGCGGCGCAGGCTTCGTAAAAGTCCGGCGTATCGAGTACCGGCCCCTTGACGGTCGCGTCATACAGGTCGATCTGTAATGCATCGAACTTGCCATGGTTGGCGGGATCATTGACGAATTCCAGCGCATCCATTTCAAGGATGGACAGGCGGTCGTCTTCCGACGGCAGCTTGAACATCGCATGGCAGACACCGATGACCTGCGGATTCAACTCGACAGCCGTCACTTGCGCCTGCGGAAACTCGCGGTAGCAGAACTTGGTCAGCGCCCCGGTGCCGAGCCCGAGCTGTGCGACCTGCAGTGGCTGCCGGATGAACAGCATCCACGCCATCATCTGCTGCGCATATTCGAGCTCGATCCAGAAAGGCTTGCGGGTGCGCATGGCGCCTTGTACCCATTCATTGCCGAAGTGGAGGAAGACGACGCCGTTTTCCTCGGACAGGGTAATCGGGGCGAACTTGGGCTTGCGTGGTGCTTTTGCCACAGGCTTGGCCTTGCCGGGGCCGGCCTTGGTGTTGGCTTGTGCTTCGATGGACTTGCGTTTGATGAGCATGTGCGCTTGCTGTTGATGGTTCCGTGCGGCTCGGCTTGAGGGACGCGGTGCTCGGCGTACCCCGCCTTCGCTATGGCTGTCAGACACCGCTTGGGGCGGCGCGTGTTTCCGCCATTCTACAGAATGATGTTCTGCCATATCCCCAGTTTCTGCTCGAAGGAGAGCGACGCGTGGGCGGGAGACGACGACGGGAGTACCAGGGTTTCAAATCCGGCATCGGCGAACTGAGGCTCGAGCTTGCCGGAAGTCTTGCCATTGAAGCAAATACGGCGCAGTCGCGGACACTCGTGCTTGAGCACGGCGAAGTCGTTGGCCTGCGCATGGCGGATCGCGGTGTCGAGGCTGCCTTCACGGGCGCAGGCAGCCAGTACGTCCCATAGTCCGATGTGATGGGCAAGAAGACGGTCCAGGCGCTGCTCATAGGACAGTGCAACGAGATCGTCAGCAAGGACGGTCGACAGCAGGCGCCAGAACTGGTTTAAGTTTTGGTCAGTTTGACACCCTGTTGGCAGCGATACTAGGGGGGAATAACACTCTTATTGGCTAAAGCAAGGTAAACACGGACAGCCCATCTTTTGTAGGAATGGGATTAGGCGTTTTTCCCCTCGAAAATTGGCTTCAAACGGAATTGCGCCAGAGCTTCCAGAAGGTTTAAAGCAAATACATCACTACTGTCGGTTAGAAGAAATTCAATTCGGCACATGTTATTTCTAATCCACTCTTGGATATTCGATTTATCCAGCGTATCGATCTCGTTATGAACTTCGGAGGGAAAGTGACATTTGAATTCTGCCTTATGCTTGAGAATGGACTTCGGCAGCGTGCTAGGTGTTGTTTCATCAAGGTTGTAATGATGGGAGTTCCACCGAGCCTTACTCTTGGGCCCCGCTTTGCCAACTTTAAAGCATCGCTCACCAGACATGAAGACGTATACGCCAGATGCCCCTGTCCGAAGAGATGTAGGGATATGCGCAGCTCCTTTTGACATATAGGTTGCAGCTACCCTTATGGAAGTTAACTGTTCGAATTCGCTCTTAATGGCGTTCGCAATTTCTTGGCTCATTCTGGATTTGGCGTAAATTAATATAAGTAACGAATTAATCGGTGTCGGCTTCAAGCAATGTTTTACTGTCAAAATCGGTGTCCATTGCTTTAGCCATATCAATAAGACTTGTACGTCGACCGGGATATTTTTCAGCAAGGAAAATCATTAGTTTGTTTCGTATTTCGATTCGGTCTTTTCCAAAATGCGCGCGTTTATGATCATTAGGGCATACGGCAACGACGTTCCATATTTTGTCGACCCCGCCACATGACAAAGGAATGACATGGTGGGTTTCTAAATACCCGTCGCCACTCGCAGTTTCAAACCCAAGTTCCTTACAGTATTCACAAACACCGTTTGCACGTACCTTTACTTGACGGCGTACTTCGGGATCACGATTAAAAGCAGTGCCCGGGGGAGTTTCATGACGTTCGGGCGGATCATTTGGATCCTCCGCGCCGTTATCGTCCGAGGTTTCTTCACTGGAAGGCTTTTCGTTTTTGCTCGTTTCTTGATCCTTCGGACGCACACCTCGAACAAGCAGAGCCTTAAAGGTCTCCAGATCAAATTCGTGCACGTACCATTCTGCTGTGTCTAATTCTCGAAGACGAACTTTGGAAAAATCGTGACCAAGATCGCTTTCGTCGACCATATCCCCTTCGAGAATGGCTATCCGAACAGGATGTTTGCCGAAATAGGCTCGGTTTACAAGGCGGTGAAAATTATGCGCGCGTCTAGCTTGGCTACTCGCGCTCTTTCCACCAATTCGATCTAGCTTCAAGGCCCATTGGTGAGAATCGTCTTCGTAGCATATCAATCCATTTCTTTCGAAGAGGTGGACGTGCCAGACACACAATAGGGACGGTTCTGGATCTCCACCAAAACTCCAGTTAAAGCATTTTGAAGGATCTGCCGGCCCAGACCAGTTATTGACGTTAATGCCAGCAGCCCTAACGACGTCAATGATGTTGTCCTTTCGCTTTGGTCTTAAATCACTAAGTCTTGTCATGACGTCACCTTATTGCGGAAAGTCGATATATGAATCTAACGTGCCTCATAACAAATCGGTTGTTAGCCGCGAATCAAGATTTCAATATTCGCGGGGTCCACGCCGAAAGTTAAAGCCAATCCGGCCTTAGCTTCTTGAATCGTTAGTGCCTGCACTTTCCCCGAGTTTGACGTGGTCGGTTCAATCTCGGGCATCGGGCGAAAATGCAATGCGTCAACATTAATATCCAAGTCCTCTAGTGCACCGTAGAACACAGGATTGCGATTGCCGGGCCAAGCGTCAGGGATGTTGATCTCAGCATACTCACTGAATAACAGCTTCTTCCTGTTTCCCTTTTGGTCTTCGCCATCATCCGGTGCGCCAATACCAGCTAATTTGCCGATTAAAAACGCCGTGTGATGTGGAGCGGACAGTTGCCTCGGATTAAAGAAGTCTTGCTTGTGATTTTGAATGCACACGACATATTTGCAGTCTCGGGCTCTGCTCGCGTCAATTGTCCAGGCCTGCGATCCTCCCTCGGCCAGCATCGTTTCGATTCCACGTCCCGTTAAAACGAAAATTGCCATATTCTTATCCATATCTTTATCCTAAAAGTATAGAGAACGTAGCGCTAATTACAGTCATGTTATACGCAGTAAGGACAAAAGTAAATATACTTTAGCCATATTTTGGCTATAACTTTATGGGAATGTATTGGCAATGAAGGGCAACTATGTGCTGCCAGCAACACCGTGCATGTCGAGGTACTTTTTGGCCTATGGGTCGATTACGTGATGCGCGAGGACGTGTTGCTTTCTATAACCGATCTTGCTGCGGGTATTAAATTAATAAGCGGTTTAAGTTTTGGTCAGTTTGACACCTGGATGGTTATAATCGGTCAGTCGAGTTTCCTGTGCGCAATTCCATGTCCGTCGCCTATTCCTACGTCCGCTTTTCCACACCAGTCCAACTGCATGGCGATTCAATGCGACGCCAGCTCGACGCATCGCGCCGCTATGCAGCAGAGCACAACCTTATCCTAGACGAAACGCTCAACGTCCACGACTTGGGTGTCTCGGCGTTCACAGGAAGCAATGTCGAGCGTGGCGCACTAGGTAAATTCATCTCGGCGATTGACGAAGGACGAGTGGCACCAAATTCATTCCTTCTTGTTGAGTCTCTGGATCGCCTTTCGCGCTTGCCAGTCCCCGATGCATTGCAGATTTTTCAAGCAATCATCAATCGCGGAATCACAATCGTCACGCTCACCGATTCTGCGGCCTACAGCAACGAAAAGCTGAAGGATGACTGGACGCCTTTGATTATGGCGTTGGTTTCCATGTCCCGCGCACATGAAGAATCCGCTGTTAAGTCAAGGCGGATTACCGAAGCATGGAAGCAGAAGAAGGAGCGCGTCAAATCGAACAAAGAGGTAATGTCAGGCAGATGCCCATGGTGGTTAAAGCCATCTGCTGACGGCTCGAAATACGAAATCAATGAAGAAAAGGCCGATACCGTTCGTTTGATGTTTCAACTGGCCAAAGACGGACTTGGAAACGTCTCGATCGCGAAATACCTGAATGAGCGGGAAATTCCGACTGCTCAACATGCAAAATACTGGCAAAACAGTACCGTCGGGTTCAATCTCCAGAACATTGCTGTAATTGGTGTGCTCCAGCTTGATCAAGATAATAATGGCCGCACTACAACCAATACGTTCGTTGAGGACTACTATCCGTCCATCATTGGAAAAGAACTGTTTTACGAAGTGCAGGCACTGAGGGCTTCTCGCCGTCGTGGAGCAACGACAGTCAATGCTGGTCGAAAGGGGCAGTGCTACAACATCTTCCAAGGGACGGCGAGGTGCGGATATTGCGGCGGGCCGGTACATATCAGGCGGAAACCCGGATATAACACCGGCTTCCTCTATTGCGCGAAATCGCTTCAAGGAGGTGGCTGTATCGGCGTCTCATACAACATACGCCATCTGGAGCAAGAGTTATTATCCTTCACGAGGGAGCTGAATATAGCGAAGGTGTTGGGCGAATCGTCACAGGTAGATAGCTTGACCGCGAAGCAAAGTGAGCTGACGGCTTGCAATGGAAAACTGGAAGAACTTGAGCGGCGATTGAATAATCTTGCGACAGCGCTTGAAACCGGCGGTGACGTACGTTTTCTTGTAGAAAGAATGCGCAAGTCGGAAGCTGAACTGAACGAACTGAAGAAGCGACGACTGGAGCTTCAAACCGAGATCGCGACATTCAAGAATGTGAGTCAAAGCGATCAATTATTTGTCGAGAACATTACAAAATTACTCGATCGACTTGAGTCAAAAGATTCGGATCTAGATGACAAACTCCGCTTGCGTTTTCGCCTTCTAACCGAGGTTCAGAAAGTGTTTCGCCGGATTGATCTTTATCCAGGTGGATTAAACACCACGCCCACGCACCCAGAAAGGCTCGTGGCTGAGCTTCGTCAGGAATATGGTTATGACGAGGACCGCATTCTTAAATATCTCGGTGAAATTCAATTCAAGCCGGATAGGAACGCCAGAATGTTCATAGCTCATCTACATAACGGAGTTATACGGACGGTTGTGAACGGCAAGATGCTGGAAACCAATCCAAAGGAAGTGGAGCGGACGAGAGAAGCGGCACTCGCAAGACTTCGACAAATAAAACGCGATGCTGTGAATTCTGAATTGTTGAAGTCGAATGATGCAACATGAGCCGTAAGCGCAGCTTTCCGCCAGTAGTAGATGAAAATGTCCGCGTCCTGATATTGGGTAGTTTGCCGGGCGAATTATCTTTAACTCATAGTCAGTATTACGCGAATCCACAAAACAGATTTTGGACTTTGATGTCCGAGGTCATTGGCAAAAAGCTGAATTCACTTACATATTCGGAACGGCTTCAGGCGTTACTACTCCATAGCGTCGGTTTGTGGGATTCTGTTGCGGAAGCGAATCGTGAAGGAAGTCTCGATGGCCGAATTCGGGACCATGCCCATAATGATCTCGTCGGGCTGTTAGAAAGGCTGCCAAAGCTGGAAGCAATTGCATTCAACGGTGGAACCGCAGCTAGACTTGGACTGAAGGCATTGGGTCAGTCTGCCAATCGATTTCAAATCATTCGCCTTCCGTCGAGCAGTCCAGCCTATACGCTTTCATATCAAGAGAAGTTGAATGCGTGGTTGGCGCTTCGAAATTGGGTGCGCTAAACCCCTCACGCGTTACAACCCGCAGTGGTGTAATCGTTCGTTGATCCCTGCGCATACATTACTTCCCGTCCGCACAAATTCCGCTCAGTTCTCTTGCAGGCTGGATAGAATAGTCCCAGGTAACAACAGTTAACAATTGCGGCTTCCATTACACCTTGCGGATAGGACAGGGGCGGCAGCTGATTCCTTGCTAAAGGTCCGCAATACCACCCCAATAAATATTGGTGAAAGCACAGAAAGGTATAAACAATGAATAAAGAGGAGAAAGCGTTTCTAAAAGCATTCCCAAGTGATCGACCGCTTGCGCCGACTATTCTCGGGAGGCGCTTCCGGATCGCTGACGACCCGGAGATTTACGCGGTAATGGGTATTGTGGGGCGCGAATTTCGTATTGTCCTGCAATCAGAATCGACAGAAGAAATCCGGTATCTGTCTAAGACCGACTTTTTAAAATTAGCAAAAAGAGTCGAAGAGTAATCCTGGCGGTAAACATGCTACCGGAAGAATAAAAATGGCGATCGCATTGACAGGCGCAATTATCATCAACCAACCAGGCATCACGATGAATTACCGGAAAAAATGCGAATACTGCGGTTATGTCGAAGGCGGTGGCACTACGACGAGCGCTCCGGCAATCGGAAGTATTTTGACCGGCTCGTTCCATTGCCAGAAATGCCGGACAAGGAATGAAGTACGTATTCAGGGGTAGTAGCTCATCGTTAGCTTTCGCGATGTTCGCCGCCGTATCTGCCGCATCGAGGAAAAGGAATGCCCCAAAGTATATCGCTGAACATAGGTAATCGACGTTGTAACATTCCAGCGATGCAGTTCGTAGCAGGCTGGCTAACATTGTTTGAATATGGCCGTCCCGAATGTGAAAGTGATGAGGACGTTCCGCTGGAAAGACGTTGGCTTTCTATTTTCGCCTCGCGTGGTGAAGCAAATCTTGGGCACATTCGATTCGCCTGCGTCGAAACGCTTTGCCGAATACTTGGTGACGCAGCGGATTGGAGTTTGGATCGCGATTCCGGCTTTTTTGATCGAAACCGACACATTGTCTTGCGCACCTCATCGACCTCAGCTTGCTTGACCGCAGAGGTGACCAGGGAATGGCAAAGCTTCTCTGCTGAGAAAAAAAGTGAGCTTGGCGAATCTGTCGATGGAATGATATTTCCATGCCTTATCGCGCACGGACAATCTCAGGAATAGAGCAACGAACGCTTTCCGGTTCTACCCTTTCATTGATAGGAGGTGCAATTGGCTTTGACCACGGTCGATAAATGGTATTTCTGGTTGTGGCGGCTCTGGAATCGAATTGTCCGTCCTTACTTTTCCTACGATATCTATGGCATTCGGATCTTCGGAATTCAAATGACGCCGAAACGGGTTGCGGACATCCTCAAACGCGATAACGGTGGTCGATTTTCCGAGAATCAGCTACGGCATTTTCGGGTTTACTTGATGTTCAATTCCTTCTACGTGTTTATTCCACGTTTCTTCGGCCAAGCTGAATCATGACAGCGCAATTGACAGAAATTCTGTACTACAAGGACAAGTATCATTCCCTTTGCACATTGCCGCTTGATTCCCATACAAACATCGCGCAAATCCGAGCGAGCTTCCACGGCGTTCACTCACATACAGCGTGCGAAAGACGATATGTCGGGATCTGGAAAGTAATAGAAAATCGGTTATACCTCGAAGCCATGGAAACTGTGCGCGGAGAGAATCTTGCTGTTAAAGAGTTCTTCGAGGGGCAGGAATTTCCGGTATTCGCACATTGGTTTTCCGGCGAACTGCGCTGTCCAAAAGGTGAGCTGCTTAAGTACATTCATTTTGACTTCAAGTGCATTTATGAACGAGAGCTAATCATCACCGTGAAATCCGGCGTGATTGAATCGGACCGTCTGATTACGAATGAGCCGCCACCGCCAAGAGATCGCCGTGAAGCACTGGACATTCCTGAGTTTTTGCTGCGCAAGTAGTGAACCCGAGTGCCAATAGCTTCTCTAACTATTTTTCCCCAAGCGTCCGAAGCGGAATGTCGTTAATCTTCCAATCGTTCGCGTGAAGCCTCCGAAACCATACTGAGATTTCGCGTTGAGCGTCCAGCTCACGGTCTTCATCCATTAACTTTCCGTATGTTGGATATTGCCAGTCCTTCGGAAGCGCCCCGAACTTCTGGTTGATCCTCGCAATGAGTGCCGCCACATTGGGTGGCAAGTGTGCTAGCTCGTCCAAATTTTTTTCCCTTCTGTTTGCCGGTTAGCGGCGGAGTTCAGAGATATTTATTGGAATCGCTCTCAGGGACGATCAGTATCGAACCTGTGACTGCATTTATGGGGAGGGAAATTTCCTGTTCCGGTCAATTACTCAGAAATCCCTTGCTGCTTTCGAAGGCCCAACAGAAGATAGATCGGTTTGTGCAATGCATGTAGTCATCAAAAATGAAATTCAAATATCAATGCAAAGCCGCAAGCAAAGTGACGATATTCGCTACTGGTAAAATCACCAAGCAAATCGATCCGTCAGTGCCAGGCATTTAACGACTTCGAAACATACACGCAAATCCTAATAACCTTTTGAAAACATACGAAGCTGTTGCAATGTACGACCAAGATGATGATTGCCACGCCATTGACTATTCAAAACTGTCCGCCTCTGAAATCCGTGACAAGTTGATCTGGTGGTGGTTTTATTTCTTACGTCAGAATGAAATTTTCGAAACGTATTGCGAAGCCAAACGCGCTGGAAATACAGTGGTTTGTACCGGACTTGAGGGCGATTTCCCTCGAATTGCAGACCTGTACAAAGACTGGGGGGATATACACATACTCCCCAGCATGCATGACGAAGAATCGTCGGAATGGAGAAGCTGGCTAGCTAAACATCGCCACTTATTCGGTGCCGAGAAAATCGAATTGCTTACACCGCAAGTCACCGAGACTGGTTCAAAAGGGTTTCAAATAACGATCCCCAAAGGGTTGGGAAGAGATCAATTAAAAAATCTGTTTGATGAATTTCTGGATGATCATCCAGAACTGTTGGCAGCTGGACCGAAATATTCAATTAAGGCAATTAGTGGCAAGAATCCGAAGGAGCTATTGCAAAGGCTGGATAATGCTGATCTTGTTTACGACCTCATATCGGGTGAAGATGAGTTTAAATACACACTCGCCGAATTCGCCGCTCTAGTTCTGAAAGTGCCCAGCCTCCAGCAAGAATTTAAATGGTACCCAAGAGGCAAGCAGCAAGATTTCATTGATAAAGGCATATCGATACTTTCTGAGCCAGACATTCGCACCTACAGTCGGACCGTGAAAAATTTGAAAGACTTTTACGAGGCGTGCATCAAAAACACGATACACGGAGAGTTCCCAGCAACGCTCAAGTCATAGCGGCCTTATTCATAAAACGGCTAGCTAATCATTACGCCCCAAGGATTCAAAGTAATTCTTGGGGCTTTTTTTTTTCAATCAAGGTAAACAAACTGCGTAGCACATTTCGACACCAACAGTGCGAAACGCAGATGCGTTCAGCTTTTCGCAGTGCGGCTTTTGTGTCACCGGCATCATTGGATTCGTTCGTCGAACAGCAAGAAGATGAACTGACAAATGAAATTAACCAATTAAAAAGGAACCACAAATGCTGACTTATAGCTCCGTCGCCGACCAAACCATCAACAACGAACTGATCCAAGCAGACGCGGCAGTTCAAAAAGCTGAAAGCGCTGCTGCGTCAGCGAAGGCAAACCTCGAATCGTGCATAGCGCACCGTGAAAACCTACGCAAGCAACAGCGCGAAATGCAGCTTCCCATTCTGATTGCTCAACTCAAAGCGCTCGGCGTAAGCGCTTCCGAACTTGGCTTGCCCAAAAAAGGCAAAGTGTCAGCTTCGTCACCCCTAACTCCGAAATATCGTGATCCAGCTTCTGGCAAAACCTGGAGCGGCCGCGGCAACAGACCGAAATGGGCTGAAGGACATGATTTGGGGCCTCAAAGTCCGCTTCTGATTTCCAATCAACCGTTGTTCGGTGCGGCGTAATTGGCACCATGGGGCCGACGGTATTGAGTTGATTCGGCCCGTTATGAATCAATAAAACGAAAACATCTGGCCCCACCTAACTTGTATTTCGATTTTCGGTGGACTGCGATTTTTATCGAGTCGAACATCAGCATGCAATAAAAAGCTCATAAATAAACCGAGCGCATAGACAGCCATCCGGGTATCACCGCTTCGCGCAGTTACCTCCGCCAAATGATGTCCGGATTGGTTGTTTCATGCCTCGGTCGATTTGGTAACTCGACCCTAATCAGCGAAGCGGAATCCTTCAATGATGATTCCGCATGGATAACCTTTTCCTAGGAATTCATCATGTCAAATTGCGAGCATCCCGTTTGCATTACGCCATTCAATGAGATGGCGGATAACGCAGCAAAATCAGTCAACATCACTTGGGGAGAATTCGCCCATTCATTAACTGCTGGGCATTCAATTGTCTCTGAGGATAAAACGCTTTTACCTCTGTTCAACGCTTGGCGCTACAAAGACGCTTCCGATCCCTCCGTGGATAACGGGATTCACAAGAACGGCATTGCAGTAAAGATTTTCAGCTCCACGCATGTTAGGCGTCACGCGCCCAATCTCGTCGAAATGTCCATGTTGGTGCTGGACTATGACGGTATGTTGCCCATTACTGAGGTCAATCAGCGTTTCGGCAATTACGAATATGTCTGCTATACGTCCATCAATCATCTGGTCGAGGGACTCGACAAGTTCCGCGTTGTGCTTCCATTTTCACATCCAATGCCTGTGGCTGATTTCAAACGGCTGCAATTGGAAATGAAGCAATGGGCTATCGATCAACAAGCGGACGAGTCCACATGCGACATCGGACGGATGTTTATATTGCCAGCGATACGTGTAGAACATCGCTCGAATGCGCAAGCGCTCCGCAACCATGGAGTGCTATTCGATTGGCGATTATTCGAATCCATGCCAAAGCCAGATCTGCGCCATATTTCTATGCGGTGCCGTGAAGGTGGTTTTCAGGTAAGAAGAGAAAAATTAGCACCTGAAGATGTAATTGAGACGGCTGGAGGGATCATTGCCGTGCGTGAAATAGACCGGAAAATCTCGTATGTAAGATGCCCGTTTCATCCTGATAGAAGGCCGTCCGAATTTGTTGATGTGACCCGAGCTGGCACTCCGTACTTGGTTTGCAAAAAATGTGGGACGTTCTACATGGAGCGAATTCAGTCTGATCCGATTGTCGACGGCATAGCTAAGATTAAACTTAAGCGGCAGGCAGAAGGGAGAAAGCAATGAGCTTAAGCCCCTTTGAACAATATCTCAAAACTAATAAGAAAGCCCGTCGGTACGAAGACTATCCGCAATTGGTCTATCGACGTACGCCTTCAAAGCATGAGATGTCCGCGGCGATTGAATTGGATTCCAGCTATGAAAGAGGTATTGAGTTCGTATCGGCCAATTCTCGCTATCTGGAAGAAGATGTACCAGTTACGGATGATCGCCTGCGAGATGCCAATCTAGTATTTGTTAAATCTGATAAGGGAACCGGTAAGACGCAATGGCTAAGGAAATATCTTAAATCCATACCGGAATATCGGAGTGTTCTTGTTCTTACTCATCGACGATCTTTGGCGCGAACGCTTTCCAACTCATTGGACGTTCAATGTTACTTAGACGAACCTGAATTGCATTGGAGGTACACGCTTAGCTTGGACAGTTTGGAAAGGGCCAATAAGATCAGAGGATATGACGTTATTGTCATTGACGAAAGTGAACAAGTCTTTCGTCATCTTATTGGCGATACGACGAAAGATCGGCGTGAAGCGATTTTCAACATCCTACTGAAGCTCATTCATTTCGCGAAGCAAATTGTGTGCTGCGATGCGGATTTGACAAGTGAACTCACTTGTCACTTGATGTCGAAATTGCGTCGCAATTTCGAACAAGAAGACCGTGTTTTATGCATAGTGAATGAATGGAAGACCGACCGTTCGATCAACGTATATGAAAGCAAATATCAAGCATTAGCGAAGATGATATGTGATGTTGAAGATGGGAAGCGTGTTTATGTTCCTGTCGGAGAGAAGGACTTGGCAAATGAAATCCAAGAACTCATGAAATATGTACGCCGCCCTTACGATGAGCCGGTAGCAGTTTTATTGTTGACGGGTGATACAAGCAGTGAAGATGCGGCACAAACTTTTTTCTCCGATCCAACCGGTGAATCGCAGAAGTACGATGTTTTGATTGCCACCTCAACGTTGAGTACTGGCGTCAGCATTGATGGAACTTGGTTCGATGCTGTTTATGGTCTGTTTGACGGCTCGGTCTATACCTATCAAGACTGTGATCAGGCAATTAGTCGAGTACGTCACTGCCCATCGGTGAACGTTTGGATTCATCGTGGACGCGCAGCGGAGTACACGTCAGAGAAAGCGATGTGGAGCGGTCCCGAGCAGAAGGAATTGCAGACTCGTCGTCTTTGCATGCCCGGTGAAAGGATTGAACTATCTGAGGCGGAAAAACTGTATCTCGATGTGCATACGCGAATTGGTTGGTGCGAGCAAAACTGGAAAATGGATCGTTGCCACAAGTTTATTGAGCTCAAAAAGGACAGCGGTTGGGAAGTGCAATGGTGGCCTGAAAACAAAGATTGGAAAGCTGCTGGGAAGGAGATGCTGCGCATCGCGAAGGATCCGACCGGAACGCGCAAATACAAACCGATTATGGAGGCCGAAAATCTGGAATCACATGAGTATGAATTATTGAAGGACGATCGCAGCCTCCGGGCGAAGCAGCGGAGAGCAGTAATCAAGTATCGAATCGCTGAATTGTTTGGGTTGTCGTCACCGGTATTGGTTACATTGGATCATGTAATGAAATACTACGAAGACGATGTGCGCGGAATAGTTAGAAACATCAAGCTGCTTTCCGAGAAAGAGGAATACGCTCGTTATCTTGATCGAATACAGCGAGAGAATCCGGATGGAAAGACGTTCACGCTGTTTGATCATCGCACGATGAAGCATCAATTGCTTTTTAGTGCAATAGACGCTTCAGGTATTCATCCCAAGGATGTTCTTCGAGATGCGAAGCGTTATGCAGAACTGAAAACTGAATTGGAACAGGCAAGGCGACAGCATAAGCCGCGATCTAGGCAAGATCGTACATCGACAGCGAAATTCAAATCTGAGTTTGAAAAACTGAAGCGTGTGGTCGATGATGATCAGCTTCGGCGTGTCGCAGAGTACGTAAGCGAAAACATCGACATGGTGAATATTGAATCGCCCCCAGTATCCTAGACACTGGCGAGTCTCTTGAAATACTGCTTCTCGTAGTCTACCGGCGAAAGCCGGTTGTTGTAACCGTGGCGACGCTTCGGGTTGTAGAACATCTCGATATAGTCGAACACGTCCTGCCTGGCTTCTTCCCTGCTGTTGTAGATCTTGCGCCTGATCCGCTCGCGCTTGAGCAACTGGAAAAAGCTCTCCGCCACAGCGTTGTCGTGGCAGTTTCCACGTCGGCTCATGCTTGCCCTCAAGTTGTGCGCCTTCAGGAAATCCTGCCAGTCGTAGCTGCTGAACTGGCTGCCCTGATCCGAATGCACGGTCACCGTTTCCTTGGGTTGTCTTCTCCACACTGCCATGAGCAGAGCATTCAAGGCCAGCTCGCGATCCATGCGCGGCTGCATGGACCAGCCGACTACCTGACGTGAAAACAAATCAATGACGGCAGCCAGGAATAGCCAGCCCTCGTGCGTCCGAATGTACGTAATGTCGGTCACCCAAACGCGGTTCGGCTCAGCAACATCAAACTGTTGCTGCAAGTGGTTCGGCGCAACAACAGAGGGCTGTCCCTTGCGATGACCAGGACGGCGGTGATAGCCCGTCTGGGACCGCAGCGAAGCCATGCGCATCAAGCGGTGGATACGATTGCGGCCGCAAGTCTCGCCAAGATCCCGCAGATCGTCATGCACCTTCCGATACCCGTAGACGGCGCCGCTTTCCAGCCAGGACTGTTTGATGTGTCCAAGCAGGCGACGGTCCTCGATACTGCGAGCCGATTCTGGATTCAAGCGCCAGGCGTAATAGCCGCTGGGATGGACCATGATGACTTTGCACAGCCGACGCACCGGATATTGCGCTTCATGCTCACGGATAAACGCGTACTTTACCCGGACGTCTTGGCAAAGTACGCGGCGGCCTTTTTTAGGATGTCTCGCTCTTCGGTCACCCGCTTCAGCTCAGCCTTCAGGCGACGCAGCTCGGCTTGCTGGTCCTGGGCTGCGGCTCGTTCAGGGGCCGATACGCTGTACTTCTTGATCCACTGATACAGGCTGTGCGTCGTTATCCCAAGTCGACTGGCCACTTCTGCCACCGGATGGCCGCGCTCGCTTACCTGCTTGACCGCTTCAACCTTGAATTCTTCTGTGTACCGCTTGCCGCTCATAACACCTCCCTTTAGCCAAATTGTAAGGCTCGGAAGTGCCTACAAAACCGGGGGCGATTCATATGTTCCTCGGTACGAGATTTCAAAAGCCTGAGATACCTGAGAACAGAAAGAAGGTATTCAATGCAGTGTTAGGGAAATGTGGCGTAGCAATCAGGCTGGATCGGCGGATGGTCAATGGCGAGCATTATTCCTATTTCATTATTGACTACGACCGCGTTATGGAGCTTGCTGCGACGCGAAGCGACCTTTGGCTGGAAGAGGCTGCTACGTAGGAGCGTACATTTTTGCTTGGTTTTGCAGTGGCGCAGTATATGACTACGTACTTATTTCTACTGCAGAAGCCTGCAAATTTGTACAGTCTGGTTGGACGGAGGCAGGGAGAAGGTAAGCCCTGCCTGTATGTCACTGTCAGCCACTGCCGCTGGGTTTCCCTGACGGCGGCCAGGGCATCGGCGCATCAATCCAATGAGGTTTCTTTCCCCTAGGATAAGAATGTTTACTAAATGCAATTAGAAAACATTACGTTACCTGGAGCCACTTTTCCAGTGTACGAGGCATGTTGGTAAAGATATAATGTTTTTATATTGCATAAACGCAATAGTTTTAAAACATTATTGGGGTAGGGCGTGAGTCACGGCAAGGCCAAGGTCCTGACCGAGCAGGAATTCAAAAGAGTCTTAAACGTAGTGCGTAGATTACGGCACGCGAAACGGAATGTCGCCATGTTCTACATCAGTTTTGGACTCGGCCTTCGGGCCAAGGAAATGGCGGCGCTTCGAATCAAACATGTTCTTGGCATCGACGGCCAACTGCTCGACGAAATCCATCTGACCCGCACGATGACAAAAGGCGGTAAGCAGCGGGTGGTTTACCTTACGAATCAGCATGCGCGTCGGGCAATCCGGGAATACATTGATGAGCGGATTGAAGGCGATGGAATTCTCTTCAATTATGAAGCCGCGCTTTTTCGTTCACAAAAGGGCGGCCACTTTTCAGCGAACACGCTTCAGCAGCTTTTTCATCGGCTTTATGCGTGGGGATTGATGCAAGGCGCGTCAAGCCATAGCGGCCGAAGAACATTCGCGACGCGCCTCATTGAGAAAGGAACAGACATCAAGGCTGTTTCAACCTTGATGGGGCATGCGTCAATCGCCATGACGGCGCAATACGTTGAAGACAACCCTGTTCGCTTGAAACAGATTTGTAACGAAATCTTTTAACTACCGACACCTCACGATATCCATTATTTCTTGGCGATTTTCGTCAGCTTCTCTATGAGGTTCAGCTGGGGTTAAATACAGAGCGTCCTTCAAGTTTAGTAAAGAAACTCATTGGGATTGATCGCTGACACTTATAGCTGACATCCGACACATACGTGAAATGCCTACCTAGATGACTGCCAGGGCAAAGTATTGCGCCTTCAATAACTCCAGTTAGGCGATTAGTCAGCGCAATGAGATATCGCACCGTTTTCGTATTAAAGCCATCGCAAAGCGGAATATTCTCAGCAAAAGCGGGACTAAACATGCCGAGGTCAACAGTAGGTGAATCCTGAACCTTCACCTCGAGCGCCTGATTTCGTATATCGGGATACCCACCTGCCAATAAATCACCTGGCTGAATTGAATACCCTAGCTCAGTGGCCACTAACTCTTCGAGCGCTTGTCCGCGCGTTTTTGTCGGCCCGGCGGCAATCTGTCGACCTATGACACGATTGGATACCACGGCTTTAATTTCAGTTAATGGGAGCAGATGGCTACTGGACGGCGCTGCGTGTATATTTGAAGAGGCTAAATTGCTGCGATTAGTTGGGGCTCCAACGTTAATAGCGTCTGGGTAAAAAAGCAGTTTGCCGGGCATCTCCAGAATGCCAGCCCTTGCAATATCAGAAATAATCAACTGCTGCTTTATCGTTGGCTTGCCGAAGCATCCGAATTTGCGCTCAATGTAATCCGGTGTAAGAACAACGACTGACTCAATTAGGTGTGAGCTGACGTGGACCTTTACAAGTACAAAACGAATCTCGTTGGATTTTAGAGTTGAGCCATCGAGGTATTGAATTTGGACGGATTCGGATGCTGGATTTCTGTTCCATACTTGGAGGTTGTATGAGCTGCCGGAAGTGACAATGTAGGTATCAACGTACTCAAGCAGGAGGCGAGGAACACCTTTCCTTCTAGGAGGAATAACTTGAAAATCGCCTTTGAGGCAAGGAGCAGGAAGTTTGCTTTGAGTGAGCGCTACAGTCACCAGTTTTCGCAGATTCGATCCATCAGTTCTTGATTTGCCAGTGAGCGTTAGTTTTTTCCCTATAAGACATTGTAGGTGGTTTGCAATGACTTCAGGAGGGGTGAGTGCCGTCTTTTCTACGGGTGGAAAGGATAGTGGCATGCGACAATCGTGCCTTTCTTTATCAAGACGCTGTACGTCCATAGCGACCGGAGGCGCACTTTCTTGTGATAGCAATTAGTTAGTTGTGGAGAGCCCGCAAGTGTTCGGCTTCAATGCAGTCGCACTGGTGGCAACGAGTGAGCATTAGCACTCTAACTGCTAAAGTGGGAAGTCTTATTTTTTTCAGAGAGTTAGATCTGGATTCATCGTAATTGAATAAAAAGTATCCAGATCAGCCAGTCCTATAAGATCGGAATTGCGGTTTAACGCTTAGAACGGCATGCGCGACAAATTCGCCATCTAGGGGAATAACTGTCAGACTCTACTTTTTCAAAGATTTCCGGATTTCGATAAACAATCCCACGGACTGTAGGTTGCCCCACAGGATAGTCCATAAGCTGTGAGGCAGCTGCAGTCATTTCGGGAAAGGTGAGCTCAGGCCAAGGCTGATTCGCGTCTACTCTCCATAGAACACGAACAAGAGCATCTTGTATACGGAGGGGCTTCGTTTCATCGAATGCACGGGCAATCAAATAGTTTAGTTCGGCCATTGTCTTCCTCTCACTACTCCGGATTAATAACTGATCAGAAGCTAGCTTGGCTCTATTGCTTCTTTCGGATTTTACTGTAGATGCAACGATGGTCGGATAGCTACCATCTGCGAATTGACGTCGCTTGTGTCGTGTTGGATAACGGGTTCGCGATTCTGAACATTCGAAGCTAGGGACTTCAAAACCAATTATCATACAGGAAAATGCTTGCTTAATATCAACGTGTCAAGCAGATTCGAGGCGCTGAAAGGAGGGGGGCTTAGAACGAACCCCCGCTTCTGAGGAATAGAAACGCTCAACCTACTGGGTGAGCGGAAGGGCTGTGAATTCGCTATGGCTACTGTGACAATCTCGTAGAACGCCGATGTTTAAGGCCATTGAAGTCGTTACTTATGTCGCGTGACCCTGATGACAATTTAACATTGTGACTGCATTATGACGGAAAAGACGCCCCTAGATTATAGAAATGCTATCCAACATTCGGGATTTAATATTTACACACCAATCGAGGTTGGACACGAACATTATTGGATCCCGACGCTGCATCTAGAAGCCTTACTCAATCAAGGATTGAGCGGACTTTCTTTGGCAGGACTACCGCTTCGAACTCGGTCAAAGGTGGTAAAAACAGCAGTATGTCACGCCTTGGGCTATCCAGCGCCCAACTCGTTTGCAAAAACGCAACCCAGATTCCCGGGGCAGCAACTCGACACATATACCCAGAAGTCTTTAAATCTCCAGATTTGGAACGAGGAACTTTCGCCCACGCGACGTTATGCGATTATCCAAATCTCCGAGAATGACACGATTTTAAGAGTCAAGGTGGTGAATGGACAGGAGCTTGCTCTACTTGATACAACGGGAACAATTACAACCAAGTATCAGGCCCGCCTGGAAACAAGTTCACACGCTTACGAATTGATCTCTGTACAAGATACACTCCCCATTGTTCCACATGTCCGTACAGGCATCTCGTTTGATCATCGGGTCAGCCCTATAGACGAGCCTGAAAGTGGAGCGTTACTTCCAATAAACGAGATATTCGAGCGTTTATCGTCTTTGGTCGGAGCAACTTTTCCCGACCCAGGTACCGATCAAGAACGAAATAGAGGGGCTGCGCTGCATCGGTTAATCTGTGAACGCTTAGGGTACAGTCGCTACGAGGATAAGGGACAATTTCCTGATATTCGGCACCAGTTGCTTGAAGTTAAATTACAAACTTCACCGACAATTGATTTGGGATTGGTGCTTCCCAGCAGTGAAGATTATTTAGATATCCGCCAATTAGGGCAACATCACCCGCGTCATTGTGATACTCGTTATGCTCTGTTTTATGCAAGAACAGATGGACGCACTGTAATGTTGACCCATTTATTTGTAACAACTGGTTTAGATTTTTTCAAACGTTTCCGTCAATTTGAAGGCAAGGTTACAAACGGAAAAATTCAAATTCCGTTACCCCGTAATTTTTTCGGACTTTAGCCCAAATACCCGCCAGATGCGAGCGTCGAGGTCGGTGGCCATCTGATCGGCTTCGAGGGAGGGCGTCTTTGCGTGTATTTCCTTTGCTAGAGCTATGATCGTTTTTGCGTCTTCATGATTCGGGTCTGGCAAAGGAAACTGTTCAACATACTGGGTAATAAAACGGCGACGACCAGCATATAATTTATTGTTAAAGCGATGGTCATAGAATGCTTCGATAAAACTGGAATTGGCTACAGCAAGTGCCAACCATAGTAGATCTTGTTCGCTTTCATTGTCCGCTCGCAGCCAATAACATTCACCATTAACAACCCCACCATCCGTGTCAATCCAAAAAATCGGTTTTTCAGAAATATCTGGAAATACGAGTTTAGGTGCCGGCCACGCGGCCGGGTCTTGCGGAACCCATAGCTCATACCACTGACGCCCTGCCTCGATTACGTAAGTTCTGGCTTCGAGGACTTGACGATGTTCCTCAAGGTAGCGCGCTGCTATCGGATAGAGATTTAAATCAACCGCCGCGCGACGGCCGTTCTGCGTCGCTTCGTGAGGGTAGAGTATCTCTTTGACTTGTTTTGCTTTAGCTGGAATGAGAGCTTTGAAACGTCTAGCACAATGACGGGTAATCAGAGGCCTCAATAGTTCTGGGCGTCCTCCGGCTAAATCGTTCCAATCGCTACGTACAAAAACCTTGTCTGCTGTGGATTTTACTCCCACTCTAATCTTGCCAATCCGGCGGAACGTATCCCAAGTGTTGCTTTCTACTGTCATTAGCCAGTGATCGGTCGCTTGAGTGGCAATTCTCCAGGTGCCCTCCGGATCACCACCATTATCTAAACCTCCGTGCCGAATACGAAATCGGCGACCGTCTGGAATGGCGACTACCTGGGTGTCTTCAACACGCAACGCGGACAATACATCGTCTAAAGCGACATTTTCCGGTTCATCCGTTTCATAGATGGATGAGAACAATACATCTTTTGTGTGGGGTAGGCGAACGTCTAGAGTACCGCGTGCCAAGAGTACGGACGGCAAGACGGCTGCATCGAATAGTTTCGTGTCACCAAAATCCCAGGCATGCAAAATATGAAAACGTGTCAAAAGCGCTTTGCGTATTGCCTGTCCTGATTTAGTAGTCATGAATCGGTTCGATGTGATTACCCCGGCCACCCCTGACTCGTCCAGGACCTCTGAGATACCTAACAGGAATGGATAGTAGAGATCGACTCGACCAGTTAGGCCGAAACGTTGTGCAAGCACTTGGGCCTGAGTGGCTCCAATAATCTGGGTTCGGACGTATGGAGGATTCGCGATTACTAGATGGAAGCGTTCTTGCCTTTCGCCCTGTGATAACAAATCTCCACAGCTTTGGAGATTCAGCACATGTTCAAGAAAATTCTTTTGCTCAATTTGCACTTTTACGTCTGGAAACCGTTGTTTAAGACGTTCGGAAGCAAGTCTTACTGCGTTGTCGTTAGTATCATAGCCAACAACCTCCGCTCGCTCGCGCGTTTCTCGGGGCAAATGTGCTATTAGGGCATCTAAAAGCGCTCCATCTCCCACTGCCGGATCAAGGACTCGAATTGCTCCATCCTTGGGAAGCTGGGCTACTCGCATAATCTGTTCCGCAACGAATGCTGCAAACTTTGCTGGGGTATATGTTGCGCCAGTGGCTTTTTGACGATCGACTTCGCTATAGCGATGTCGGGTATTCGTTTCGGGGGTATCAGGTAGTACGCTCATAGCGCCATTTTATCCGTTCTTCTTTCTCATCTACATTGAATTTGCCGATTCCCCAAAGACGCGAAGCGGGGTGGGGCGTCTACTTCCACGATTAGCAATGGCAATCAAATGTCGATGATCTGATGGACGATTGGAATAATGCCGGGTTCGTTCTTCTTCAACATGGCAGCAAATCGCGAAATGATCAGGCGATTCTTCCTTGTCTCGATCTTATTAATGGCCCGGATCACTGTGTGATCGAAGGGCTTGCCGGGCTTTAGGTTTTCGATGGTGTTTTTGACCAGCGCAGTACGCTCGGCGTCCAATTCCTCGATTGCAGCCCTGAACTTATCTTGGGCCGACAAGGTATTGGCCGGAACCTCAGATTGCGTCGCTTCTTGCTGCATATTGGAGGGCGACGGAGCCCCAGCAGCAGGAGATTGTTTGAGTTCGGGTTTGGTGCTCGTAGCCATGCGAATTTCTCCATAAATTGTCACAACGACAAGAAAATACTATCCAGCTTTTTGGAGGAAGTACATATTTCTTCAAAAAATCAAATGGTTATGGAAATGCGAGCGCAGATTTGTACGAGTAATCTCTGGCGTTTTTAGAGGTTTTTGAAGCGACGAGGTTATAGAGGTCGGTGTCAAACTGAACAAAACATATTGCGCGGATGGGCGTAATACTGCTGGGCAGCAAGCGATGCCTCGCCGGGGAAGCTGCCGAGCATCAGGATGCGGATGTCGGCATCGAGGACCGGCGCAAAGCCGGTGAGCAGGGCTGGTGGGACGGGTTTGCGTGCGGCGGGCATGCACGCATTCTACCCAAGGGGGCTGCGCAGCCGTCGGCTTAGCCGGGAAAGGCCAGCCGGGTATTGATCTAACGCCAAATGCGCAACGGCGCCGCCGCACGCTATGTCGAAGCAACGTGCATAATTAGCCGGCATCATTTCTGAATGCATCAAATGCCAGAGCGGTCATCAAGAGCCGCCTTTAACAGGAGACCATCATGGATACCATTGCAAATCGGCAAGTGGATGCATTGCTTGCGAAGTATGCGGAAAGCCACCGCAACCACACCAATGAACTGATCCACATCGTCTGTATCCCGGCCATTGTGTTTTCCTTCCTCGGCCTGCTGTGGGCGCTGCATCCGCTGGCGGCGCTGGGCGTGACACTGGCATCGCTGGTGTACTACTTCAGACTGTCGGTGCCGTTTGCATTCGGCATGCTGCTGATGTCCGGCGTGATGCTGTGGATCCTGTCGGTTCTGCCGCAGGGCGATGTCCTGTCGGTTTCGCTGGCGGTGTTCGTGATTGCATGGATAGGGCAGTTCATCGGACACAAGATCGAAGGCAAGAAGCCATCTTTTTTCGATGACCTGCGCTTCCTGCTGATCGGGCCCTTGTTTGTGCTGAGCTTCCTCTACCGGCGCTTCCATATCGCCTATTGAGCCTATTGAACGTTGCCGCGGTGGAGCTACGGCTTCACCGCGCGCCATGCTGCTTCCGCAAAAATCTCGCGGTACGCCTTGATATTGGTCTTGGCGCGTCCCGACAGCCAAAGCCGCGCATAGTCATGCGCCGGCCCGGTGATCAGCGAGCCGTACACTTCCAGCGGCAGTTTCTTCAACGTGCCGCTGTCGATATGCGGCTGGAACCACGCAAACACCTCGCCCATGTGCTTGCGCGTGCGCTCCTTTAGTTCTCCCGCCATCTCGCTTTTCGCCAGCACGCCGCGGCTATATAGCACGAAGCGCGCCTTGTCCGGGTTGGCCGACACCCAGTCGATATAGGCATAGGCAATCGCCTTCACGCCCTGTTCCGCGTCGCGCGCCGCTGACAGCAATTCCTGCTGATAGGCATTGTGCTCTGCCAGCGCATCGATATAGAGCGCCGCGGCAATGCTCTCCTTGCTGCCGAAGTGGTGGTACATGCTGCCGACGCTTGCCCCGGAGCGCTCGCGGATCATGTCGATGGTCGTCGCCTCGATGCCGTTTTCCGTGAAGCAGCTCAGTGCCGCGTCGAGGATTTCCTGTTTCCTGCTTTTCTTGGTCGTGGTCATGGTCGTCATACTGGTTTGACTGGAATTATATTCTAGAATAGTATTCTAGTGACGCTTTTGAAAAGCGATGCAGGTGGCGCAGCCAACCGGCTGCGCGATAGAACAACCACAGGAGAAGACGATGAACCAGACCTTGAGCATGTACCAGCAGATGGGCAATGACGCTTTCAGCAAGGCCGTCAGCAATTTCGCGCCTTACTTTTCGACGATCGAGCCGATGTTCTCGGAGCTGCGCCCCGGTTTTGCGGAGGTGAAGTTCGCCAATCGCCGCGCGGTGCACAACCACATCGGCACGGTGCATGCGATTGCGCTATGCAATGCTGCGGAGCTTGCCGCCGGCACGATGACTACCGTGTCGATCCCGGACGGACGCCAGTGGATCCCGGTCGGCATGAAGGTGCAGTACCTGGCCAAGGCAAAGACGGACATGCGCGTCGTCGCCAATGGCGAAAACGTGCCTTGGGATCAGGTCGGCAACGTCGATGTGCCGGTCGATGCCTTCGATACCGAGGGTAAGCATGTCTTTACCGCAACGATCACGATGAACCTGAAGTAGCCGCGGTGCGGCCCAAGTGTTCGGCGGCGCGCATCAATGCGTGAACGTGCACGCCGGGCAGGCAGGTGTTTTCCGGGAGCTGACGATGGAACCGATCACGATCAATACCAAGGATGGATTCACTTTGGCGGCGAACCGTTTCGCGCCATCGGCCACGCCCAAGGCAGTCATCGTGCTGCCGACCGCCATGGGCGTGAAGCAGGATTTCTACTTCCCGTTCGCGCAGTTCCTCGCGCAGCAGGGATTTGCAGTGCTCACTTTTGATTACCGCGGATCGGGGGCCTCGGTCCCCGCGCGTTTCAGGCGTTCCCTGCGCGGCTTCAAGGCCAACCTGTTCGACTGGGTTGAGGACTACAACGCCGCAGTGCGTGCAGCGAAGGCGTGGCACAGGAACCTGCCGTTGCTCGTGATCGGCCATTCCCTTGGCGGCCAGCTGCCCGGCCTCTTGCCGGACAACCACCTGATCGACGGCATTGTCACCGTCGCCGCCGGCAGCGGCTACTGGCGAGACAACGTGCCGCAACTCAAGCGCATCGTGTGGTTCATCTGGTATTTCGTGGCGCCGGTCAGCACGACCTTGTTCGGCTACTTCCCGGGCAAGAAGATGAAGATCGTCGGCGACCTGCCGAAAGGCGTGATCTTCCAGTGGATGCAATGGTGCAAGAATCCCCACTACGTCGTGGATCGCAAAGGAGAGCCGATCCGGTCGGGCTATGACAATCTCCGCGTCCCGCTGCTGGCCATGAGCTTTACCGACGACGAAATGATGAGCAGGCGCAGCATCGACAGCCTGCATGACTTCTACCGCAATGCCGACGTCGAGCGGCGCTACATCAAGCCTGACGACGTGCAGGCGCGCCGCATCGGGCACTTCGGATTCTTCCGGCCGGAATTCCAGCCGACCTTGTGGAACCAGGCGGTGGGATGGATGGAGCAGTTCGCCCAGCGGCACGACAAGCACTGTGCATCGTAGCCGGTGCTGCCGACAACTGTTGCCGAGTATCAAACACGTTCCTGTTCATATCATCCATTTTGACGATCGCCACCCGGCGAAAAGCACCGGATAATGCGTCAGCCTGCAGCATGTTTCCGCTTGCGAGCTGTAGCACCGGATGACGGCGTTGGCACGGAAGAAGACCAACAAATACAAACACCGAAGAACAAGAACAGGAGCTGTCCGCATGAGCCATACACAACGATTCCATTCGCTCGACAACCTCAGGGCCATCATGATGTGGCTCGGCATCGTCCTGCACGTCGCGGTCAGCCACACCGTCGAGCCGGGCCTACTGCCATGGCATGATCCGGCGAGGTCCAGGGTCGCCGATCTGTCGCTGGTGTTCATCCATGCCTTCCGGATGCCGGTGTTTTTCATCCTCGCCGGATTCTTTGCCGCGATGCTGGCATCACGTCGCGGCTATGGCGGCATGCTCAAGCACCGCGTGCGGCGCATCGGCCTGCCGTTTGTGCTGTTCTGGCCGGTCATCTATGTGGGCATGGGTATTTTGGCGATGAACTACGTGCACCTGATGGTACGTGGCACGCTCGGCATCGATGAGTCCATCATGCCGGTGGATCCGGCGCGGCCGCTCATCAACACCATGCATATGTGGTTCATTTACTACCTGCTCTGGTTCTGCATCGCTACGGCGCTTGTCGGCAGCCTTGCAAAGCACATCCCTGCCGGCTTCAAGGATGGTCTGTCCAGAATGTGGTTCGTCCTTGTGTCGAGATGGTGGGGCTTTCTCCTGTTGGCGTTGCCGCTGGCCTTCGCCGGTCTGCCGTACAAATGGGGCGTAGTCGTCTCGAGCGGATCGTTCGTGCCGCAGATCCATGAATTCATGCACAACGGCCTGTTCTTCATGGCGGGACTATATGTCTGGCGCCATCGCGATGCGGTGCTGGAGCTGTGCTCCAACAACGGATGGCGCTATGCGATGGCCGGCATGGTTCTGTTCATGGCTTATCTCGTGATTGCGGAAGTGTTCCGCGCTGACGAGGCAACGAACATGCGAGTGCGGTTTGGGCTGGCGCTGATGTACAACTTCATCAGTTGGATGTGGAGCTTTGCACTGATCGGGCTTTTTCTGCGTTACCTGCCCAACCAGAACCGCTTCCTGCGCTATGTGGCGGAAAGTTCCTACTGGGTCTACCTGGTACATATGCTGGGCACCATCGGCTTTGGCATTCTCTTGTACGGCATGCCGTTCGGTGCAGTGACCAAGATGGGCATCAATATTCTTGCCACGACGATTGCAGGCATTGTGAGTTATCACCTGCTGGTGCGATACACGCCGATCAGCACGCTGCTGAACGGGCACCGGTTTTCGTTCAGGACCAAGCAGCGTATCGGCGAGAACGTTTCGGTTGCTTGAGGTCGTGCGGGGGCGGGGAGGGGCGAACCCGCGCTTACATGAGCATTGAATAAAAAATCCGCTGCATGCCTGAGTAGCATGCAGCGGATTTTTGTATTGCCTGAGTTCGCTGTCGACCTTAACGGCCCGCCATCCCCAGCAACATTTCATTGAGACGCTTCACAAAGCCAGCCGGATCGGACAGCGTGCCGCCTTCGGCCAGCGCTGCCTGGTCGAACAGGATAAGCGACCAGTCGTTGAACTTCGCGTCCTCGTACTTCAGGCGCTGCACCAGCGGGTGATCCGGATTGATTTCGAGGATAGGCTTGGCATCCGGCGCGTTCTGGCCGGCCGCCTTGAGCATGCGCAGCAGGTTGCCGGACAGCTCGTGCTCGTCCGCCACCAGGCAGGCCGGCGAATCGGTCAGGCGGAAGGTTACGCGCACATCCTTGGCCTTGTCGGCCAGCGCGGTCTTCATCTTCTCGACCAGGTCCTTGTATTCGGATTCGGTCTGCTCGTGCTGCTTCTTCTCGGCTTCGTCTTCCAGCTTGCCGAGGTCGAGGTCGCCCTTGGCAACCGACACCAGTTCCTTGCCTTCGACTTCGTGCAGGAAGGACAGCATCCATTCATCGACGCGGTCGGTCAGCAGCAGCACTTCGACGCCTTTCTTGCGGAAGATTTCGAGGTGCGGGCTGTTCTTCGCGGCGGCGTAATTTTCGGCGGTGACGTAGTAGATCTTGTCCTGGCCTTCCTTCATGCGGCCGATGTAGTCGGCAAACGACACGTTCTGTTCGGCGCTGTCATTGTGCGTGGAGGCGAAGCGCAGCAGCTTGGCGATGCGCTCCTTGTTGGCATGGTCTTCGCCGATGCCTTCCTTGAGCACCTGGCCGAATTCCTTCCAGAAGGTCGTGTACTTGTCCTTCTGCGCCTGCTCGTCGCTGTTGGCCATTTCTTCCAGCAGGCCCAGCACACGCTTGGTGGAACCTTCACGGATGACCTTGACGTCGCGCGATTCCTGCAGGATCTCGCGCGAGACGTTCAGCGGCAGGTCGGAGGAATCGATCACGCCCTTGACGAAGCGCAGGTAGACCGGCATCAGTTGCTCGGCATCGTCCATGATGAACACGCGCTTGACATACAGCTTGATGCCGCCGCGCTTGTTGCGATCCCACAGGTCGAACGGCGCGCGCGCCGGGATGTAGAGCAGCTGGATGTATTCGCTGCGGCCTTCGACGCGGTTGTGCGTATGCGCGAGCGGGGCTTCGAAATCGTGCGACACATGCTTGTAGAACTCGTCGTACTGTTCCGCCGTGATGTCGGATTTGCTGCGGGTCCAGAGCGCGCTGGCCTGGTTGACGGTCTCGAACTCGTCCTTGACGACGGTTTCCTTCTTTTCCTCATCCCATTCCTCCTTCTTCATCAGGATGGGAATCGAAATGTGGTCGGAATACTTGCGGATGATCGACTTGAGCTTCCACACCGACAGCAGTTCGTCCTCGCCTTCGCGCAGGTGCAGCGTGATGTCGGTGCCGCGCGACGACTTGTCGATGGCTTCGACGCTGAAATCGCCTTCGCCCGCCGACTCCCAGCGCACGCCCTGATCGGCCGGCAGGCCGGCGCGGCGCGTCTCGACGGTGATCCTGTCGGCGACGATGAAGGCGGAGTAGAAACCGACGCCGAACTGGCCGATCAGCGCCGCATCCTTTTGCTGGTCGCCGGACAATTTGGAGAAGAATTCCTTGGTGCCGGACTTGGCGATGGTGCCGAGATGCTCGATGGCTTCCTCGCGGCTCATGCCGATGCCGTTGTCAGAAATGGTGATCGTGCGCGCGGCCTTGTCGAAGGTGATCCGGATCTTCAGATCGGGATCATTTTCGAACAGGGCGCTGTTGTTGATTGCCTCGAAGCGCAGCTTGTCGGCGGCGTCGGACGCGTTGGAGATCAGCTCGCGCAGGAAGATTTCCTTGTTGGAGTACAAGGAATGGATCATCAACTGCAGCAGTTGCTTGACTTCTGCCTGAAAACCCAGGGTTTGCTTTTCGGTTACAGCCATTTGTTACCTCTAGAGTGGAGAGTCGTTGAGGGTGGTAAAAATGAATTTTTGCCAAGATTGGGGCAGGTTGAAATATTTCAAGAGCCCGTCAGGTCCAGCGTACACATTTCGATACAAATCCCGCGCTGAGAGACAATTCAGGGATACAAAAAAACGAGAACATTCGGAAACACTCATCTCGGGAACTGGTCGGACCCTATTCGCCCCCCGTACTGCAAGGGAAATCAATGAAGTCGGACAAAGATAACAATCGGCAAACAGAAACCTCTCCGGTCGCGGCCGGACACCCTACAGCGAACAAACCAGGAAGAAAATCCCTCATCGGCGTGATCGTTGCCCTGCTGGCGCTGGTTGCGCTTGGCTGGCTCGCCTGGTACCTGACGCACCAGCCGACGCAGGACGGGCGCGGCCCGGGCGGCGGATGGCGGGGCGGGCCGCCGATGACCACCGTCGGCGTGGCGAGCGTCGAGCAGGCCGACCTGCCGGTGATCGTCGATTCGCTTGGCACGGTGGCCGCCGCTGCCACTGCCGTCGTGCGGCCGCAGGTGTCGGGCGTGCTGCAGAAGATTCATTTTCGCGAGGGAGAAACAGTGAAGGCCGGCCAGCTGCTGGCGACCATCGATCCGCGCCAGTTCGAAATGGCCCTGATGCAGGCGACCGGCCAGCGCAAGCGCGACGAGGCGCAGCTGGAAAACGCACGGCTGACGCTGGAACGCTACCGCACGCTGCTGGCGCAAGACTCGATCGCGCGCCAGGAAGTCGATACGCAGGCGGCGCTGGTCAAGCAGCTGGAAGGCACGGTGATCGCCAACCGCGCTGCCGAGGGCACCGCGCGGCTGAACCTCGGTTATACCCGCGTCAACGCGCCAATCGGCGGGCGGGTAGGCCTGCGGGCGGCCGACATCGGCAATGTGATCGGGCCGAGCGACGCCAACGGCATCGTCGTCATCACCCAGACCGAGCCGATCGACGTCGAATTCGCGGTACCGCAGGACCGCATCGGCGAACTGCGCATACGTATCAACGAGGGCGCCGTGCTGCCGGTGGAGGCATATGACCGCAGCCGCACGACGCTGCTGGATACCGGCCGCTTTCTGGCAATGGACAACCAGGTCGATGTGCAGACCGGCACGGTGCGTGCGAAAGCGCGTTTTACGAATGCGAAACACGCGCTCTTCCCCAGCCAGTTCGTCAATGTGCGGCTGCAGTTGCACACCCTTGCAGGGGCGCTGACCGTGCCGGTGACCGCATTGCGGCATGGCGGCGACGGCGATTATGTCTATGTGCTTAATGCCGCCGAGCGAACCGTGTCGCTGCGTCCGGTGAAGCGCGGCCTGATGACCGCAGATAAAGTGCAGATCGTATCGGGGCTGACGGCCGGTGAGCAGGTGATCACCGAAGGCGCGGACCGGCTCAAGGACGGCGCGCGCGTCAACGTGCCGGGCGACCGGCCGGGCAGGCCGCAAGCGTCCGCATCGCCGCCAGGCGGAGCACAGGAGGGGAGCCAAGGTAGCGGGCAGCGGCCGGCTGGCGAACGCCGGCGCAGCGCCGGGGCCGGGGCGGCGCAATGAGCCCGTCACGCCCATTCATCGAAAGGCCGGTCGCCACCTCGCTGCTGATGCTGGCGATCGTGCTGGCTGGCCTCATCGGTTTCCGCTTCCTGCCGCTGTCGGCGTTGCCGCAGGTCGATTTCCCGACCATCCAGGTGCAGACGCTGTACCCGGGCGCCAGCCCGGAGGTGATGAGCCGCAGCGTGACCGCGCCGCTGGAGCGGCAGTTCGGCCAGATGTCGGGGCTGCAGCGCATGAGCTCCACCAGCGCCGCCGGCGTGTCCATCGTCACGCTGCAGTTCGGCCTGGGCGAGGCGCTGGACGTGGCCGAGCAGGAAGTGCAGGCCGCAATCAATGCCGCCGCCTCGCTGCTGCCGGCCGACCTGCCGGCGCCGCCGGTGTACGCGAAGGTCAATCCTGCCGATGCACCGGTGCTGACGCTGGCGATCACGTCCGACACGCTGCCGCTGACCGAGGTGCAGAACCTCGTCAACACCCGTCTGGCGCTGAAGATCAGCCAGGTGTCCGGCGTCGGCCTCGTCACGCTGTCGGGCGGCCAGCGGCCGGCGGTGCGCATCCAGGCCGACACGCAGGCACTGGCGTCGCAGGGGCTGGGGCTGGACACGCTGCGCACGGCGATCGCCGCGGCCAACGCCAACAGCGCCAAGGGCAGCATCGATGGGCCGACGCGCTCCTTTTCCATCAATGCCAACGACCAGCTGCTGACCGTCGATGATTACAAGAACCTGATCGTCGCCTGGCGCAATGGCGCGCCGGTGCGCCTGTCGGAAGTCGCGCAGGTAGTCGACAGCGCGGAGAATGTCCGGCTAGCCGCCTGGTCCGGTCTGAAGCCGGCGGTCATCCTGAACGTGCAGCGCCAGCCGGGCGCCAACGTGATTGCAACCGTTGATGCGATCAAGGAAAGATTGCCGGAACTGCGCGAAAGCCTGCCGGCGTCGGTGCAGGTGGACGTGCTGAGCGACCGCACCAACGGCATCCGCGCTTCCGTCCAGCATGTGGAAATCGAGCTGATCCTTGCGGTAGTGCTGGTGGTGCTGGTGATTTTTGCCTTTCTGCATGACCTGCGCGCGACGGTGATCGCCAGCCTTGCGGTGCCGATATCGCTGATCGGTACCTGCGGCGCGATGTACCTGCTCGGCTACAGCCTGAACAACCTGAGCCTGATGGCATTGACTATTGCAACGGGTTTCGTCGTGGACGATGCGATCGTGATGATCGAGAACATCGCGCGCTACATCGAAAAGGGCGAAAGGCCGATGCAGGCCGCGCTCAAGGGCGCGACGCAGATTGGCTTCACCATCATTTCGCTGACGGTATCGCTGGTCGCGGTACTGATCCCGCTGCTGTTCATGGGCGACGTGGTGGGGCGGCTGTTCCGCGAATTCGCGGTCACGCTCGCGATCACCATCCTGATTTCCGCCGTGGTGTCGCTGACGCTGGTGCCGATGATGGCGGCACGCTGGCATTCCACCACGCCGCCCGGCGAACAGGGCATCGGCGCGCGCATCCAACGCCTGTTCGACCGGCTGATCGGGCGATACGATGTTGCTCTGCAATGGGTGCTGGAACGGCAGCCGCTGACGCTGCTGGTGGCGCTGGCAACGCTCGCGCTGACCGTGCTGCTGTACGTGCTGATCCCCAAGGGGCTGTTCCCGGTGCAGGACACCGGACAGCTGCGGGCGCGGGTGGAGGCGGCCGAATCGGTGTCCTTCGAGCGCATGGCGCGGCTGCAGCAGGACGCGGCGCGGGCCATCATGGAAGACCCGGACGTTGAGTCGCTCAGCTCGCTGGTCGGCGTGGATGCGGCCAGCAACACGATGATGCATACCGGCAGCATGCTGATCAACCTGAAGCGGGAACGCAGCGGCTCGCAGCAGGAGACGATGGACCGCTTGCGCGAGCGGGTGGCGCACATTGCCGGGCTCAAGCTCTACCTGCAGCCGACGCAGGACCTGACCATCGATGCGGAAACCGGCCCGACGCAATTCCGTGTCTCCCTGCAAGGTGCGGACAGCGCGGCCGTGCAGCATTGGGCAACGCGGCTGTCGCAGCGCATGCAGGCGTCCGATGCACTGCGCGAGGTGGTGTCGGATGCCGGCGCCACCGGTGCGGCGCTGGCTATCGATATCGACCGCGACACGGCGGCGCGACTGTCGATCACCGCCTCCGCCATCGACGACGCCTTGTACAGCGCGTTCGGCCAGCGCATCGTGTCCACCATCTTCACGCAGACCAACCAGTACCGCGTGATCCTTGAAGCGCATCCCGGCATGGCGACGCCGGCGATGCTCGGCCAGCTGCCGTTGCGCACCGCGTCCGGCAAGACCACGCCGCTGTCGGCGGTAGCGACCATCACCGAGCGGCAGGCACCGTTGCAGATCACGCATGTGGCGCAGTATCCGGCCACCACCATCGGCTTCGACACTGCACCCGGCGTATCGCTCGGCAAGGCGGTCGACGCGGTACGGCAGGCGGCACAGGACATCGAGCTGCCGGCCTCGGTCAGCATGAGCTTCCTCGGCGCGGCCGGCGCCTACGAGGCGTCGCTGACCAACCAGCTGTGGCTGATCCTGGCGGCGGTGGTGTGCGTGTACATCGTGCTCGGCGTGCTGTACGAAAGCTACATCCATCCGCTGACCATCCTGTCCACGCTGCCCTCGGCCGGGGTGGGCGCACTACTGGCACTGATGCTCACCGGGCACGAGCTCGGCGTGATCGGCATCATCGGTATCATCCTGCTGATCGGCATTGTGAAGAAAAACGCGATCATGATGATCGACTTCGCCATCGACGCCGAACGCAACGAAGGCAAGTCGCCGCGCGAGGCGATCCACCAGGCAGCGCTGCTGCGCTTCCGCCCGATCCTGATGACCACGCTGGCCGCGTTGTTCTCGGCGCTGCCGCTGATGTTTGGCTGGGGCGATGGCGCGGAACTGCGCCGGCCGCTCGGCCTGTCCATCTTCGGCGGACTGGTACTCAGCCAGCTCCTGACGCTGTTCACCACGCCGGTAATCTATCTGGCGTTCGACCGCCTCGGCAGCCGCCGTGCCGCGCGGCGAGAGGCCGGCGCAGGAGTTGACACCGGAGGCGCGCAGTGAACCTGTCCGCACCTTTCGTGCGCCGCCCGGTGGCCACGGTGCTGCTGACCATCTGGCTGGCGCTTGCCGGCATCGCGGCCTTCTTCGTGCTGCCGGTCGCGCCGCTGCCGCAGGTGGATTACCCGGTGATCTCGGTCAGCGCCTCGCTGCCGGGCGCCAGCCCGGAGACCATGGCGACCAGCGTGGCCACGCCGCTGGAGCGGCGGCTGGGGACCATCGCCGGCGTCAACGAAATGACGTCCAACAGCGGCAACGGCTCGACCCGCATCAGCCTGCAATTCGAGCTCAACCGCAAGATCGACGCTGCCGCGCGCGAGGTGCAGGCGGCAATCAACGCCTCGCGCGCCGATCTGCCGGCGACGCTGCGCAGCAATCCGACCTATCGCAAGATCAATCCGTCCGATGCGCCGGTGCTGATCCTCGCGCTGACCTCGCCCACGCGCTCGCCGGGCCAGATCTACGAAGAGGTGTCGAACCTGGTGCAGCAGCGGCTGGCGCAGGTACCGGGCGTGGGCGACGTCGAAATCGGCGGCGGTTCCTTGCCAGCGGTGCGCGTGGAACTATTGCCGTTCGCCCTCAACCGCCACGGCATCAGCATGGAAGACGTGCGTGCCGCAATCCAGTCCGGTTCCGCCACGCGGCCCAAGGGTGTGGTCGAAGGGGAAGGGCGGCGGTTGCAGATTTACTCTCAGGCCGATGCTGGCGCCGGCCGTCCCACGTCAGCCGACTATCGCGGGCTGGTCGTGGCGTGGCGCAACGGCGCAGCGGTGCGGCTGGAAGATATCGCTGAAGTCAGCGACGGCCCCGAGGATGTGCGCACGCTCGGCCTGTTCAACGGCCAGCCGGCGGTGATCGTGCTGGTCACGCGCCAGCCCGGCGCCAACGTGATCGATACCGTGGATGCAGTGCGCGCGCAGCTGCCGTCGCTGCAGGCGCAGCTGCCGCAGGACGTGCAGCTGCAGGTCGCGTCCGACCGCACGCATTCCATCCGCGCGTCGCTGCAGGAAATCGAGCTGACGCTGGTGATCGCCGTGGTGCTGGTGGTGCTCGTGGTCAGCGCCTTCCTGCGCAACCTGCGCGCCACGATCATTCCCGGCGTGGCGACGGTGGTATCGCTGCTTGGCACCTTCGGCGTGATGTATCTGCTCGGCTTCAGCCTGAACAACCTCTCCCTGATGGCGCTGACGGTGGCGACCGGTTTCGTCGTGGATGACGCGATCGTGGTGCTGGAGAACACCAGCCGCCACATCGAGGCCGGCATGGACCGCTTCCGCGCGGCGCTGCTCGGTGCGCGCGAGGTCGGGTTCACCGTGCTGTCGATCAGCCTGTCGCTGGTTGCGGTCTTCATCCCGCTGCTGTTCATGGGCGGGCAGATCGGGCGCCTGTTCCGCGAGTTTGCAGTCACCTTGTCGGCGGCGGTGCTGATCTCGATGCTGATCTCGCTGACCACCACGCCGATGATGTGCGCGTGGCTGCTCAAGCCCGGTGCCGAGCAGCGCCCGCCCGGCAGGATCTCCCGTTTCTTCGAGCGCGGCTTCGACCTTATGCACCGCAGCTACGAGCGCAGCCTGGACTGGGCGCTGTACCACCGCTGGCTGATCCTGTTCATCCTGGCGGCAGTGGTCGGGCTCAACGTGTATCTGTTCATGGCGGCGCCCAAGGGATTTTTCCCGCAGCAGGATTCCGGCCTGCTCAGCGGCGGCCTGCGCGCGGACCGGAGCATTTCCTTCCAGGCGTTGCAAGGAAAGCTGCGCGAAATGGTCGACATCATCCGGCACGACCCGGCGGTGGAAACCGTAGTCGGCTTTACCGGCGGCTCGCGTGCAGGCGGCGGCTTCGTGTCCGTCAACCTGAAGCCGGCGGACGTACGCGGCGAGAGCGGGCAGGCGGTGATCGCGCGGCTGCGGCCGCAGCTGGCGCAAGTCACCGGCATCAGCCTGTTCCTCAATCCGGTGCAGGACCTGCGCATGGGCGGACGCCAGAGCAACTCCACCTACCAGTACACGTTGAAGAGCGACAACCGAGAGGATCTGCGCACCTGGGCCATCCGGCTGGCCGACGCCATGAAGCGGCAGCCGGCGCTGACGGATGTGGACACGGACCAGCAGGAAAACGGCGTGGAAACCTACGTCGAAGTGGACCGTGATACCGCCGCGCGGCTCGGCATCAATGCACGCGACGTCAACAACGCGCTGTACAACGCCTTCGGCCAGCGGCAGGCGGCGACCATCTACGACGAGCTGAACCAGTACCACGTGGTCATGGAGGTCGCGAAGAAGTACGCGACCAGCCCGGAGGCGCTGAAGGATATCTATGTGCCCGCCAGCGGGAATGTGTCTTCAGCAACCACAGCAGCAACCGCAACGTCAAACGCAACGTCAACCACGGCACCTACAACCACGGCAGCCGCCACCGTCAACCCCGCGCTGCGCGACCCATCGAGCGGACAGGCCCTCAGCAACACGCAGAAAACCATGGTGCCGCTGTCAGCGTTCGCCCGCTTTTCCGAACGCGCAACGCCCGCTTCGATCAGCCACGAAGATGCGGAACTGGCGACAACGATTTCCTTCAATCTTCCCGAAGGCGTCAACCTCGGCGAAGCGCAGCAGGCGATCCGCCAGGCGGAGGCTGACATCAGCATGCCGACCAATGTGCGCGGCAGCTTTGCCGGCACCGCGCGCAGCTTTGAGGAATCACAGCGCCAGCAGCCGCTGCTGATCCTCGCGGCGCTGGTGGTGATCTACATCGTGCTCGGCATCCTGTATGAGAGCCTGGTGCATCCGGTCACGGTGCTGTCCACGCTGCCGTCGGCCGGCGTCGGCGCGGTGCTGGCGCTGCTGCTGTTCAAGATGGAGTTTTCCGTCATCGCGCTGATCGGCGTGTTCCTGCTGATCGGCATCGTGAAAAAGAACGCGATTCTGATCATCGACTTCGCGCTGGAAGCCGAACGCGCGCGCGGCCTGACGCCGCTGGCGGCGGTGCGCGAAGCCTGCCTGCTTCGCTTCCGCCCGATCCTGATGACCACGCTGGCGGCGGCACTCGGCGCGCTGCCGCTGGCGATCGGCTTCGGCGAAGGCGCGGAGCTGCGCCGTCCGCTCGGCGTCGCGATCATCGGCGGCCTGATCGCCAGCCAGCTGCTGACGCTGCTGACCACGCCGGTGGTCTATCTGCTGCTCGACAAGCTGCGCCGCCGCAGCACGGACGAGCGCCATCTGAGCCGCGAGAGCCATCTGGGCGACGATGCGCCTTCCCCCGAATCCACCTGAGATGAACCAGACAATGCCTGACTTTCCAAAGCTGAAGACCCGCCGCCTCGCGTCCCTCTGCCTGCTGCCTGTCCTGCTTGGCGGATGCGTCGTCGGTCCCACCTACGAGCGTCCGGCCGCGCCGGTGCCTGCTGTGTTCAAGGAAGCGCGTGACTGGGTGCCGGCCACGCCCGCCGATGCAATCGATCGCGGCGCATGGTGGACGCTGTTCGGCGACCCGCTGCTGAACGAGCTGGCCTCCGCCGTCGAGGTATCGAACCAGAACGTCGCTGCCGCCGCCGCTGCCTACGTGCAGGCCCGCGCGCTGGTGCGCGAGCAGCGCGCCGCGCTGTTCCCGGTGGTGTCGCTGGATGGCGGCGCTACGCGCTCCGGAGGCGGCGGAAGCTCCACCACTGCCGGCGCTGGCAGCAGCAGCCGTACTGGCAACAATGTGCGGCTCTCCATCGGCGGCACTTGGGAGCCGGACGTCTGGGGCCGGCTGCGCGCCGGCGTCAGCAGCGCCACCGCCAGTGCGCAGGCCAGCGCCGCTGATCTCGCTTCCGCCACGCTGTCGGCGCAGGGCGAACTGGCAACGAACTACCTGTCGCTGCGCCAGACCGATGCGCAGGCCGCGCTGCTGCGCGACACCATCGCCGGCTACCAGCGCGCGCTGCAGATCGCCCGCAACCGCTACGCCGCCGGCATCGCGCCGAAAACCGACGTGCTGCAGGCCGAAACGCAGCTGGCGAACGCGCAGGCGGACGAGGCCGGACTGCAGCGCCAGTGCGCACAGCTCGAACATGCGATCGCCGTACTCATCGGCAAGGCGCCCGGCGACTTCACGCTCGCGCCCGCCGACTGGAATCCGGTTGTGCCACAGGTGCCGGTCGGCGTGCCTTCGACGCTGCTGCAGCGCCGGCCCGATATCGCGGCGGCGGAACGGCGCGTCGCCGTCGCCAACGAGCAGATCGGCATCGCGCGCAGCGCCTACTTCCCCAGCATTGGACTGAGCGCCTCCTACGGCTCCAGCGGCAGCCGCGTCTCGGACCTGTTCAGCGCCGGCAACGCGCTGTGGTCGCTGGGCCTATCGGTTGCGCAGACGGTGTTCGATGCCGGCGCCACCGGCGCGCGCGTGGAAGGTGCGCGGGCCGCGCACGACGAGGCAACCGCGCGCTACCGGCAAACCGTGCTCGCCGCCTTCCAGGATGTCGAAGACCAGCTGTCGGCGTCGCAGGTGCTCTCGCGCCAATTGGAACTGCGCCGGCAGGCATCGCAGGCCGCCGACGAAGCGGAGGCGCTGCAGCTGAACCGCTACCGCGCCGGGCAGATCAGCTTCTCGGAAGTGGTCAGCGCGCAGGTCAGTGCGCTCAATGCAAGGCGCGCGCTGGTGCAGGCGCAGGCGGATCGACAGACGGCGGCGATTGCACTGATTCAGGCGCTGGGTGGGGGATGGAAGGAGGAGTAGGCTTTGTGCACCGATTCACACATGATGGTTTGGCTCAGCTTCCAGCGCCCGATAAAAAACGGTGCGTAGAGCGCACCCGGCGCTCGCTAGGACAAGTAGGCCGAGAAGGATAGCGCCATCTGACAAGAACCTTCATCCATGAAGCCCGGATTTGGGGCGGATTTGAACACCATCAGCGTCTGACCTCCTTGACACAGTGTGCAGTTGTATCGATCACCTGTATCCTTGCTTTAACGCAATACACTTTCAGACTCATGAAAACGCTGGTGACCAGATTTTTTTCGACCCTCTTCCTGGGATGGATCTTCTTAACGACACCCGTGCACGGCGAAGCGTCTCCTGTGAGCTCGGAGCAGTGGGGGGTCTACGCCAACTTGGCGGGGACCGCCTGGCTGGGAGGCAATCGGATTGGGGATAACAGCTTCGGAAGCAACTGGAAGATCACGGTCGAGTGGCGTGAGGTCGGCGTCGAGCTGGTCGAACGCTGGGAGTTGCTGGACAAGTCCGGTAGAGTGATGACACATGTTATTACCCGTGGCGATCAACCCGGTGAGCTGCGCATGGCTGCGACGAATGGCGTATGCGACAGCCGTACCGGTACAGTGCAGCCCGACGGCAGCGTGCTTTTCGTCTGCACCGGATTCTTCAAATGGCCCATGCATGTGGTCGCCCCCCAGGGCGGTGTGTGGGAGCAACACTACGTCAGCCTGAACGGCTCGGAGATTGCCGGCATCAAGGATGTCTGGCGTTTCCAGAGTCAGTCCGGTGTCAGTGCGAATGACCCGCGTGTGGCGTCGGCGGCGGCAGTACAAGCCCCATCTCGTGCCGCGACCGACGCACCTGCGGTGCAGGCAGTAATCGGCGCAGGTTCACCGACCGATGCGAACCCTCTCGCCGATTGGGGCGCATGGCTTCCCCTGGCCAGTCAGGTATGGCGCAAGGAAGGCACAGGCGACTGGAGCAGTCATGCGCAGCTTCTGGAATTCACCTGGCATGCGGGGCCATCCCCGCGCATGGAAGTCAGCCGTCGCAATGAGCACGGCGTGGTTTCCGCAAGCGGCGACCTGACGCTTGGAATGGATGGGGAGGCGATTTTTACAGAAGAAAAGCGGCTCAGGTTTATCTACAAGCTCGAACCGCAAGGGACGCTGCTTGAGACCGAACAGCAAATGCCTTTGTTTTTCGGCACTGACTGGGAGACCGCGCGCAGCACGCGATATTGGGCCTTCCTGCCTGACGAACGCTGGGGGCTTATGCGTCAACTGGTGGGCTATAGCTGGTATGAATCGGAGCTTCCGGCTCAGCCCACCGGCGACAGGTTGTTTAGGTTCAGGTACGACGGATGCCTGACATTTTCATGGTCGCCTGTCGATCAGACTATAGAGACGGCCTGGCGCGCAGATTCATCCGGTGGGACGACCATGAGCATCCACATGATCGGTCGTAATCCGGAGGAATTGGAGGGATACGTCGAATACAATTTTTGGCAGGGTAATAATGTCTCGCGCAGGACGCAACCCTGGAACGCGCAATTCACCGATGAGCAGCTAATCTTCCCCGATCTTCACCAGAAAAATGCCCGCCGGGTCCTTCAGCTCGATGATCCGACGACTCTGGTTCGGCAGCTTCAGAAGCTGAACAACGGGCGTTGGGAAACTGTCTACACCGAGAGGTTCATTCGTGAGACGCCACAACAGAAAAGCAGGCGTTTGTTTGAACTGGCCCGCCTCGCGGAAGAAAAGGCGTCCAGGGAACGCACCCGGGCATCAATCCGTGCTTCTGAGGCGGTGGGGCAAGTGCTGTCGGGCGTGAAGCCGGTGGTCAATGATTATGTCGAGCAAAGTCGGCGCAGGAGTGAACAGACGCTCGAAAATGCGCGCCGCATTGCGGCGGAAAGGGCTAGGGCGGAGCGCGAGGAAAAGGAGCGTCAATACCAAGCCGATTGGCAGCACGCCAGGAAAGTGCTGGCTCAGCAGGAGCAGGCGCGCCAGGACAGGGCCGGGGCGAGCCGGGCAGAGGCCGAGACCGAGCGCAAACAGCAGAGCGTGGCGCAGGCTACGCAGCAGCAGCGGCGCGTGGAAGACACTCGCCGACGCGAATCTGCCGAGGCCGAGCGCAAACGGCAGCAGGAGGCCGAGGCAGAGCAGGAAGAGCGCCGCCGGCGGGAGGAAGCCGCCCAAAGGGAGCGGGCGGAGCGGGACATGCTCGCGCGCAGCAAGCAGCTGGAAGAGGAGGTCAAGCGCCAGGAGGAAGAGGCGCGCAACCGACCGGTTATCTACCGGGAAGGCATTACCCTGTGCGAGCCGCCCAAGAACGGCGGCAAGGCGTGGCTTTGCCGAGGTCCCTTGCAAAACATGAGCGGCGTGCTCGACACTCAGTCCGGCAACGTGGCCGTCCGTCAGGCATGCGGAGGAAATAATATCCGGGACCTCGGTATGGTTGCGGGCTACCGCGCCTATGGCTGCGGTTTTGGCATTCATCCCACCGACCGCGACGCCCCTAATCGCGATATTCCGGCGAGTCTCGGTGTCAACCATATCCCTGACCGAGGCACTTTCCGTTGTAATCCAAACACGGTGTTCGCCTATTGCAAAGGCAGGTGATGAGCGCCGCGGCTGATTCGCCGCGGTCGCATCTTCGGTCGATCAGCGACAGGCTGCTGCGTTATCCCGTCAATTGGCGGTGGGCGTGAGCAAGGGGAGGGCGTTCCGCGCACTGAATCGTACGGATTGGCTAGCCCCCCTTTTCAATGCGCGACGAAAAGGCCGTACGCATGGCGCACCTTGCTAATGTTTGCCACTCACTCCCCAAGCCGCCTCTCCAAAAACCGCAACACCCCCGCATCCCCCATATTCGCGACATTGATCCGCATCCGCGTCGAAGGCAGCTGGCTGGGCGAGAACAGGCTGCCGGGCGCGAGCAGGTAGCCTTCTTCCAAGGCCTTTTCGGCGAGCACGTTAGTGTCGCGGCCGGTATCGGCCCAGACGAACATGCCGGCTGGTGCCGCGATGTCGACAGTGACGCCGGTGCGTTCCAGCTGCTTGATGGTCTTGTCGCGGATGCCGTCGAGCTTGCTGCGCAGCCGGTCCACGTGCTTGCGGTAGTGGCCTTCGGACAGGATCTTGTACACCACGCGTTCGCCGAGGTCGGAGGTGGTGAGCGTGGTGAGCATCTTGCGGTCGGACAGGCGCTGGGCCATGTCGGGCGAGGTGGCGATGAAGCCGACGCGAAGGTTGGCCGCGAGCGTCTTGGAAAAGCCGCCGAGGTAGATCACGCGGTTCAACTGGTCGAGCGCGGCGATGCGCGTGGCGGGCTGCACCGCGCTGCCGGGATGCAGGTCGCAGTAGATGTCGTCCTCGACGATGATGATGTCGTGCTGCTCGGCGATCTTCAGCACCTGGAAGGCCTTGGCCGCCGACAGCGAGGTGGAGGTCGGATTGTGCAGTACCGAGTTGATGACGTAGAACTTCGGCTTGTGGACCGCCGCCAGCTCGGCCAGCTTTGCGATGTCCGGCCCGTCTGGCAGGCGCGGGATGCCGATCACCTTGGCGCCGAGCGTGGCGAAGGAGCCGAACATCAAAAACCACGCCGGATCATCGACGAAGATGGTGTCGCCCGGCAGCGTGAAGTGTCGCGCGATCAGGTCCAGCCCCTGCGTGATGCCGGAGGTGGTGACGATCTGCTCGGGCGTGGCGGCGATTTCCAGCTCGGCCAGCTTCAGTTGCAGTTGCTGGCGCAGCGGCAGGAAGCCTTGTGGATTGCCGTATTGCAGCAGCAGGTTCTGGTGCTGGCGGCTGATGGCGCGCAGGCCGTTGGCGATCAGTTCGCCGTCGAGCCAGTCGGACGGCAGCAGGCCGGAGCCCGGCATCTTGTGCGGCGGATGCTGGCGGAACATGTTGCGCACCAGCCAGACCACATCGAGTTGCTGTGGCACGGCATCCACCGGTCGCGGGCCCTGTGCCGCGACGATGGACGGTGAGCGTTCCCGCACATAAAAACCCGACCCGCGCCGCGATTCGAGGAAACCTTTTGCCACGAGGCGGTCATATGCCTCCACCACCGTAAAGCGCGACACGCGGTGCGTCTCGGCAAACTGGCGGATCGACGGCATGCGCACGCCACTGCGCAACAGCCTGTCGTCAATGCGTGACTCGATGGAGCGGACAATCTGGTCCACCAGCGATTCGCCGGATTCGCGCGAGAGCACCTGTGGTGCGGCGGCAGCGATATCGGCGACTTTGCGGAGTTGGGCTGTACTGGTCATTTTGCCGTGACAGTGGTCAGGATTATTTGGGTAACTGTACTGGTACTGTATTGGTTTCGTCGTTTAGGATAGTTCAACCGACAACAAACCTCAAGCCAACCCGAGCCAACCATGAATCACCAGCTTCCCGACAAGAGCGAACTCGACTCCGCCGCGCAGATCGTCTATCGCGCGATGCCGCCCACACCGCAATACCGCTGGCCCTTGCTGGACGAGGCACTCGACGCGCAGGTTTGGATCAAGCACGAGAACCACACGCCGACTGGCGCGTTCAAGGTGCGCGGCGGGCTGGTGTATATGCATGAGCTGGCGCGGCGCGCGCCGGATGTGGACGGCGTGATCTCTGCTACGCGCGGCAACCACGGCCAGTCGATCGGTTATGCAGCGCGCCGCCACGGCATACAGGCGACCATCGTCGTCCCGCATGGCAACAGCAGGGAAAAGAACGCGGCGATGCGTGCGCTCGGCGTCAACCTGATCGAGCACGGGCGCGAGTTCCAGGAAAGCCGGGAACACGCGATGCAGCTTGCCGAGGAGCGGTCGCTGCACATGATTCCTTCCTACCACCGCGACCTCGTGCGCGGCGTCGGTACCTACTGGATGGAACTGTTCACGGCGCAGCCCGATCTCGACGTCGTGTTCGTCCCGATCGGGCAGGGCTCCGGCATCTGCGGTGCAATCGCCGCCCGCAATGCGTTGAGCCTGTCGACGCGCATCGTCGGCGTGGTGTCGGCCCATGCCTTGGCGTACAAACTGTCGTTCGAACAGCGGCGCAAGCTGGAGTCGCCAGTCTCGACCGTCGTTGCGGACGGCATGGCGTGCCGTGTGCCGGACGACACGTCGCTCGGCATCATCCTCAAGTACGCCGAAGACATCGTTGCGGTCAGCGATGACGAGGTTGCGGCTGCAATGCGTCTGTACTTCATCGCCACGCATAACCTTGCGGAAGGCGCGGGTGCTGCGTCACTGGCCGCCGCATTGCAGAGGAAAGATGGCCTGCGCGGTCGCCGGGTCGGCCTGCCGCTGTGCGGTGGGAATGTGGATCATGACCAATTCGCACGCATCCTGAGCGCGCCGCATGGCGCACCGTGCTGAACCAGCCAAATGACAGAAGCGAGGCAAAGATGGAACGCACAATGACACAGGAAACCCGCGGCATGCTGCTTGGCGTGGTGGGCGTGGCGATCTTCAGCCTGACGCTGCCTTTCACCCGCATGGCGGTAGCCGAACTGAACCCCGTGCTGGTGGCGCTCGGCCGTGCCGTCGTCGCGGCGATGGGCTCGGCCGTCCTGCTGTGGTGGCTCGGCGCGCCACGCCCGACATCAGCGCAGATGCGGGCGCTGCTGATCACCGCCGCAGGCGTTGTGGTCGGCTTCCCGGTCCTGTCGTCGATTGCAATGCGTTATGTGCCCGCGTCTCACGGTGCGGTCGTAGTCGGCATCCTGCCACTGGCAACCGCCTTGTTCGGTGCGCTGCGCTTCGGCGAGCGGCCGTCGGCCGGATTCTGGATCGCTGCCGTCATCGGCAGCCTGATCGTCATTGCTTTTGCGCTGATGCAAGGCGGAGGCACGTTGCACTTTGCCGATTTTGCATTGCTCGGCGCGGTCGCTGCGGCCGCTATGGGCTATGCCGAAGGCGGGCGCCTGTCGCAGACCATGGGCGGGCAGCAGGTGATCTGCTGGGCGCTGGTGCTGTCCATGCCCGTCCTGTTGCCGATCACCCTATGGCTGGGTTGGCAATACGGCATCACCGCCTCTGCCAAGGCATGGATAGGATTCGGTTACGTGTCACTTTTTTCGATGTTTATTGGGTTTTTCTTTTGGTATAAAGGCTTGGCGCTTGGCGGCATTGCCCGCGTCGGACAGGTGCAACTTCTGCAACCTTTCATGACGCTGGTCGGCGCCGCACTGATCCTGGGCGAAACGCTGGAGGCAAACAACCTTATGTTCGCGCTTGCGGTGATTGCGGTCGTTGCTGCAGGACGCCGTATGACGATCCGACGCTAACGGGTAAAATCGACAGCTTTACCCCATCGCCCGGCTATCACGATCTGGAGACCATCTTGTCTTTCTACGAAAAACTCAAAGCACTCAACATCGAACTTCCTCCGGTCGCTGCACCGGCGGCCTCCTATGTGATGTTTGCGCAGACAGGCAACACCGTTTTCATCTCCGGCCATATTGCCAAGAAAGACGGCAAGGTCTGGGTTGGACAACTCGGCAAGAACATGACCACCGAGGAAGGCAAGCAGGCGGCCCGTGCCGTTGCCATCGACCTGATCGCGACGCTGCAGGCAGCCTGTGGTGGCGACCTCAACCGCGTCAAGCGCATCGTGAAGGTGATGAGTCTCGTGAATTCCACACCGGATTACACCGAGCAGCATCTGGTGACCAACGGCGCATCCGACCTGCTGGGCGAGGTGTTCGGCGAGCAGGGCAAGCACGCCCGCTCGGCCTTCGGTGTCGCGCAGATCCCGCTGGGCGCCTGCGTCGAGATCGAACTGATCGCCGAAGTCGCCTGATTTCCACGCAAGGGTAATCACGCATGCAACGCCGGTTCAAGCAAGTCGACGTCTTCACCACCGTGCCGTACAAGGGCAACCCGGTGGCGGTGATCCTCGACGGCGACGGACTGTCGACGGAGCAGATGCAGGCGATCGCGCGCTGGACCAACCTGTCGGAAACCACCTTCGTCTGCAAGCCCGAGCATGCGGAAGCGGATTACCGCTTGCGCATCTTTGCTCCGCTGACCGAACTGCCGTTTGCCGGCCATCCGACGATCGGCAGTGCGCATGCATGGCTGTCATCCGGCGGCGTGCCGAAAAAAGCGGGCGAGCTGGTGCAGGAATGCGGCGTCGGACTGGTCCGGCTTAAGACCGATGGTGCGGGCATCCGCCTCGCGTTGCCGAAGGCGACCTTCCGGCCGGTCAGCGACGCGGTGCGCATGGCGCTCGAAGAAGCGGTTGGCGCCAAGCTGCAGGACGCACCTGTCGTGGTCGATCTCGGCATTACCTGGCTCACCGCACCGGTTGCCAGTGGCGAAACGCTGCGCAGCCTGCGCCCTGACATGGCGACGGTCGCGGCAACCGCGCGGCTTGCCGGCACGAATGGCGTGAACCTGTTCGGGTTCGATGGTGAAATAGTGGAAGTGCGTTCCTTTGCGCCACATGAAGGCACGCCGGAAGACCCGGTCTGCGGCAGCGGCAATGGTGCCGTCGCGTATTACCTGCGCGAGCGTCGCGGTGCCGTTGATTACGCGGCGCGTCAAGGGCGTTGCATCGGCCGTGACGGCCATCTCCGAATCGTGCACGAACAGGATGTGATTTGGCTGGGTGGCGAAGCCGTCACCTGTATCGAAGGGAACTTGGTGGCGTAATAGCCGCCGATGGAAGTACAAGCATCAAAGACAGGCAGTAAAGACAAGTTAAATGCGGACGACGTGTACCCGGCGCCGTTCTCCAGAAGGCTGCCACCAGCAGCCCGACATCGCGGCGCAAGCCGTCATTCATTAATGAGATAAGTATGAAAATGGAAAACCCCGCACCGATCAATTGGCAATTCTCCAAACGCGCTGAGCAGCTGCAAAGCTCGGTCATCCGCGAAATCCTGAAGGTGACAGTCCGTCCGGAAGTCATCTCTTTTGCGGGCGGCCTGCCGTCCCCGGCGACCTTCCCGGTCGAGCACATGCGCGCCGCCTTCGATACGGTGCTGGCGAACCAGGGCAAGGTCGCATTGCAATACGGCCCGACCGACGGCTACGGCCCTCTGCGCGAATGGATCGCCGCGTCGCTTTCCACTGGCGGCGCGAAAATCTCCGCGGAACAGGTACTGATGGTATCCGGGTCGCAACAAGGCCTGGACCTGCTCGCGAAAGTCCTGATCGATGAAGGCAGCAAGGTGCTGGTCGAGACGCCCAGCTATCTCGGCGCCTTGCAGGCCTTCTCCGTCTACCAGCCCGAATTCATGTCGGTGCCGACCGACGACCACGGCCTGCTGCCGGAACAGGTGGCCGGCGTCGCGCAGGGCGCACGCCTGCTGTACGCGTTGCCGAATTTCCAGAACCCGACCGGCCGCACCCTGTCGGTAGAGCGCCGCACCGCGCTGGTGGAAACCTGCGCGCGCCTCGGCCTGCCGTTGATCGAGGACGATCCTTACGGCGCGCTCAGCTATCGCGGCGAGCCGCTGCCGAAGATGATCTCGATGAACCCGGACGGCGTCATCTACATGGGCTCCTTCTCCAAGGTGCTTACGCCTGGCATTCGCCTCGGTTACGTGGTCGCGCCGCTGCCGCTGGTGCGCAAGCTGGAGCAGGCAAAGCAGGCGGCCGACCTGCACACCGCGCAGCTGACGCAGATGGTGGTGTACGAAGCGATCAAGGACGGTTTCCTCGACCAGCACATCCCGACTATCCGCAAACTCTACTCGGACCAGTGCGATGCAATGATGGCTGCATTGAAGGAACACTTCCCGGCGTCCGTCACCTGGACCAAGCCGGAAGGCGGCATGTTTATCTGGGTCACGCTGCCAAAGCACATCGACACGATGAAACTGCTGGACGAGGCGGTTGCACAGAATGTCGCCTTCGTGCCGGGTGCGCCGTTCTACGCCAATACGCCGGAGAACAACACGCTACGCCTGAGCTTCGTCACTGTGCCGCCGGAGAAAATCCGCGAAGGTGTGGCGCGACTCGGAAAACTGATTGCCTCGAAGCTCTAAGCCGTCATTGCCGGAGCACCAGTGAAAAAGCGGGCCTGTCTTTGGACAGCCCCGCTTTTTTATCGGATGTAGGGTGCGTGCTGTGCACCTTTACCAGTGCCGGAAAGCGGTGCGCCGAGCGCACCCTACAAACTGATTTTCCCGTCCAGGCTCATACCGCGCTACGGTTCTCAAGCACCGGCTGAGAGAGGCGGAACCAAGACAAAGGTAGGGTGCGCTCTGCGCACCTTCCCAACGCCGAAAAGCGGTACGCACAGCGCACCCTACAGACCGCATTTAAGCGCCGGACAAGAGCCGGACTGATCCGGCGAAGAATTGCAGCATTGGCTTCAATAAAGAACGGGCCTGTCGAAAGAGAGGCCCGTTTCCTTATACGCTGCAGGATGCGCAAAGCGCCGCTACGGCCTACCGTATCGCTGCAAGCACTGCCGGCTTCAGCTTCGTTCCTTCCAGCGCCTTGCCCTTGCGCGCACGCTTGCCGATATGCGGCGCGAGTGCGGAAGCGGACAGCGGCAGGTCCTGCGCCTTGCCGCCACGACCGACGCCGGACACGACGACACCTTTCTGGCTGATCGGTTGCACTGCGAGCAGCTTCTCGTTCTTCTCCAGCTCCATCAGGATCACGCCGCGGCCGCCGCCGGACAGGCTCTTCATCTCATCCATGCCAAACACCAGCAGGCGTCCTTTCTCGGACAGCGATGCGATCGCGCTCGCGTCAGCGGCGACAACGCGCGGCGCCAGCGGCTCGTCGCCTTCATCGAGCGTCATGAACGCCTTGCCTGCCTTGATACGGCTGACCATGTCGCCTGCCTTCGCAGTGAAGCCGTAACCGGCGGTCGACGCCAGCATCAGCGTCGTGTCCCCCGGGCCGGCGAAGTAGTGCAGCAAGCGCGTGCCGCTGGCCAGTTCGATCAACGTTGTGACCGGCACGCCGTCACCGCGCGCACCGGGCAATGCCGATACCGCAACGGAGTAGATGCGGCCGTTGGAGCCGAAGGCGAGTAAAGTGTCGACGGTGCGGCATTCAAACGTGCCGTACAGGCTGTCGCCCGCTTTGAAAGTGAACTGGGCCGGATCATGGCCGTGGCCGGTACGCGCACGCACCCAGCCCTTCTGCGAGACGACGACCGTGACCGGCTCGTCGACCACTTTCTGTTCGACGCTGGCACGTTCCGCTTCCTCGATCAGGGTACGGCGTGCATCGCCGAACTGCTTGGCATCGCCTTCGATTTCCTTGATCACCAGCTTCTTCATCGAGGCCGGATTGTCGAGCAGATCGTGCAGCGTTTGCTTCTCGTTGCGCAGCTCGGAGAGCTCCTGCTGGATCTTGATCGCTTCCAGGCGCGCCAGTTGGCGCAGGCGGATTTCCAGGATGTCTTCCGCCTGGCGGTCGGACAGCTTGAAGGCCTTGATCAGCGCCGGCTTTGGTTCGTCCGATTCGCGGATGATCTTGATTACCTTGTCGATGTTCAGCAGCACCGCTTCGCGGCCTTCGAGGATATGGATGCGGTCGTCCACCTTCTGCAGGCGGAATTGCGTGCGGCGCGTGATCGTCGCGAAGCGGAACTCGATCCATTCGCGCAGGATCTGCGACAGCCCCTTCTGGCGCGGACGGCCGTCGCCGCCGATCATCACGAGGTTGATCGACGTGCCGGTCTCCAGCGAAGTATTCGCCAGCAGGATGTTCATGAACTCGGTCTGATCCTGGTTCTTCGACTTCGGCTCGAACACCAGGCGCACCGGCGCATCCTTGCCGGACTCGTCGCGCACCGTGTCGAGCACCGACAAGATCATCTGCTTTTGTGCGAGCTGCTCGGGCAGCAGCGTTTTCTTGCCGGTCTTGACCTTCGGATTGGTGAGTTCCTCTATTTCTTCCAGCACCTTCTGCGCCGACGTGCCGGGCGGCAGTTCAGTCACGACTGCCTGCCACTGGCCGCGCGCGAGGTCTTCAATCTTCCAGCGCGCGCGCACTTTCAGCGTGCCGCGGCCGTTCTCGTACATTTCTGTGATCGCCGCCGCCGGCGTGATGATCTGCCCGCCGCCCGGGAAGTCCGGTCCGGGGATCATTTCCATCACCTCCGCATGCGTGAGCTTCGGATTGCGGATCATCGCAACCGCAGCCTTTGCGACTTCGGTCAGGTTGTGCGACGGAATTTCCGTCGCGAGGCCAACCGCGATGCCGGAAGCGCCATTGAGCAGCACGAAGGGCAGGCGCGCAGGCAAGAGCTTCGGCTCCTGCGTCGAACCGTCGTAGTTCGGCTGGAAATCGACCGTGCCCATGTCGATCTCGTCGAGCAGCAGCTTGGAGATCGGCGTCAGCCGCGCTTCCGTATAACGCATCGCCGCTGCGCCGTCGCCGTCGCGCGAGCCGAAGTTACCCTGGCCATCGATCAGCGGATAACGCAGTGAAAAGTCCTGCGCCATGCGCACCAGCGCGTCGTACACCGACTGGTCGCCGTGCGGATGCAGCTTGCCCAGCACGTCGCCGACCACCGCAGCGGACTTGCGCGGCTTCGCGGTCGAGTTGAGTCCCAGCTCGTTCATCGCGTACAGGATCCGGCGCTGCACCGGCTTCTGGCCGTCGGAGACATCGGGAAGTGCGCGCCCCTTTACAACAGAGATCGCATAGTCAAGGTAGGCGCGCTCGGCGAAGGTCGCCAGCGTCAGCGCTTCGCTGTCGCCACCACCACCGCTGCTGCCGGAAGGCATGTCGTCAAACAGGTTTGCTTGTTCAGTCATGTTGATAGTAGGGTGCGCAGTTCGCACCAAAAAATGTTGAACCGATGCTGGTGCGCAAAGCGCACCCTACACCGTAATCAGATATCCGCTTCCGCTTCGTTGCCGTGTTCTTCCAGCCAGGCACGACGGGCGGCAGCTTCGCCTTTGCCCATCAGCATGTTGAAGCGCGATTCTGACGCCGCGAGGTCAAAGTCACCCAGCGACACCGGCAGCAGGCGGCGTGTATCGGGATTCATCGTGGTTTCCCACAACTGCTCCGCATTCATCTCGCCCAGACCCTTGAAGCGGGAGATCGCCCAGCCGCCTTCCTTCACGCCGTCCTTGCGCAGCTTGTCTTCAATTGCCGTCAGTTCGCCGTCATCCAGTGCATACAGCTTCTGCGCCTGCTTCTTGCCGCGCGCGGGCGCATCGACACGGAACAGCGGCGGACGCGCGACGCAGATGTGGCCGCGTGCGATCAGTTGCGGGAAGTGCTTGAAGAACAGCGTCAGCAGCAGCACCTGGATGTGAGAGCCGTCGACGTCCGCATCGGACAGGATGCAGATCTTGCCGTAGCGCAGGCCCGACAGGTCTGGCGTATCGTTTGGCCCGTGCGGATCGACGCCGATGGCGACGGCGATGTCATGGATCTCGTTGTTGGCGAACAGGCGGTCGCGCTCGGTCTCCCAGGAGTTCAGCACCTTGCCACGCAGGGGCAGAATTGCCTGGAATTCCTTGTCGCGGCCCATCTTGGCGGAACCGCCCGCCGAGTCACCCTCGACGAGGAACAGCTCATTACGGGAAATATCGTCCGATTCGCAATCGGTCAGCTTGCCCGGTAACACGGCGACGCCGGACGACTTTTTCTTCTCCACTTTCTGCGCCGAGCGCAGGCGCGACTGGGCCTGCTTGATCACCAGTTCGGCCAGCTTCTTGCCGTAGTCGACATGGTGGTTCAGCCACAGCTCCAGCGCCGGCTTGGTAAAGCTCGCGACGAGGCGCACGGCATCGCGGGAATTCAGGCGCTCCTTGATCTGACCCTGGAATTGCGGGTCCAGCACCTTGGCGGACAGCACGAAGGACACGCGCGCAAAGACGTCTTCCGGCAGCAGCTTCACGCCCTTCGGCAGCAGCGCATGCATTTCGACAAAGCTCTTGACCGCGCCGAACAGGCCTTCGCGCAAGCCGGCTTCGTGCGTGCCGCCAGCCGGCGTCGGGATCAGGTTCACGTAGGATTCGCGCACCACGTTGCCTTCTTCGGTCCAGGCGACCACCCAGGCTGCGCCTTCACCCTCGGCAAAGCCTTCCGACTCCGCATTGCCATTCGCATACTGCTCGCCTTCGAACAGCGGGATCAGCGGTTCGGCACTGGATGTCTGTGCCAGCGATTCGATCAGGTAACCGCGCAAGCCCTGCTCATAGTGCCACGTCTGGCTCTCGCCGTTCTTGCCGTTGACCAGTGTGACCTTCACGCCCGGCAACAGCACTGCCTTGGAGCGCAGCAGCCGTTGCAACTCGGCCATCGGGATGGCGGACGAATCGAAGTACTTCGCATCCGGCCACACGGTCACGCGCGTGCCGTTCTTTTTCTCGTCGCGGGCCAGCGGGCGCGTCTTCAGTTTTTCAACTACGTCGCCGTGGGCAAACGCGAGCTGGTGCATGCCGCCTTCACGCCAGACCGTGATCTCGAGGCGGGTGGAAAGGGCATTGGTCACCGACACGCCGACGCCATGCAGGCCGCCGGAGAAGGAGTAGGCACCGCCGGAACCCTTGTCGAACTTGCCGCCGGCATGCAGGCGGGTGAAGACGATTTCGACTGTCGGAACTTTTTCTTCCGGATGCAGGCCAACCGGAATGCCGCGGCCGTCGTCCTCGACGCTGACGCTGCCGTCGGTATTGAGGGTGACCACGATGTTCTTGCAGAAGCCGCCCAGCGCTTCGTCGGACGCGTTGTCGATGACTTCCTGGATGATGTGCAGCGGATTCTCGGTGCGGGTGTACATGCCCGGGCGCTGCTTGACCGGCTCGAGTCCCTTCAAGACCCGGATGGATGATTCGCTGTAATCGGAAGCTGAGGATTTTTTAGTTGCCATTCAGAGGAAACACCTGGAATCAGTGATTGCGGTTGTTGCTTGAAAGAACGCATTTAAACATAAGTTCCTGCATTCTAATGAAAAAAGCCGACCGCCTGCGCGTTGGAGGGCGCACTTGGGGAATTGGTTTGAAATACGTGTTGGCAGCGGTGCGCAAGGGTGAAAACGAAATATGAAAATGCAACGCTAAGGCGCAACGATACGCTGCAACGACAAGGGGCATCAACACTCTGTTACGGTTGTTACCAGTTAACCACATCGTGTAAACAACAAGTTTTTTACCGGAGGCAGGAATTATTTATAGAATCGCGAGATGCTTAAACGTAGTTTCCCGTTCGCTGTCCGCCTCATTGGTTTTTCCGACGAGGAAAACGCTGCCTTCGATGTTGCCTTTGCGGCAGGGTGGGGCAAGGGATATGCATATGCACGCCTTTTGGAAGGCAACCTGCAAGACCCTGATTTGTATGTCGTCAATGCCGGACAAATGAAGGCGTTGCTGATCCTCGCCGAACTGCGTCCGAGTCCCGTACGTCCGGCATTGCTGGTTGGCGCGCAAGCGATCGATTTGCCGTATCCGCGGGTGCCGAGACCGATCCGCTGGGCGCACCTCATCGAGAAGCTCGACCGCCTGGTCGAACAGCGCGCGGATGCCTTATCCCGGCTGGAGGCATCGGACATCATCGTTGTGCCGGAACGGCGGCACCGTGACCGGCTGGGTATCGATCTGGCGGATCCGGGCAAATACCTCAAGCTGCGACAGCATGTGCCGGGTGACGGCATGGTGCTGGTCGTCGACAAGAATCCCGCCTTTCGCGACCATCTGTCCGATATTCTTTCTCGCTACAACCTTCCCGTGGAATGGGCCGGGGATGAGGAAAAGGCGGTTGCGCTCAGCCGTCAATCCCCGACAGCAATGGTGCTGATCAATACCTCAACGCCGGCTGTCGACCCGTATCGACTCTGCTGGACCGTAAAGGAAAAAGACCGTTCCATCAAGACAGCGGTGGTTTTCCTGACAAGAGAACCCTTCGTCTACGACATAGAGCAGGCGCGGCGCGTCGGCGTCGACGGTTATTTGAACAAGCCCGTAGCCAGCAATCAGCTCAAGAGCGTCCTGAAGCGGTTCCTGCCCCTGGTGCGGGATGCGGCACGAGCGTGACGACTGCCCGGATCCCGCGCATGAGTCTGCGCAGGTCTGCCTGATGCTTACTTGCTCAGCAAGCGCATTCCCCGCTCCAGTCCATCGATCGTGACCGGGAACATCCGGTTGTTCATCAATTGCCGGATGACGGAAATCGACTGGCGATACTGCCATAGGCCTTCCGGCTCCGGGTTCAGCCAGATGAATTTCGGGAAAGTGCTGGTGAAGCGTTGCAGCCAGGCCGAGCCCGGCTCCTCGTTGTTGTACTCGACGGAACCGCCAGGGGACAGGATTTCATACGGGCTCATGGTCGCATCGCCGACGAAGATCAGCTTGGTGTCGGGCGTGTACTTGCGCAGCACATCCCACGTCGGGAAGCGTTCGGCGTGGCGGCGGCGGTTGTTTTTCCACAGGTAGTCATACACGCAGTTGTGGAAGTAGTAGAACTCCATGTTCTTGAACTCGGTCTTCGCCGCGGAAAACAGTTCCTCGGTGCGCGCAATGTGATCGTCCATCGTGCCGCCGACATCGAGCAGCATCAGCACCTTGATGTTGTTCTTGCGCTCCGGCTGCATCTTGATGTCGAGGTACCCGGCATTGTTCGCGGTCGCACGAATCGTGTCGTCCAGCGCCAGCTCTTCCTCCGCCCCTTCGCGCGCAAACTTGCGCAGGCGGCGCAAGGCTACCTTGATGTTGCGCGTGCCGAGTTCGCGTTCGCCGTCATAATCTCGAAATGCGCGTGCTTCCCACACCTTCACGGCTGAACGGTTGCCGCCTTCGCCGCCGATGCGGATGCCTTCCGGGTTGGTGCCGCCGTTACCGAATGGCGAAGTGCCGCCGGTGCCGATCCACTTGTTGCCGCCCTCGTGGCGCTCTTTCTGCTCCTTGAGCAACTCCTTCAGCCGGTCCATCAGCTTGTCATAGCCGAACTTCTCGATCGCCGCCTTTTGCTCTGGCGTCAGCTCGCGCTCCATGCGCTTCTGCAGCCATTCGAGCGGAATCTCGGGGTGTTTCTCGAAGATCGCGTCGACGCCGCGGAAGTACAGGCCGAACGCCTTGTCGAACTTGTCGTAATGCGCCTCGTCCTTGACCAGCGTCGCGCGCGACAGGTAGTAGAAGTCGTCCAGCGACGGGCTGATCACGTTCTTCTGCATTGCTTCCAGCAGGACCAGGAATTCCTTGATCGAGACCGGAATCTTTGCGTCTTTCAGGGTGAAAAAGAAATCGATTAGCATGATTACGCCTCCAGCTTGTGGAGCAGATTGCGCTTTACGCCCGGCCACTCGTTCTCGATGATGCTGTACACGACGGTATCGCGAACTCGCCCGTCCGGCATGATCATGTGGTTGCGAAGCAGGCCGTCGCGTTTAGCGCCGAGGCGCTCGATGGCCGCCTGCGAACGCTTGTTGAACCAGTCGGTGCGGAACTCCACCGCGATGCAGCCGAGCGTCTCGAACGCATGCGTGAGCAGCATCAGCTTGCATTCGGTATTGACGGCGGTGCGCTGCACGCGCGATGCATACCAGGTGCCGCCGATCTCAAGGCGACGGTTGGGCGCATCGATGTTCAGGTAGCGCGTGCCGCCGACGATCTCGCCGTTGCTGTTGTCACGTACGGCGAATGCCATTGCCGTGCCGCGTTCACGCTGTCCCAGCAGGCCTTCGATGTAGGTGCGCACGTTCTCCGGTTTCGGCACGGTGGTAAAGAAGAGCTTCCAGAGTTCGCCGTCGGCAACGGCAAGGCGAATGCCTTCCTCATGCTCGAACGACAAGGGCTCCAGCGTGGCGTGCCGTCCAGCGAGAGTAATGGGCGCGACGAAGGCCATGGCGATGTGCGGAATTGATTAACGGTTCGTGCGCGACATGAACACCAGCCGCTCGAACAGGTGTACGTCCTGTTCGTTCTTCAGCAGCGCGCCATGCAGCGGTGGCACCACCGCCTTTGCATCCTTGCTGCGCAGCGCCTCGGCGGGAATGTCTTCCGCCAGCAGCAGCTTCAGCCAGTCGAGCAGTTCGGAAGTGGACGGCTTCTTCTTCAGGCCAGCAACGTCGCGCACTTCGTAGAAGGTTTGCAGCGCCTGGGCGAGCAGGTCTTTCTTCAACTGCGGGAAGTGGACATCGACGATCTGTTCCATCGTGTCCTTGTCCGGGAATTTGATGTAGTGGAAGAAGCAGCGGCGCAGGAAGGCGTCCGGCAATTCCTTCTCATTGTTCGACGTAATGATCACCAGCGGGCGGTTCTTTGCGCGCACCATCTCGCGGGTTTCGTACACATAGAACTCCATGCGGTCGAGCTCGCGCAGCAAGTCGTTCGGGAATTCGATGTCGGCCTTGTCGATCTCGTCGATCAGCAGCACCACTTGCTGGTCCGACGTGAACGCCTGCCACAGCACGCCCTTGACGATGTAGTTGTGGATGTCCTTTACGCGTTCGTCGCCAAGCTGCGAGTCGCGCAGGCGCGACACAGCATCGTATTCATACAGGCCCTGCTGCGCCTTGGTGGTGGACTTGATGTGCCATTGCAGCAGCGGCATGCCGAGCGCGGCGGCGACTTCCTCGGCCAGCATGGTCTTGCCGGTGCCCGGCTCGCCCTTGATCAGCAGCGGCCGTTGCAGCGTCAACGCGGCGTTGACTGCCAGCTTCAGATCATTGGTTGCAACATAGTTCTGGGAACCTTCGAAGCGTGTTTCTTGTCGCATAGCGTTGTGTCATCGAGAAGAAAATAAAACAAAGTATAAGCGAGAACGCGATCGCAGACCGTTGCCACACGGCCCTGCGTCCGTCGCATCAATATTCCCTCTGAAAACAAGTTCATGAAAATCTCCCTGATGAAAGTGTGGGTGATCTGGCGACGCTTCCGCCAAGGATCACCGAAGCATGGCGACCATCTCCTGGAATGCCAGATGCAGGTCGAAGCCCTGATGCGCCGTGCCAATCCCTCGGCGGACTGGACGGAGCGCGCGAACTGGATGATTGATGTCGCCGAATGGCTGCGCAGGCGACCGCATGTTTCCCGGCTGGGCGATCAGGCGTGGACCCGCATTCGGCACACACGCACCCGATGCCTTCTGGACTGGCTCGACGAACACCGCGATGTGCGGCGTACGGTCCAGCTGACCTTGCAGAAGACGCTGCGTGAAGCGCTGGGGCCGGAATTGTTCTGTGCCACCGGCCTGCCGGGCGAACCCGCATTCTTCAGCGAACTGTCCGGCCGCATCGCCAAGGCAGTGTTGCCGAGGGCGCTAGTGCAGACGGATTTGTCTTTATTGTTTGCTGCGATGTTCCCGCAGCCGTCAGACGCCGTCTGGTTGACGGAGCTCGACCACACAACGTTGGTGCGCCTGTGGAAGCTGTGCGCCGATGACGGCATTGCGCACAAGCTACAACAACAGATCGATGAAGCGCTCACCTATCTCACATCAATGATCATTGCTGTGGGCATCAGTCCCGATTTCCGCCAGCGTCTGGAGCCTGCGATGCCTTTGCAGGCCACGCCCTTCATGGCGCTGCGCAGGGAGCTTGAGAAGTACCTGCTGGCCGGGGCAGGCGACGAGTCGGCACTGCGCAGCGTGCGCATGCTGATCGCGGTATGCCAGGCGCAGACCGACCGGATCTACGCGCACCTCGACGAACATGGCGTATCAGTCAGCCTTGTATATCGTGTCGAGCGCATGCGTGCCCAGCTGATGCGCATGGCACGGCTGATAGAGCTGCGTTCCGGAGCGATGACAGGGGAGCTGCCGTCGCAGGTAAAGGCATTGCTCGCGGATCTCGTTCATGCGCATCACCATCGTTCATCCGTGAGCGGATTGTTCAGCCGAAGTTTTTCCCTGCTCGCCCGAAAAATGGTCGAGCGCAATACCAGCCATGGCGAGCAATACGCCGCCCGCGACCGGGCCGAGTGCCATTCCAGGCTGAAGGCCGGTTGGCGTGGCGGGGCGGCAATGGCAATGGTTGTGCTGCTTGCAGGTGTCCTGCCCGCGATGGACGCTACAGGCTTCTTCGGCGGCCTTGCATCGTCATTGATTTATGCGGCGGGGCTGGTTGTCGCCCTGGCGGTCGGTGGTGCGGTTGCTGCGATGCAGTCGCCTGTCATCGCGCCCGTTCTCGCGTCCAGCATGGAGGCGCTCGACAACGACAATGGCTTGCGCGGCCTGATGACGGAAGTGGCCGGAATCGTGCGGGCACAGGTAGCGACGCTGTGCGGCAACCTGATGACCGTCGTGCCGGTCATTGCTGTGATCGCGGGGATGATGACATTCATGCTGGGCGCGCCCGTCATGAATGTTGAAAGGGCGCATGAAATGCTGAAGGGGTTGTCGCTTGTCGGAACCGCACCGCTGATGGCGGCCGTCACCGGCGTCCTGTTCTGGTTGTCGAGCGTGGTTGCCGGCTTTGTCGATAACTGGTTTGCGCTGAACCGCATGCGCGCAGCACTTGCCCGCCATCGCCGCCTTGCGCGCGTGCTTGGCATGGCGCGCGCCGGTCGCATGGCCGCGTGGCTGGAGAAACATGTAGCGGCGATTGCCGGCGTCCTCTCGCTGGCGCTGCTGTTAGGCATGGCGCCCGCACTCGCCCAGTTTTTCGGGCTGCCTTTCGATATCCGCCATGTCACCGTGTCTGCGGGCGAGCTGAGCGCTGCGGCCGGAAGCATCGGCTGGTCGGTGGTAACCAGCGCTGAATTCTGGCTCGCGCTGGGCGGCGTTGTGCTGACAGGAATACTCAACGTGGGGATTGCCGTCTTCTGTGCGCTTGCGCTGGCATTGCGGGCGAGAGAGGTGCCAAGACGCCTGCGGCGCAAAGTTTATCAAGCCGCGCTGCAGCGCATTTTGCTCGCGTCGCGCTCTTTCCTGCTGCCGGAGAGAAGGTCTGCGACGGTGCTGCCGCTGCCCTTGCCCGAAGAAGGCCACAATGACGTGCGGCGACCCGGCGAGATGGCCGAACGCCGGGTTGGATGAGGTACAGCAATATAAGTGAGTGTTGCCCGGACGGATAGAAATTCTTGATGTAGAATCAATTCGCTTTGGTGTGTAGGAGCAACACCTACAGATTGCAGGGAGACGGCAATCGCCTAGAACATCAAGGCCTTGTCCGCGATGCGGCCATGCCGGTGAGCAAGCGGGCGCATCTGTGGGCGAGTTCCTGATATGTCGTACCTACCATCCCCAAATACCATGAAAAAACTATTTGCGTTTCTTGCGCTCGTGGGTATTGCCAACGTTGCAGGTGCTGCCGAAATCACCGGCAATGCCAAGGCGGCAGAAAACAAGATTGCCATGTGCATCGGATGCCACGGTATCCCGGGCTACAAGGCAGCATTCCCCGAGGTTTACCAGGTGCCGATGATCGGCGGCCAGTCGGCCAAGTACATCGAGAGTGCGCTCAACGCCTACAAGAAGGGTGACCGCAAGAATCCGAGCATGCGCGGCATTGCCGCCGGCCTGTCGGATCAGGATATTGCCGATCTTGCGGCTTACTACTCACAGCAAAAGTAAGGGGACGCATGATGAAGAGAATTGTCGCAACCGCTGCCGCCTTGTTTTCCTTCAATGCCCTTGCCGCCGGTGATGTCGATGCCGGAAAGGCCGCGGCGGAAAAATACAATTGTGCTTCCTGCCACGGGAAGGACTACAACACCCCGATCGATCCTTCCTATCCCAAGCTTGCGGGTCAGCACCGGGATTACCTCGCCGCTGCGTTGACCGCGTACAAGCGAGGCGCTAACGGAGCGAACGGGCGCGGCAACGCGATCATGGGGGCGCAGGTGCAACCGTTGTCGCGAGAAGACATCCAGAATATCGCCGCCTACCTGAACAGCCTGCCGGGGACGCTGGTATTGCGCAAGTAATCCTCCGGCCAAGGCACGAACCGCAGAGGCCACGTTCAGCGTGGCCTTTGTTTTTTCATCAGGCTTTTGTGTCCCGTCTTCGGGACCCTTCATGAACACTCGCTGTTCAGGCGAGGCTGCGCCGGGTTATCGGCGCTTGACGCACTCAATATAGGCGGCACCGTCCGGAGGCAGGCCGCTGCGCTGCGAAGTCCAGATCATCTCGCCCAGACACTCCATCATCTGGTGATGCGCATCATGCTCGGAGCCGAGGCGCTGCGCGAGGCCGAGAAACGCGGCGCGAATACCCGGCGGCTGATCGATCGAGATCTGCTCTGCAATCGAGAGATGCATGGACAGATGCAGGAATGGATTGCTTTGTCCACGCTCGACGGAATAGTCGGCTGCAAGTGCTGCCTCCACATCCTTGAGTGCATCCGCATATTCCTCATGCTGCACGATCCAGTCGCGGGCAATCGCTTCCAGTGGCGTCAGGATTTCGTTGGCGCGCACCTTGCGAAAGGTTTCGCAGAAAAAACGGCGCACGTCATGCTGGGATGGGGTAAACATCGTTGTGGAGAACTTCAGGTTTGCGAGAAGCGGTCATTGTACCGATACCGGCAGCCGAAACGCGATTCGTCTAACATGATCGGCCTGTGCCAAAAGCACGACTTTCAACAACGACCATCAAAAAGGGAAAACCTCATGTTGAACGAATCCGCACTGAATGCCCTTTTTCTGCAGGCACGCACTCAACAGGGCTGGCAGGACCGTCCGGTGTCGGACGAACAGTTGCAGCAGATCTACGATCTGATGAAATGGGGGCCAACATCGGCCAACTGTTCGCCCGCGCGCATTGTCTTCGTTAAATCGCCGGAGGCAAAGGACAAACTCCTGGGCTGCATGAATTCAGGCAATGTCGAAAAGACCCGCACCGCCCCGGTGACGGCAATCATCGGCATGGACATGGAGTTTTATGAAAAGCTGCCGCAGCTCTATCCGTCCACCGATGCGCGCTCGTGGTTTGCAGGCAACCAGCCGGTGATCGAAGCCACGGCCATGCGTAACTCCTCGCTGCAGGGGGGCTACTTCATCATGGCCGCGCGTGCGGTCGGACTCGATTGCGCGCCGATGTCAGGATTCGATGCGGGCAAGCTCAATGCGGCATTCTTTGCCGGCACGCCGGTCAAGGTGAACTTCGTCTGCAGCATCGGCTACGGCGACAGCAGCAAGGTCTATCCGCGCGGTCCGCGTCTGACGTTTGATGAAGCGTGCAGGATCGCCTGAGCGGCCCTTGACACATCAGACGCCCTTGTCCGGCAGGGGCGTCTTGTCCTTGTATTCGCACAGGTCGGCGATGATGCAGTTCCAACATTGCGGCTTGCGTGCGATGCAGGTATAGCGGCCGTGCAGAATGAGCCAGTGATGCGCGTCGTGCAAGAACTCCTTTGGCACGACCTTCAGCAGCTTGCTCTCCACTTCATCTACATTCTTGCCCGGCGCAATATTGGTGCGGTTGGACACGCGGAAGATATGCGTGTCCACGGCCATCGTCGGTTCGCCGAATGCGGTGTTCAGCACTACATTGGCCGTCTTGCGACCGACGCCGGGCAGTGCCTGCAGCGCTTCGCGCGTGCGCGGTACTTCGCCGCCGTGCTGCTCGAGCAGGATGCGGCACGTTTCGATGACGTTCTTCGCCTTGGTGCGGTACAGGCCGATGGTGCGGATGTATTCCTCCAGCCCTTCGGTGCCGAGCGCGCGGATTGCGGCCGGCGTATTGGCAACGGGATAGAGCCTGCGCGTGGCCTTGTTGACGGATACGTCGGTCGCCTGCGCCGACAGGATGACCGCAATCAGCAGTTCGAAAGGCGTCGTGTATTCCAGTTCCGTTGTCGGATGCGGATTGGTCTCGCGGAAGCGACGGAAAATTTCCAGGCGTTTTTCCGCATTCATTCGCGCCCCTTTTCCTGATCGGCGAGCTTGCTGTTGATGTCGTCGATCTGGCGTTGAACCGAGCGCGAAACATCGCGCATGCCGGTTGTGCCGGCGGCCTTCGCAGCCATCTGCTCCTTCTGCAGGCGCGCGCGCTCCATCGCGGCCTGGATGATCGCCTTTTTGCGCGCCTGCGCTGCTTTTTCTTCCGCCGAGAGCGTTGGCTCCGATTCCACTGCTTTCAGTTTTGCTGCAGCCTTTGCCGCCAGGCGCGCGTCGTTCTCTTCCTTTTCGCGCCGTAGGCGAAATACTCGGAAATTGTGGCGAGCGCGCGTAGCATCCGCCTGCTCCTGCGACCAGGCATTCCAACCGGTCTTGCCGGGTGTGACATCGACCATCGCAATGCAATCGACCGGGCAGGGCGCCACGCACAGGTCGCAGCCGGTGCACAGGTCCGGCAGGACGGTGTGCATCTGCTTGGCGGCGCCAACGATCGCGTCGACCGGGCAGGCCTGGATGCACAGCGTGCAGCCGATGCACAGCGTTTCATCAATGACTGCCACTGCTCGTGGGCGCTCGACACCATTGACGGAGTTGAGAGGAATGACGGGTTTGCCCAGCAGGCTCGCAATGCGCGCAACGCCCTCCGCACCCCCAGGCGGGCATTGGTTGTAATTGGCGCTGCCATCGGCAATGGCTTCCGCATAGGGGCGGCATGCCGGATAGCCGCATTTCGTGCATTGCGTCTGCGGCAACAGGTCTTCGATCTGGTCGGCCAGTGTGGCCGGTGTGGCCAGCGATGTGGGAGCGGGGGAGGACACGGCGGGTTTTTCGATGCAAAAGCGGAATTATCCGGGGAATCGGTCCGTGCTTCAAATAAAAAAGCCGTTCGCCCGGAAGGGGAACGGCTTTCGCGTCTGAGGCGGGATCGTTGCGACGATCAGGAATGCTTCTTGATGAATTCGCCGATCTGCGGGCAGATGTTCTCGCGCCAGCGGCGACCGGAGAAGATGCCGTAATGGCCGCACTTCGGCGCGGTCAGGTGCTGCTTCTTCGACTTTGGAATGCTGGAGCACAGCTCATGTGCCGCTTCCGTCTGGCCGGCGCCGGAGATGTCGTCCAGTTCGCCTTCGATGGTGAACAGCGCGACAGTCTTGATGTCCTGCGGACGGACCAGCTTGCCTTCGACTTCCCAGGTGCCCAGCGGCAGGCGGAATTCCTGGAATACCGTCTTGATCGTCTCCAGGTAGTACTCGGCCGGCATGTCGAGCACGGCGTTGTACTCGTCATAGAACTTGCGATGCTCTTCGGCCGACTCGTTGTCGCCGGCGCGCAGGTGCATGTAGAAGTCCCAGTGGCTCTGCGCGTGGCGGCCCGGATTCATTGCAATGAAGCCGGCGTGCTGCAGGAAGCCCGGATAGACCTTGCGGCCAAAGCCGGGGTAGTTCGGCGGAACGCTGTAGATCACGCGGTTCTCGAACCAGGAGAACGGGCGCTTGGTGGCGAGGTTGTTCACCTCGGTGGGCGATTTGCGCGGGTCGATCGGACCGCCCATCATCGTCATCGATTTTGGCAGCATCGGATCATTGTCCGATGCCATCAGCGAGATGGCTGCCAAAACAGGCACCGTCGGCTGGCAGACCGAGATCACATGCAGGTCCGGGCCGAGGCGGCGAATGAACTCCTGCACGTAGTAAATGTAATCATGCAGGTGGAACGGGCCTTCCGTCATCGGCACCATGCGTGCATCGGTCCAGTCGGTGATGTAAACGTCATGATTGGACAGCAGGGCGCGCACGGTATCGCGCAACAGCGTCGAATGGTGGCCCGACAGCGGCGCGACCAGCAGTACGGTCGGCTGGTTGAGACCGGCGAACTGCTTTTCGCTCAGGTCTTTTTTGAAATGAATCAGGCGGCAGAACGGTTTCTGAACTGCAACTTCTTCGAGTACGCCAACGGACTTGCCATTGACGGGAACGGTTTTAATTCCGAACTCGGGCTTTTCGTAGTCTTTGCCGAGTCGGTACATCAATTCGTAACCAGCCGCGATGCGTTGCGCGAAAGGTGTATGTGCTAGCGGGGAGACCGGGTTCGTGAACAGCTTGGCAGAAGCTTCCGCCCATTGGATAAGCGGGTTCAGGAAGGTACGGTTCAGCTCGTGAAATTGGTAAAGCATAATGGCCTCTTTCAAGTGGTACCGGTGACGCTAGATTCTGCAGAGAAACCCATATTGCTGCAATGCATCAAATGCAATTTTGCGGAATTTCCCGGGAAAAATGTTTTTCTCTCCCGGAGATGACGCCTCATCACAGCGTGAAACTTGCTGTGAAGAAAATTGGTCCTTAGAAACATAGCACAAGTGACTGGATTAATTGCGCCTAAGCCATTCAACTTTTTCGAAGAAATTCTTCACCCATATATGCACTGGCGGCTAAACGCACAATAGCTTGATACCGCATTCCCTTTTTCTGTCCAGCAGGCGCGATCCGGCAAATAGCACCGGATGAATCGCTACGCGCAGTGTGGCGAATCCGCCACTTCAAAAAACATAACTCGTTCTGCGCTCTATGCCATATAGAAAGGGTGGCATAAAGCGTGCCAGGGCTATAAATCCTTGGGTCGCAGAGGGGAATTGCTATTTATTGGTACGGCGGCCTCACTAATCAGTAATAATCTTGCCACTTTGCACGCCATACGAGACTGGCGCGCGTCCTGGCTTTGTAAAAATTACGCAATGTGGGTTCGATCTGGTGATGGGCTAAAACGTACAGCATGGGTAGCGCTGTTGGCGCTGCTCGTACAGGGTTTGTTGCCCTCCTTCATCCATGCCAGTACATCGCAAGGAACAATCCGCTCCGAGATCTGCACCGCTTTCGGCATTAAGACTGTCGAACAGCAGCTGCCCGACTCATCGGACGGAAAACACGAACGCAAACACTGTACGGTCTGCACCGTTTTCGATTTCGGGATTCTGGCAACGCACTCGATTGCCGGAGAGCACGTCGTTCCCGTCATCTTCAGGCTTCGTTCCCGCACTCAAGATCCCATCCTCGCTCTGGCACCAGCCAGCCTGCATCTTCGTGGTCCGCCCCGCCTTGCGTGACACCTTCCGGTTCGCTGCTGCACTGATCTGCGAGCCAGTTACTTTCGTTTGCTGACAGCCAGGCAGAGATCCCGATTCGCTCAGGGTTCGGGACCTCTGTCGTGACCAGTACCTCGCCCGCACGGCAATCCGTACCGTGCGACAGGGGGGGCTGCAATGGCGTCAGCGCACATGCGTCCACGATTCGTCAACGGGCAGTCATGCCCGACATACCATGCAGACTTACAACTTAAACCGATTGCCGTGCCGCTCTTTGCTGGTGATGGCCTTGTCATCCTCCTTTGCCGCGTATTCCTCTGCGCAAGATAAAACGATGGAGCCGGTTGTCGTGACCGCAGCACGGTCTCCGCTCGACCCTAACCTGCCGGCTTCCACCTTCGCCACGACGCGGGAGTCGCTCGAAACACAGAGCTACACCAATACCGAGGATGCACTGAACTACGCGCCGAACACCACGGTGCGAAAACGCTTCATTGGCGACCGCAATGCGAATCTTGGCGGACGCTCCTTCGGGACCACGCAACCGACACGTGGACTGGCTTACGTCGATGGCTACCTGATTTCCAATTTCCTCGGGCGCTTCGACGCCCCGCGCTGGAGTATCGTCGCACCCGAAGAAGTGGCGCGCGTCGACGTGCTGTACGGGCCATTCTCTGCGATTTATCCCGGCAATTCGATCGGTACGACGGTTGCCATCACGACCCGCATGCCGAAAGTTCTTGAAGCTTCCGGCGGTGCCGAAGTCCATCGACAGAGCTTCGATGCCTATGGCTTCAAGCGCGACTTCCATAGCGACCAGGAGAGTGCCTATGTCGCCAACCGCTGGGGGCCGTTGGCGCTTGCGGTCGGCTTGAACCGGATGGCCTACGAATCGCAGCCGATGGGCATCGCGGTGGCGACTGCCGATGGCGCTGACGTGGCAGGCTTGCCGGTTGCAACCGGTGCAGTGTCGGAGGCCGACGAGAAGGGCAGGCCGCGCGTGGTTGCGGGTGTAACCGGCATGCAGAAAGGCGTCCAGGAGCAGGCCAAGATCAAGCTGGCCTATGACTTCACCTCCACGTTGCAGGGCGACATGCTGTATGCGCACTGGCGCAATGACTATCGGATCTATAACGAGTCACTGTTGCGCGATGCCGTGACCGGCCAGGAGATCTGGCGCGGGCTTGGTACCGTTGCATATTCGTCCGGGAGGAGGCAAGGGGTCAACATCAACGGCGTGCGATATGACGCGCCCAACATGGCGCCGCAGAAGGGGCTGGAAGAGCACGAGCAGGTTGGTGCCCGCCTGCGGACCCGGCACAGCACCGGCTGGAATTATTCGGCACAACTGTCTACCTACCGGATGGCGACGAACAGTGCACGTGAGGCCGGTGCATCCGACCCGGTCGCGCATGGAGTGCAAGCCGGCACGGATACCGTTGGAGACGGAACCCGCTGGAATACCATCGAGCTGCAGACGACGTACATACCGGAGGCAGGCGAGAAGCACGCTCTGACCTTTGGCTATTTTCAGAACAACTACACATTGAGGAACCGGACCTTCAGTCTTGCAAACTGGCACGACCCCGACAGCCTTACATTGTCTTCGCTTGGCACCGAGGACAGCAGCAATTATTTCGGCAAGACCGAAGTGAAGGCACTCTACGCGCAGGACGCATGGCACCTCCTGCCGGAATGGACAGCGACGGCGGGTGTGCGTGTGGAGCGTTTCCGCGCCTACGACGGATCACAGTTCGACGTGCGTGCGACGAGTAGCCCCCAGGTGAACTACGCCGACCGCCGTGAGTCCGGCGTCAGTCCCAAGCTTTCGCTCGCGCATAACCTGAATGCGGAATGGATGGTGCGCGCTTCTGCGGCACGTGGCATTCGCTTTCCGACCGTATCGGAACTGTTCCAGGGGGCTCGGTCAGCGAATGCCATTGTCTACAACGATCCGAACATGAAGCCGGAAGTAAATGATGCAAAGGAGCTTTCCTTCCTGCGCGAGAACGGCAAAGGCAGTCTTCGCATCTCGCTCTTCGAGGACGATATCGAAAATGCGATCCTGCATCAGCAGCAGATTGTCGGCTCCAGTACCGTCACCACGGTACAGAACGTGAAGCATGTGCGCACGCGCGGAATCGAAGCGGCATATCAGGAGGTGGATTTCCTGATCAGCGGTTTCGACCTGCAGGCAAGCATTTCCTATGCGCGCTCCAGGACGCTGGAGAATCCCGTCACCCCCGCATCCGAAGGCAAGGACTGGCCGCGCGTTCCGCGTGTGCGCGCGTCCCTGCTGGGCAGCTACCGTACCGGGCCATGGATGGGATCACTCGGTGTGCGTCATGAGGGGCGGCAGTACGGAACGCTGGAGAACATGGACGTCAATGACGATACCGCCGGCGGCATTTCCTCCTTCACCGTGGCGGAGGTGCGGCTTGGCTATAAGGTGGGCAAGCACGGCAAGCTTGCGTTCGGTGTCAATAACGTGACGGACAAGCGCTACTACGTCGGGCCGCATCCTTATCCGGGACGCACCATCTATGCTGAAGCGCGCCTGAATTACTGAGGAGACGAGAATGAAATTCTTACACCGTACCGTTGCGCTCTGCCTTGTCATGCTGGGCCTGTTCGTCTTCAGTACCGCAGCACAGGACACGCATGCGCACGCGCAGCAAAAGAGCCCGAAACCGGCCCGCTCCGAACTTGGCACTTCTGCCGCAGCGGATGCACAAGGCAATCTCTGGGTGGTCAGCAAGGAAATCGCCGGCGACGCGCAGTACGTGGTATTGCAGGTATCACCGGATCTGGGAAGGACGTGGTCGGCTCCGCGGCGCATCCAGAACGAGCCGGAGGCCATATCCGCGGATGGGGAGAACCGTCCGAAGATCGCCTTCGGCACCAGGGGCGAAATCTACATTACGTACACCAGGCCGCTTGCCAGGCCCTATTCGGGCGAGATTCGCTTCATGCGCTCGATTGACGGTGGAAAGTCGTTTTCACAACCCGTTACCGTGCACGCAAACCGGGACGTGATCACGCATCGCTTCGACTCACTGATCGTGGACAGGGACGGGCGGATCTATGTGGCGTGGATCGACAAGCGGGACTTGCATGCCGCCACGGCGCGCAAACAGAAGTACACAGGTGCGGCAATTTATTACGCTGTGTCCGAGGATGGCGGTGCCAGTTTCAGGGGAGACTACAAAGCGGCCGATCACTCTTGCGAGTGCTGCCGGATTGCGCTTGCACTCAACCCATCGGGGAAGCCGGTCGCCATGTGGCGCCATGTGTTCGAACCCAATGTGCGTGATCATGCCTTGATCGAGTTGGACCCGGACGGCAGGAGCGGCACGTTGCACCGCGCGAGCTTCGAGGATTGGCGTATCGATGCCTGCCCCCACCACGGCCCGGCGCTCGCCTATGCTGCAGACGGGGTGCGGCACCAGGCATGGTTCAGCATGAAAGACGGGGAAGGCGGCGTGTACTACGCCGCGACGGACGCCTCGGGCAAGTTGGCCAAGCCGGAACTGCTTGGCACTGCACAAGCAAGCCATGCCGACGTCGCAGTGCGCGAGCAGGATGTTGTTCTGGCCTGGAAACAGTTTGACGGCAAGCTGACCGCGATCCAGGCGAGAGTGTCCGGCGATGGCGGCAAGTCATGGCAGGAACAGGTGCTGGCGACGACAGAGGGCGCTTCCGACCAGCCGCGCCTGGTAAGTGCGCCTGCCGGAATTGTGCTGGTTTGGCGCACTCGAAATGAAGGGCTGCAGACTGTCGTAGTCGAACGGAGGCAGAAATGAAGCATGTTACCGGTGCAGTGCTTTGGCTTGTTTTGATGCTGTGCTCCAGCATCGCGGCGGCTGATGGGGCGATCCGATCCTTTGAGCCGGACGGCATGGCAGGAATCGTCGCCAGCCAGAAGGGCCAGCCTTTTGTGCTCCTGGTCTGGTCGCTGGATTGCGAGTTTTGCACAGCCAGCATGAAGAACCTCGCGCAGGAAAGGCGCAAGCGCAAAGGGCTCAACATCGTAACCCTGTCAACTGATTCGGTGGAGGATCCTGAGGCGCTGGCGCTTATGAAGAAGCGGCTGGCTTCGGTCGGACTGACTGCGAATGCATGGGCATTCGGTGCGGCGCCGCCCGAGCAGTTGCGGTATGCGATTGATCCGAAATGGCACGGCGAGAAGCCGCGCAGTTACTGGTTCAAGGCAAACGGCGAGCGTGTTGCATATTCCGGCCTGATCACGGCGGCAACGGTCACGAAATTCGCAGGGCAGTGAGCGTGCGTCGCAGTGCGCGTAGGCGCCTTGCCGCATGAAGCTGAATAGGGCTAAAAGAGCCGGAAGATGCAGGCAACCGCCAGAAAGAAAAAACGCCCCAAACTGAGCTTGGGGCGTTGGATCTGTCTGTGCCGTTGGCTTCGAATTTCTCGGTATCGGTCTGCCGGAGTATCGCATCACGCACTGCCCGCAGGCCCGATGCCGACAATGACAGCATCTGTGTCGACCGGCCCTTGTCCGAGCCCGTCGCGGTGTCACGGTGTGGAGATTGAAGGGGGACATTTACGTCCCCGTTCGGCTCCACGCGACTCTTGGATACCGCCTGCGTTTCAGGGTTTTCAGGGATTCCAAGACTGCCGACCCATCGGGACCGTGGCCAGTCGTTCACCGCACTGGCTCTCGTCTCCCTTCGGTGCTGCTTTATCTGATTGTGTGCCTATGCGCCGGAAAAGAATTACTTCTCCAGATACTGCAGCTTTTCCTTGACGTCCTTCCACTCGTCAGCTTCCGGCAGCGGGTCCTTCGTCTTGGTGATCGAAGGCCAATTGCGTGCGAGCTCGACGTTCAGCTTGATGAATTTTTGCTGGTCGGCAGGAACATCTTCCTCTGCATAGATTGCATTGACCGGGCATTCTGCGACGCAAACAGCGCAGTCGATGCATTCATCGGGGTCGATCGCAAGAAAGTTTGGGCCTTCCCGGAAACAATCCACCGGGCATACATCTACGCAGTCGGTATAACGGCAGCGGATGCAGGATTCGGTCACAACGTGGGTCATAACAGTCCTATTGAAAATTTTTCTGACACTGAGAGAGCTATTTGAAGCCGAGTTGGAGGGAGGAGCAATGACCGCAACCTGAACCAGCAACCCGCTGCAAAGCCTTGTATTTTAAGGTAATCGATTGTTTCTAACAAACCAAACTTAGATAGTTTATAAATAAGCAAATGCGGATGGCGGGATTGGGTTGGAGCCGGTTATTACGAAACTGATCAGGTACGATTCCCCCGATACTCCCGCTCTTCTTGCTGTTAATGCATCAGCAATTTCCACTGCCTTGGAGGGGCGAAATCCCGTGCGCGCATGGCGAATCTGCCGAGCAGCGTATTGTGAGCAGGCCCAGGGCGCCGAAGATGAATAATTTGCGGCTGCCGTTTGAAATTAAATCAAGCGGGAATCGGGCGTTGCGGCAAGGTGATTCGGTTAGACTTTGAGGCCTGTAAACAAGGGGGCACCATGGACACTTCCTCAGCGCGTCAAGCCATTCTCAGCCGCATCCGCAAGGCGCAGAACCGACCCGAGGAGCCGACGACCGCCGAACGGGAGGCCGTTCGAGAGTACATCGACCGCCATTCCCAAGGGCCGCGACCATCCATTGGCAACGATCTTGTCGCCAGGTTCAGGGAGCAGGCATTGCGCATGTCGGATACCGTCGACGAAGTCGGCGCGTTTGCTGATGTGCCGGTAGCAGTGGTGCGTTATCTCGATGATATCGGTGTTGCGAAGAATGCGATCGCATGGAAGACGCTCGACCACATGCAATGGGATGCAGCGGGAATGCATGTCGAGTTCCGTCCTCCGCGCAACGAAGACCTCGTCGGCATCACCGGCGCGTTCTGCGCTGTGGCGGAAACAGGCAGCCTAATGCTGCTGTCGGGCCCGCAGACCTATTCGTCGGCCAGCCTGCTTCCCGAGACGCATATCGCAATCGTGCCGGCCTCGCGCATTGTCGGCGCAATGGAAGATGCCTTTGCTCTTGCACGCGCCGAGCATGGGGAGATGCCGCGTGCGATCAATTTTATTTCCGGGCCGTCGCGCACTGGCGATATCGAGCAGACCATTGTGCTCGGGGCGCATGGGCCGTACAGGGTGCATGTGATCCTGGTTCGCGACAATTGAGCATCGATCCCGTCCGCCGCTAAAGAAGCGGGCAGGCGACCCGAGGGGCACGCGCCCTGGATCTGCACCAGGCCGGCATGGTCCAGGTGCTCGGTAAAGGCCGTGATCCCATATAAAATGGCCACCATTCAAAAAAGTGGAGACTGCAATTGCGCACGAAACTTCTCGTAGGTCTGGGAGGGCTGCTGCCGGCATTGTGTCAGGCGGCTGAGCTGGACGGCAGCGGCCTGTCCGTATGGTGGGGCGTGCCGTTTGCGGGCCTGCTGCTGTCGATTGCGCTCTTGCCGTTACTGGCGCCGCTGTTCTGGCATCACCATTTCGGCAAGATCTCGCTTGCATGGGCGCTGGCCTTCCTGCTGCCGTGCGCCATGTTCTTCGGGTTCGGTACTGCCGCCGGTGGAGCGCTGCACGCGTTTGCTGCCGAGTACATCCCGTTCATCATCCTCATTACCGCCTTGTTCGTCGTCGCCGGCGGTATTTGCGTGCGCGGCAACCTGCACGGCACTCCGGCGCTGAACACCGGCCTGCTGGCGCTCGGGACAGTCCTTGCGAGCATCATGGGGACCACCGGGGCCTCGATGCTGATGATCCGTCCGCTGATCCGTGCCAACGATAATCGCAAGCATGCAGTGCATATCGTTGTCTTCTTTATCTTCCTCGTGGCCAACGCGGGCGGATCGCTGACTCCGCTAGGCGATCCGCCGCTGTTTCTTGGCTTCCTGAAGGGCGTCGACTTCTTCTGGACCATGAAGAATATTTTTTTCGAGGCCCTGTTCCTGTGTGTCGCGCTGCTCGTCATTTTCTATGTCCTGGATCGCCACTATTACCAGAACAAGGAAGAGGAGCGTGCACCCTCGCTGGATCCGACGCCTGATTCGGCAATCCGCTTTGAAGGCAAGGCAAACTTCTTCCTGCTTGCTGCGATTGTCGGCCTTGTGTTGATGAGCGGTATCTGGAAACCGGGTATGGTGCTATCGGTATTTGGCGTCGATGTCGAATTGCAAAGTCTTGTGCGGGACGGACTGCTGATTGGCGTGATCTTTGTCTCATTGGCGATTACGCCGAAGTCCGCGCGTCAAGGCAATGAATTCTCCTGGGGGCCGATACAGGAGGTTGCGAAACTGTTCGCCGGTATTTTCATCACGATCATTCCCGTCATTGCGATGCTGCGCGCCGGGGAAGCCGGCGCCTTTGCGGCCATCGTGCGCGCAGTGACCGACACCAGCGGACAGCCGATCAATGCGATGTATTTCTGGGCTTCAGGCATCCTGTCATCCTTCCTCGATAACGCGCCGACGTATCTTGTATTCTTCAATACAGCCGGCGGTGATCCTGCGGTGCTGATGACCAAGCTGGCCGCCACACTCGCTGCAATTTCCTGTGGTGCCGTCTTCATGGGCGCCAACAGCTACATCGGCAATGCGCCCAACCTGATGGTGAAGGCGATTGCCGAGGAGCGCGGGATCAAGATGCCGTCCTTCTTTGGCTACATGGCATGGTCCTGTGCGGTGCTGGTGCCGTTGTTCGTGTTGATGACCCTGATCTTCTTTGTGTGACCTTTGAACCGACCAAAAACATGAAGCCTCGGATACTGATGACGCGAGCAGTGTTTCCAGACGTAATTGAACGTCTGGAACAGTATTTCGACGTGGAAGCAAATCAGGATGACCGGATCTTTTCTTTCGACGAACTGATGCTGCGAATGCAGGACAAGGACGGCGTCTTCACCACGCCCAGTGAACGCATAAGCGCAGGGATGATTTCGGCCTGTCCGAATCTCAAGGCCATCTGCAACATGGCAGTCGGCTACAACAATATCGATCTTGATGCAGCGACAAATGCCGGCATCATGGTTACGAACACGCCGGAAGTGCTGAACGAGACGACCGCCGATTTTGCCTGGGCACTCATGCTTGCGGCAGCGCGACGTGTGACCGAATCGGAGCATTGGCTGCGCGCCGGAAAATGGCAGAAATGGCGGTACGACAGTTTCCTTGGTGCCGATATCCATGGTTCGACACTCGGCATTCTCGGAATGGGCCGCATCGGCCAGGCCATTGCCCGGCGCTCGGCGGGATTCAACATGCGGGTGATCTACCATAACCGCTCGCGCCTGCCGGCAGAGAAAGAATCCGCGGCGAACCATGCACAGTATGTCACCAAGGAAGAATTGCTTCGTTCTGCGGACCACATTGTGCTCGCGCTGCCTTACTCGGCAGAGTCGCACCACACCATTGGTGCGGCAGAACTGGCGATGATGAAGACGCGTGCCGTGCTGGTCAATATCGCGCGCGGGGGCATCGTCGATGATGCTGCACTCGTGACGGCATTGCGTGCCGGGCGCATTGGCGCCGCGGGCCTGGATGTATTTGAGAATGAGCCGGCATTCGATCCGGCATTCCTTGCGTTGTCGAACGTCGTTCTGACGCCCCATATCGGTAGTGCGTCCGAGGCGACGCGTCGGGCGATGGCCAATTGCGCCGCAGACAACCTGATCGCTGCGTTGACGGGCGAGATGCCGCCGAATATCCTTAATCCCGACATTCAATCCAGGAAATAAGGAACATGGCCGATATCAGCATCACACAGACACATAAGCTTCCGCACAAAAAGGCAAAAGCCGCAGCACAGAAGGTCGCCGACCAGATGGCGGAAGAATATGACATGACATCGGAATGGCAGGGCGATGTGCTGGTGTTCAATCGCTCCGGGGTGTCCGGCCAACTGGTGGTTGCCGAAGCGCACGCTCAGCTCGATATCAGCCTTGGGTTCTTGCTGAAGGCTTTTGCGCCGACCATCGAGGAGAAGGTCGCAGCCAAGATGAAGAAGGTCTTTAGTAGCAAGGCATGATGCAGGTGTTGCGGCTGGATGGCATTGCCGCCTTCATGCCGCTTTCTCCGGTGCGTGCAGGTCCGACATGATGCCTGCCGCGCCGCGTGTCTCGCCATCCAATGATGGCTTCAGCCTTTCAGGCCGTTGATCAGGTCGATGTACTGCTGCATCGCCTCTTCCTTTGACGTGCCCTTGAGCGCACCCCATGCATCGTACTTGGCACGGCCGACCATATCGGTAAAGCCGGGGCGGCCGCCTTCCACATCCCCCGTGCTCGCCTGCTTGAACAGGGCATAAATCTTCAGCAGGGTCATGTTGTCCGGACGTTCCGGCAGGTTCTTGGAATCGGCTACTGCTTGGTCGAACTGGGCTTGCAGGCTCATCGCATACTCCTGTAGAGGAAAAAAGGTTGCTGTGATAGTGTCAACTGTTGCGCAATCTAAAGGCGCTGGGAGCCGACGAAAATAACATACAAAAATGCGGCCATAAAAGAAAAGCTCTAGAGGGGGGACTCAATGTTGTCTGAGGCTATGCCGGCGTCTCGCCGGGAAAAAATGTCCACGGTGGACACAGCGTGGTTGCGAATGGATTCAGACGGGAATCTGATGATGATCGTCGCCGTGCTGCTGTTCGACAGGCCGCTGGACACGCGGCGATTCAGGCGTGCATTGCAGACGCGGTTGCTTACCTATCCCCGTTTTCGAAGCGCTGTCGTGCAGGACATTACAGGTGCTTGGTGGCAGGAACGGGATGTGGACCTTGACCAGCACGTGCGCCATGTCAGCCTGAACCCTGCAACCGTCTGCAACAAGACCGAACTGGAGAACATGGTGAGCGAGCTGTCGGCAACCCCGCTCGACTTCTCGAAGCCGCTGTGGCAGATGCATCTCGTGGACAATTGCATCGGCGAGGACGGCAAGATCCGGCAGGCGCTGATCGTTCGCATCCATCACTGCATTGCCGATGGCATTGCGCTGGTCGGCGTGCTGCTCTCCATGTTCGACCGCACCGAGACCGGGGACGAGGGAATCGCGTCGGAGGGCGATGCTCCACGCGTGCCGATTACCTTTGATGAGGACAATCCCTGGTTGCAGCTGATGCAGCCGGTCACCAAGAGCACGATCACCGCAATTAATCTTTCCACAAACATCTGGACCAAGTACCTGTGGATGGTCGCGGATTCCAACAGGCTTGTGGCACGGGTATCGCGCATGGGTGACATGGCGGGCAGGTTTACGCTGGACGCGATCAAGCTGCTGGCAATGCAGGAGGATTCCCGAACGCGCCTCAAAGGCAAGCCCAATGGTGCCAAGCATGTTGCATGGAGCGAGCCGCTGCCGCTCGATGAAGTCAAGGTCATCGGCAAGGCGCTCGGCAGTTCCGTGAACGATGTGCTGATGGCGAGTGTTGCCGGCGCTATTGGTGCCTATCTGCGTACCAAGGGCGACGTGGTGCCATCCGCCAGCGAGCTGCGTGTGATGGTGCCGGTTAACCTGCGCAAAGCGGGGGAAGAGAAAAAACTCGGGAATGCGTTCGGGCTTGTGCCGCTTGTTTTGCCCATCGGCATCGAAGACCCGATCAGGCGACTCACCGAAGTGAAGCGCCGGATGGATGAGCTCAAGGGCGGGTACCAGGCAATTGTGGCGATGACTTTGCTTGGCGTATTGGGGGCGACGCCGAAACAGTTGCAGAACGAAGTCCAGAATTTCTTTACGAAGAAGGCAACTGCCGTCATGAGCAATGTGCCGGGGCCGCAGTCACCCCTGTATCTGGCAGGCAGCCAGCTTGACCAGATCATGTTCTGGGTGCCTCAGTCAGGCGATATCGGCGTAGGCGTTTCGATATTGAGCTATAACGGAGGCGTCCAGTTTGGCTTGGTGACCGACAGCGCGATTGCATCCGATCCGCAGGAAATCATCAACCGTTTTGCCCCCGAGTTCGAGAAGCTGGTACTGCTGGCCTTGATGTCAGCCTGATGTCTGTCTGATGTCTGTCTGATGTCTGCTTTGGCGGCTTGCCGCTATGCGAGCCGCTTCAATCGTCAGCGTCGTCGTCATCACCGATGACGGCATCTCCAACGATGACCGCACCCTTGGCGACGGTTGTCGCGGCGCCGACCGCAACGGAGCCGGCAGTCAACCCGACACTGACAGCGGTGCTGGCGACAGTGACAGCAGTCGATGCGACTGTGACGGCAACACACCCGCTGACGGAAAACAATGCCGCCACGCAGGCGCAACCAAGAAGTAATTTCTTCAAATCCATGAACCCAGAACCCGGCTGCCGGCCGCGCCTTGGCCGGTACGTATACATTGCGCAAATGCCCTATGTCCGGCTGCGCGCCGCGACATTCTCAGCCAGGCAAGGCGCCCGAACAGAACCTGTCGGACCGTTCGAACGCCAGCTTCAGGCTCGCTGAGAGGAAAGGGCGATTAAACGCCCAGAAGCTCCACCTCGAAAATCAGGGTGGCATTTGGCGGAATGACGCCGCCGGCACCGCGTGCACCGTAACCGAGGGATGAGGGAATGATCAGCTTGCGAACGCCGCCGACTTTCATTCCTTGCACGCCTTCGTCCCAGCCCTTGATTACGTGACCGGCGCCGAGCGGGAAGTCGAACGGATCATTGCGGTCCTTGCTCGAATCGAACTTGCGGCCGGCGCTGCCGTCGGGATTCTGCAGCCAGCCGGTGTAGTGCACCGTCACATGCTGGCCGGCTTTGGCTTCGTCGCCGGAGCCGACGGTAATATCTTCATATTGCAGGCCGGAGGCCGTCATGATGGTGGACATGTTTTTCCTTTGTTGTTGGATGAACGATGGGCGATTGTAGCAGTTGATGCGGCCGCCATCCGCCCCCGAGCCGGCTGTTTATCGGGCATGATCGCTTCGAAACTCATGATATTGTCTTGCCGCTATGGCGTGAGGGGCAGACGATTTAATTCGGCAACAAAAAGAATTGTCGCTTTTATAGAAGGGAATGCTGCTTGATGAAGCAGGTGTTGATTGCATTTGGACGCGCTGTGCTCTCGCAATTGCATTTCAAGATGCTGTTGCTGACGATACTGCCGTTCGTCGTTTCTGTCGCACTCTGGGGAGTGCTGCTTTGGGCGGGACTGCAGCCGACGGTGGATTGGCTGCATGCGTACTTTGCAGCGAACGACGGCTTCAGAACCGCAGGCGAGATCCTTGGCTGGTTCGGCATGGGAGCGCTCAAGACGGTGCTTGTGCCACTGATTGCGATGTGGGTGCTGCTGCCGCTGATGATCCTCACGGCGCTGGTGTTCGTCGGAATCATGGCAATGCCGGCCATCGTGCGCCATGTCGGGCGACGCCATTATCCCGAACTGGAACTCAAGAAGGGAGGCAGCCTGGCAGGCAGTCTTTGGGTTGCGACTTATTCCTTCATTGTTTTCGTCGTGCTTTGGCTGCTGACGCTGCCCTTGTCATTGATCCCGCCGCTGTCGTTTGCCGTGCAGCCGCTGCTCTGGGGATGGCTGACTTATCAGGTGATGTCGTATGACGCACTGGCCGACCACGCAAGCCGGGAGGAGTTCAGGGAGATCGTCCGCTTGCATCGCTGGCCGTTGCTGGCAATCGGTGCCATTGCCGGCGCCATGGGGGCAGCGCCGACGCTGCTTTGGCTGGGCGGTGCGTTGTCGGTCGTGTTTTTTCCAGTGCTGGCAGCGGGCGCAATCTGGCTGTATGTGCTGGTGTTTGTTTTCTCCGGCCTGTGGTTCCAGCATTACTGTATGGAAGCACTGGCGCAATACCGGGGAGCAAGGCGTCTCGCGCCTGCGCTGAAAGACATCAATTGAGGCCACCGATGCTCGACGTGGGCTAAGGCATAATGCGCTTTTCCTCATCGCACTCATCCCATGGCTATCGGACTCATCATTATTGGCGACGAAATCCTCTCCGGAAAGCGGGCGGACAAACACTTCCCTAAAGTCGTTGAGCTGCTGACTGCGCGTGGACTGCAGCTTTCCTGGGCAGAGTATATCGGCGACGACCCCGAGCGCATTACCGGTGTGCTTAAACGAACGCTGGCGAGCAACGACATCGTGTTTTCATGCGGGGGCATCGGTGCAACACCCGATGACCATACGCGACAGTGCGCAGCCGCCGCCATGGGCGTGCCGCTTGTCCTGCATCCGGAAGCGAAGGCAAAGATCGATGAGAGAATTGCCGACATGGCGCGCGACGAGGGGCGCCAGATGATGTTTGAAGGGCAGGAGTATATGCAGCGCCTGAAGATGGGAGAGTTCCCGCAGGGCGCATCAATCATCCCGAATCCGTATAACAAGATCCCCGGCTTTTCCGTGGCACATGGGGAGCAAGGCGCGCATTATTTCCTGCCTGGTTTCCCGGTCATGGCATGGCCGATGATCGAGTGGGCGCTGGATACGTATTATTCGCACCTGTTCCGCAAGGCGCCGCGACTGGAGAAGGCGGTGCTGGTGTTCGGCATGATGGAATCGACCCTGACACCGTTGATGGAACAGATCGAGGCCGAGTTTCCCTTGGTGAAGGTATTCAGCCTTCCATGCGTGGGAGATGCCACGACGCGCCGTCACATCGAGCTGGGCGTCAAGGGCGATCCCGAGCAGGTTGCTGTGGCATTCGACAAGATGCTTGCAGGATTAAACGGCTTTAACGCCGAATACCGGCCGGCCTGATCGCTACTTAATGATTTGCGGGGAAGGTTACGACGTGATCGGCCCCGAGCCGAATGCCGATTTTCTCGCCAATCGCATGGTCGTGGTGCGATGGTACGAGGGCAAGCAGTTTTTGCCCGCTCGGCAGCTTCAGCGTGTAGAGAAATTCCGCGCCGCGAAATGCCTTGCGCACGACTTCCGCCTGCAGCGTGCTGGTGTCGTCGTGGATGACATCATCGGCGCGCAACAGCACATCGACAGTGCTGACGTCTTTCTGTCCGGTGGCACACACATCCACGCCTTGCCATAGCGGTAGCGTGCCAAGCTCGATCTGGACCTGCTGTGTCGCCAAGTCAATGGTGCCTGGCGTGAATACACCTTGGCCGATGAAGTCGGCGACGAAGCGGTTGGTCGGCCGATGGTACAGGTTGTAGGCGCTGTCCCATTGCACGATCTCGCCGTTCTGCATGACGCCGATGTGATCCGCAATCGCAAAAGCTTCATGCTGGTCGTGCGTCACCAGCACGGCAGTCGTACCCAGCTCCTTGAGGATATCGCGCACCTCCAGCGCAAGGCGCTCGCGCAGGTCGACATCCAGGTTGGAAAACGGCTCATCGAGAAGCAGCAAATCGGGGCGGGGGGCAAGGGCGCGTGCGAGGGCAACGCGTTGCTGCTGGCCGCCAGACAGCTCATGGGGATACTGCCTTGCGTGCGAAGTCAGGCCGACCAGTGACAGAAGCTTGTCGACGCGGGCCTTGCGTTCTGTTGCCGTCAGCTTGCGTAAGCCAAACCCGATGTTGTCCCATACGGATAAATGCGGAAACAACGCGTAGTCTTGAAATACCACGCCGACCTGGCGCGTCTCCGGCGCAGCGGTGAAACCGGGGCGGCTTAGCTCGCGTCCACCCAAGGTAATCCGCCCGCCCTGAATAGATTCAAATCCTGCAATTGCGCGCAGTACGGTCGTTTTGCCGCAACCGGATGGACCGAGCAGGCAGCCGATCTCGCCGCGCGCCAGCGAGAACGACAAGCCATGTACGATCTCGTGGATAACCCGACCATGAGGATACCCGACACGGATGGATGCAACAGCAAGGTGGCCATGAGGGGGAAGTGGGGCGTTCATAGGGCGAATAATTGCATTGGCGTAATTCGATATTGATTATAATTCTCATTTAAAGAAACCGTACATGGATTAGCGGGATTTCATGCATAAATTCGTCCGCGAGTTGCGCCGCGTATCGACTGGCGGTGCTCATCCTCTGTTGCTTGCTTCGCTTGTCGTTGCAGTACTGGTTGGCGTCCCTATCCTTGGCGTGCTTTCCAATCTCGTTGCCGGGACAAGCGGCGGCGGGGAGACAGCCGGCACCTTTGCCCACCTGTGGGCGACCGTCCTGCCGGAATATATTTTCAACAGCCTCTATATAGCCGTTATCGTGGCCGTTCTTGCGGGGGCGGGGGGCGTTGGCTGCGCATGGCTGGTCGCAGTGTTCCAGTTTCCCGGAAAGCGATTCTTCGAGTGGGCGCTAGTCCTGCCGCTTGCCATGCCGGCGTACGTGGTTGCGTATGCATATACCGATTTCCTGCAGTTCTCCGGCCCCGTGCAAACGGCCCTGCGCGCAGCCTTCGGCTGGCAGGCGGGAGATTACTGGTTTCCGCAGATTCGCTCGGTCGGCGGCGCCGGCATTCTCTTTGCCATGGTGCTTTATCCGTATGTCTATTTGCTGGCACGGAATGCCTTCCTCGAACGCAGCCCGCGCATGTGGGACGCAGCGCGCACGCTCGGATTGGAGCCTTGGCGCGCCTTCTTCAAGGTGAGCCTGCCGTTGGCGCGTCCGGCCGCCGTGGCGGGAATCGCCCTCGCATTGATGGAGACGCTCGCCGACTATGGTGCAGTTGCCTACTTCGGCGTACCGACGCTGACGACCGGAATTTATAAGTCCTGGTACACCTTTTCAGACCGAACCGCCGCGGCCCAGATTGCGGCGGTCCTTCTGGTCACCGTCATGATTCTGATGCTGCTCGAGCAGAAAAGCCGGGGGCGCGCGCGCTATTACGCGGTTGGCAGTCGCAGCAAGCTGCAGCAACCGGCACAGCTGCAGGGCTTGCATGCATGGGGCGCTTCCCTTTTCTGCCTCGTGCCTGTTCTGCTGGGTTTCGTGATCCCGATCGTGATACTCCTGCGCCTGATGGTGGGCGAGGATGCAGTGGCGTTAGGCGCGCGGTACTTCGACTGGTTCCGCAACAGTGTTGTCCTTGCCGGCGTTACGGCACTGATCGCCGTCGCCATCTGCGTACTGCTTGCCTATGCTGCGCGCGTGACCAGGAGCCGGCTGCAGGCGGCATGCAATCGCATTGTCAGCATGGGGTATGCCGTGCCGGGCGCCGTGATCGCCGTCGGCATCCTCATTCCCTTGTCCCGGCTGGATGCCTGGGGCGCAGATCATGGCCTGCGGCTGGCGTTGACCGGCAGCGTCATTGCGCTGATTTATGCGTATCTTGTCCGTTTTCTTGCAGTTTCCTACCAGAGCGTGCAGTCTGGGCTTATCAAGATTACGCCGAGCATGGACGCCAGTGCGCGGGTTCTTGGTTTGGGACTCGGTGCGATGTTATGGCGCGTGCATGCACCGCTGCTTTGGCGCAGTGTGGTGACAGCCGGCTTGCTGGTATTCGTCGATGTCGTAAAGGAACTTCCCGCGACACTGACAGTAAGGCCGTTCAACTTCGATACGCTTGCGGTGATCACGCATCAACTCGCTGCCGACGAGCGGCTGGGTGAAGCTGCCTTGCCGGCATTGACGATCGTGATGATTGCCTTTGTCCCGGTCATCGTCCTGGCGCGTGCGATCGCAAAGGGAAGCAGGTAGTGCAGCGATACCTGCGTGACGATTGTTCAACGCGTGCGTGGCTCGATTCGAAGTAAACAAAAAAATGCCCCGGAAACCGGGGCATTGCAATTTGTGCTGTATCAAAAAAGCCGAAGCGGCATTTTGTGCGGTTGCCGGAGGAGGCACCTGCGCCCACGTACCCGCTTCGCGTACGTTGACGCGTATTGATTACTTCTTGGCGGCGCGGGCGCTGGTCTTGGCTGCCGGCTGTGCGAATTGGCTAACAGCGGTGTTCAGATTCGCTTCCAGAGCCTCAACTGCCTGCTTGGTGGTCTTGCTCAGTTGCTCGTAGCCGGCGTTGGCATTGCCGATTGCCGACTTCATCAGGGCAACCGCGTTTTCCGATCCTGCCGGAGCGTTCTTTGACACTTCTTCGACCAGTTCGAGCACTTTGCGGCTGGTTTCTGCGAGTTGCGCCTCAGCAGCCTTGCTGAATTCGGCTTGTACGCCCGATGCGATCGTTGCGAGATGGCGGCCGTAGGTGATGGCTTTCTCTGCGTTTGGCTGAACGTGGGCTGCAGCCAGCGTCACCCATTCCTGTGCATCTTTCGCGGCGAGGAGCTGCTTTGCGGCGGAGGTGGACTCTTCCAGCGATGCCTTGGCAACGTTGAGGTTGAGGTCGATCATTTTCTCGACGCTCTCGAATGCCTTGTTCGACAAGGCAGTCATCAGCGCGAGCTGAGATTCGATATTGGCCTTGGATGCTGCAGAAAATTGTTCTGGAATCGTAAACATGCTCGTCTCCTGTGGCGAGGGATGGTCGAAATGATGCGTAAAGCCGGCGACTTTTGTGCAACGCAACAGAGGCGTATTTTAAGGAGGAATTATGTTGTGTCAACAATTTTTGTTGCGGAGCATCAAAAATCTGTACATAGGTCAAATATTTTCTTAATGGCAATTCATATTGGTCGGTTTTCAGAGTGAAAAAATCCGACGTGCTACACTCGATCGGTTTCCTTTTACGTAAACGTCAATCGTCAAGAGTCCTTTGAAAGCCTTCTATAGCGATCATTTTGTTTTGCCGCTTCCGCAAGGCCATCGCTTCCCGATGCAGAAATACAGGCTCGTGCGGGAGGAGGTTGTCAGGACAGTTCCTGGCATTGAGCTTTGCGAGGCGCCCTCTACAACAGACGGTGTCCTCGCCCTCGCACATCATCCGGAATACATCGAGCGCGTGTCGGCCGGAACGCTTTCTCCAAAAGAGCAGAAGTCCATCGGTTTTCCCTGGTCCGCGCAGATGGTCGAGCGTTCGCGGCGCTCTGCCGGCGCGACGATTTCCGCATGTCGCGCAGCACTTGAAGACGGTGTCGCAGTCAGTCTCGCCGGCGGAACCCATCATGCGTATGCAGACAGGGGCGAGGGCTTCTGTGTGTTCAATGATTCGGCAATCGCCGCGCGTTTGATGCAGGCGGAGCGCCGTGCTCGGCGCGTCGCCATCGTGGATCTGGACGTCCATCAGGGTAACGGTACGGCATCAATTCTCGCGCGCGACGATTCAGTCTTCACCTTGTCACTGCATGCGACAAATAATTATCCCTTTACCAAGGAGTGCAGCGACCTGGATGTGCCGCTCGCCGATGGGACAGGGGATGATGCATACCTTGACGCGTTGAAGGGCGTGCTTGCCGAAATGTTCGGCAGATTCTCTCCCGAACTGATTATTTACCTGGCTGGCGCAGATCCGCATGAAGGGGATCGCCTTGGGCGATTGAAGTTGACGACAGCGGGCCTCGCCGCGCGAGACCGCATGGTGCTCGAGCACGCGCAGGCAAGAGGGCTTCCGGTTGCAGTCACCATGGCGGGCGGATACGGCAAGAATATACAAGACACCGTCGCCGCCCATGTGCAGACTATCGCGATTGCCTCCAGCTATGCGCGTCGCGCGCCACTTCGCTCAATCGCATGAAGCCTCTTGTCTCCACCATCAGTGGCAAGCCACAAAGCTTGTGGATCTCTGCCATGCCGTTCTTCTTCGTTCTCCTGTGGAGCACCGGCTTCATTGTCGCGAAATTCGGCTTGCCTTATGCCGATCCGCTTACTTTCCTGTTGCTCCGCTTCGTTGGCGTAATCGTGGTCTTGCTGCCGCTCGTCTTCATCATGCGTGCGCCATGGCCGACGGGATACATACGGCATATCTCTGTCGCGGGCATCCTGGTTCAGGCCGGCTACCTGAGTGGCGTGTGGTGTGCGATCAAAATCGGCATGCCCGCAGGCTTGGCCGCGCTGATCGTCGGGCTCCAACCTATCCTGACGGCCTTTGCCGCGCCGCTGATCGGCGAGTCGGTGCGCAGACAGCAGTGGATTGGATTGGTGTTCGGATTGTGTGGTGTTGGCCTTGTGGTGGCAAACAAGATTTCCCTGAGCGGCTTATCATGGCAGAGCGTTGCGCTGTGTATCTTTGCACTGTTGTCCATCACCATCGGCACGTTGTACCAGAAGCGATACTGCCCGGCGTTCGACTTGCGGACGGGGACGATCATCCAGTTTGCAGCGTCATTTGTCGTGGTCTTGCCGTTTGCAGTGTTGTTCGAGGGTCTGACGCCAGCTGTCACGAATGTGCAATGGACGGCGAATTTCATCGGTGCATTGCTTTGGGCGGTGCTGGCACTGTCGATCGGCGCGATCTTCCTGCTATTTGCGCTGATTCGCAAGAGCGCCGCAACGCAGGTTGCCAGTCTGCTTTATCTGACGCCGCCGACGACTGCGGTCATGGCGTGGGTCATGTTTGGGGAGGCGTTCAGCATCATCGGCATGGCCGGCATGATGCTGGCCGTTATTGGTGTAGCACTTGTAGTGAGAAAGTGATTCATGCGAGCGCAAGCAAACAAACGGAGTGATTACAGACATTTCCACACCATCACCACGCGATGGATGGATAACGACGTATATGGACACGTGAACAACGTGGTCTATTACAGCTGGTTCGATACGGTGGTGAACGAATTTTTGATTGCCAATGACGTTCTCGACATCGAACACAGCCCGGTGATCGGGTTGGTAATCGAGACGCAATGCAATTATTTTGCTTCGGTTGCTTTTCCTGAGAAGGTCACGGCGGGTCTGCGCGTGGCGAAACTCGGGAATTCGAGCGTTCGTTATGAAGTCGGGATCTTTCGCGAAGATGAAGAGAGTGCCTCCGCCCAAGGGCATTTCGTGCACGTCTATGTCGACCGCGAATCGCGCAGGCCGAGCGCCATCCCTGAAAACATGCGTGCTGTTTTGCAAACTATAGAAATCAAATAATCATGATCGAGACACAAGAACAGAAAATTGTCGACGCGGCGATCAACTCGCGCCGTTCGATTCGCGCCTTTCTGCCGGACCCGGTAGCACGCGAGGACATCGAGGCGATTCTGGAGGTTGCGTCGCGTGCGCCTTCCGGCACGAATACCCAGCCATGGAAAGTCTATGTGCTGACCGGCGCAACAAAGGAAAGGCTGTCGGCGGAAGTGCTGCGGGCCCATAACGATCCCGAGCTCGGAAGACAGCACGCCGAGGAGTACCATTACTACCCGGTCGAATGGGTGTCGCCCTATATTGATCGGCGCCGCAAGGTTGGCTGGGATCTGTATGCCTTGCTCGGTCTGACACGTGACAACAAGGCTGGCATGCATGCGCAGCACGGACGCAACTATCGATTCTTCGATGCGCCGGTGGGCATGATCTTCACGATCGACCGCATCATGCAGCAAGGGTCATGGCTGGACTATGGCATGTTCCTGCAGAACATCATGATCGCCGCACGCGGACGTGGTCTCGATACCTGTCCGCAGGCTGCATTTACACAGTACCACAAGATCATCAGCGCAGTGTTGCAACTTCCTGAAAACGAGATGGTGGTATGCGGCATGTCGCTCGGCTTTGCCGATCCTGGCAAAGTCGAAAACACGCTTGTCACCGAGCGTGAGCCGATCTCTGCATTTACGAAGTTTCTCGACTAAGCCGAAATTCGGCGCTTTGCGCTAATTCCCTTCTTCAATCCGGCGTGCCGTGGCGCGCCGGTTCCAAATTACATCAAGGATTTACCATGACTACGCATAAGATCGCCGTGATTGCCGGCGACGGAATCGGCAAGGAAGTCGTGCCGGAAGGATTGCGCGTGCTCGACGCAGCAGCACGCAAATTTGGCATCGACCTGAAATGGGATCATTTCGATTTCGCATCATGTGACTACTATGCCAAGCACGGGCAAATGATGCCGGATGATTGGAAGGACCAGATCGGCGGACATGATGCGATCTTCTTCGGTGCGGTCGGTTGGCCGGATACCGTTCCCGACCACATTTCCCTGTGGGGCTCGCTGTTGAAGTTCCGGCGCGAGTTTGACCAGTACGTCAACCTGCGTCCTTGCCGCTTGATGCCAGGCGTGCCGTCGCCACTCGCAAACCGCAAGCCGGGGGATATCGACTTCTACGTCGTGCGTGAAAATACGGAAGGCGAATATTCTTCCGTCGGCGGCAAGATGTATGAAGGAACGGACCACGAGGTCGTCTTCCAGGAAAGCGTGTTTTCACGCAGGGGAGTCGACCGTATCCTGAAGTTCGCCTTCGAGTTGGCGCAACGCCGTCCGAAAAAACACCTGACTTCCGCGACCAAGTCGAACGGGATTTCGATCACGATGCCTTACTGGGACGAGCGCGTCGAGAACATGGCACTGTCCTATCCTGATGTGAGGTGGGACAAGTACCACATCGATATCCTGACGGCGCATTTCGTGCGCAATCCGGATCGATTTGATGTCGTCGTCGCATCCAACCTGTTCGGCGATATCCTGTCCGATCTCGGGCCGGCATGTACCGGCACCATTGCCATTGCTCCTTCTGCCAATATCAACCCGGAACGTCTGTACCCCTCCTTGTTTGAGCCGGTGCACGGCTCGGCCCCCGATATCGCGGGCAAGGGCATTGCCAATCCGATCGGGCAGATCTGGTGCGGCGCAATGATGCTTGAGCACCTTGGTTATGCCGAGGCTGGTGCAGCGGTCCTGCGTGCCATTGAAAAAGTACTTGAAGCAGGACCCAAACATGCGCCACTCACGGCCGACATGGGCGGAACCGCAGGCACAGTTGATCTCGGCCGTGCAATTGCGGACGTGATCTGACAAGCGCGTATCCAAAGAGCATCCTGCCGTCTATCCTTCGTTGCACGAAGGATAGACGTTTGCGGCCCCTCAATTATTGATAAGAAAATCGTTTAATTGCCTGCGCTAACTGCTTAATTCGCTTGCTGAATTTCACTATTTTGCTAGACTGCAAGATATAATGACGGCCTGCAAGAATAAGGGGGGAGTGCAGATGTTAAAGTCCGCGCTGAGGATCATCGTTTCGCTGTGTGTACTGTCTACCGGCATTCCGGCGGCACCGGTGCAGGCAGCCACTCCCGTCAAGGCATCCACCAAGAAGCAACACGTCAAGAAGTCGGCAGCAAAGCGCAAAGTCGAAGCGTCGACGCGTACGGCCAAGTCCAGATCGAAAACCTCCACCGCATCTCGCAGCAACGCTGCGAAGAAAGTCGCTGTGCGCGGCAAGCGCCAGTCCTCCTACGAGCGTGTCGCATTTTCGCCTTCCACGCCCGTGGTGCCGGCACCAGCCACAGCCGGAGATCTCGCCGGACTGCATTTGAAGCGCGATCCACTTGAATTGAAGTCGAATGCCGCGTTCGTCATTGACCAGAACACAGCACAAGTTTTGTTCGACAAGAATTCCAATGTCGCCTTGCCGATCGCATCGCTGACGAAGCTGATGACGGCGCTGGTCGTGATAGAAGCGCGCCAGAACATGGATGAAGTGCTTGAGGTGACCGCAGACGATATCGACCGCGAGCGGAACAGCAGCTCGCGCTTGCGCGTCGGTGCGCAGATGACGCGCGGCGATATGCTGCATATCGCACTGATGAGCTCGGAGAACCGCGCAGCATCGGCGCTTGGCAGACACTTTCCCGGCGGCTTGCCCGCCTTTGTCGCCGCAATGAATGCGAAAGCGAAAATGCTCGGCATGGGCGATACGCATTTCGTCGATTCCACAGGGCTGTCCAGTCGTAACGTCGCAAGCGCACGCGACTTGGCCAAGCTTGTCGTGGCTGCATATCAGCATCCGATCATCCGGGAGTTTTCGACGGATCCCGGCTATGCGGTAAGCACGGGTCGCTACAAGCTGAACTACATGAATTCCAACAGGCTCGTGAAGAATCCCAACTGGGATATCGGGCTGCAGAAGACTGGATATATTAATGAGGCAGGGCGCTGTTTGGTCATGCAGGCGCGCATCGATGGCCGTTCGGTTGTCATGGTGTTTCTTGATTCCAAAGGCAAGTATTCCCGTCTTGCCGATGCAGGCCGTATTCGCAAGTGGCTTGAAATCTCCGGGCCGCAGGCGTTGACGCGAACCGCTTCGCACCAGGGTTAGCCGCTTCGCGCGATTGTATCGGTTATCTGATTAATTGCCCTTTGCACAAGTTGCTGCAGTAACCGTTGTATTCCTCATCGTATCTGTGTAGCGAGGCGTTCTCGCTTCGCCGTTGTCGGGTTTCTATGTTACATTGAACTTCCTACTGCTTGCCTGCGGTCTTGCGAGATGGCATATCTACACGCAGCATTCGGATGATCGCCGTGCACCGATTGCCAGTGGCAGGTGTGGAGTGAAAGTATTTGCTGACCTTATTCGATAAGCGGCCTTGAAGACCGGATTCGTCGTAGTGTGATGTACGCTGCGCGGGTTCTTGAAGACCGCTTCTGTTTGAAGCGCGTTCCACAACCAGTTCCATAACCCGTTCTATAAGCCGTGTTTACGCCTAAAGTCCTCCTTGTCAACGACGATGCAGCGAGTCTGCTGGCCTTGGCCAGCCTGCTGCCAGAGCGAAACGGCTATGAGGTGATTACGGCACGCTCCGGTGAGGAGGCGTTGCGGCGGGTGTTGATGCACGACTTCGCCGTCATTCTGCTGGACGTCAGCATGCCGGGGATGGATGGGTTCGAAACAGCAGAAGCGATCCATTCCCATCCCCGCTCCGCATCCGTACCGATTATTTTTGTCACCGCACATTACGCGGACGAAATGCATCGCCTCAAAGGCTATCAGAGAGGGGCGGTCGATTATCTTTTCACCCCGATCATCCCGCAGATTCTGCAGACGAAAGTCGCAGTGTTCGTCGAGCTGGCAAAGAAGAACCTGCAGCTTCAGCACCAGAAGCAGGAGCTGGAGCAGCTCAATAGCGATTTGCAGGAACAGCGCAAGCAGGATCTTGCGCATATCTATGAGCGCGAACAGGCAGAGGCAGCGCTGCGACAGTCGCAGGAAGAACTGCGTGAGCTGGCCAGTTACCAGGAACGGATCAAGGAAGACGAGCGCAAGCGGATCGCGCGCGAGATTCACGACGAACTTGGCCAGAACCTGCTCGCCTTGCGAATCGATATCGCCATGCTGCATGCACGAACCGGCGCCACGCATCCCAAGCTGAACAAGAAGGTGCATGCGGTGCTGGACCAGATCGACAGCACGATGAAGGCAATGCGGGCCATCATTAACAATCTGCGTCCGACAGTTCTTGATCTTGGCCTGAATGCCGCAATCGAGTGGCAGGTGAAGGAGTTTCAGCGTCGAACCAGCATCGCCTGCGAACTCGACATGCCGGACCGTGAACTTGCGATGGACGATGGCCGTGCCACGGCGCTGTTCCGTATCCTGCAGGAGTCCCTGAACAATGTGTTCAGGCATGCGCGCGCGACGAAGGCAAAAATCGAACTCTACGACAGGGGCGACCGCCTTTTCATGCGGGTTGCCGATAACGGCATCGGCATCTTCCCGGGGTGCCGCAGGAAGGCCAATTCCTTCGGGCTGGTCGGGATCAAGGAGCGTATCAGCACCTTGGGTGGTGAAATGGCTATCGAGACGTCGCCTGAGACAGGGACTACGCTGACGGTATCCATTCCCCTCAACCTCACACCGGCTTCCGCCAACATTGACCGGGAAACCGCTTCTGCAGCGTCTTCACCGGTGAATGTCATTACGAAAAATGCCTCCGGCACCGGGAAGCCGTCTTTAAAGCGGCCGCCTCCCGCCAAGCGCCGAAAAGAGCTGCGCACCGACAAGGTCAACGAACTGGGCTAAGCAGGAATTGAATTAATCCCCGATCGCTGATGTCGCCATCGTTTGATAAATCTCAATAGTCAGGTCTGGAGCTGCTGAGCGGCAATATTTTCGGATTGTTCCGAATCACCGTTTAGACCACAATACGCTGTTCCTTTTCTTGAAGGAAATATAAGCACCTCTGGAGAGCCCGGCTGCTGCAGTCGTGCTTCGCGCCTTTTCTCGACCGGATAAAACGATTCGAATCTGCACGGAGTACAGCCGCTTTTCCGATCTTGCGCGCCCGCGCGAGAACGAGCATTCCAGATTGTCGCAATCAGTTGAATAACAAATCTTTAACGAATGCCTACCGTACGTAAGGTGCAACGGCCGTCGGAAGGTGACAGTGGGCACGCAGCAGGCTCTTAAACAGGCTGTAAAGAATACTTAAAAGATAGCAGGAGGGATAACCGCGATGGATACCAGGACAAGGATGGAGGACGAGCTGGACGCCAAGCTGCTGCTCGGCGTGCTGACGGCCTTGAAGAAAGGCGATTTCTCTTCCAGATTGCCATCTGACTGGACAGGGCTGGCCGGCAAGATCGCCGACACGCTGAATGACATCATGGAGGCCAGCGAACAGCTGACGAGCGAGATCACGGAAGTCAGTCAGGTCGTCGGGCGGGAAGGGCACCTTACGCAACGTGCGACAGTGACCAGCGTAACCGGCGGCTGGGCGACAATCGTCAAGTCGGTCAATACATTGATCGACGATCTCGTGCGGCCGACGACAGAAATGGCACGCGTGATCGGTGCCGTGGCCAAAGGCGACCTTTCGCAGACCATGGCGCTGGACGTGGATGGCCGCCCCCTGAAGGGGCAATTCCTCCGAGCTGCATCGACGGCCAACACCATGGTGGACCAGCTCTCCTCGTTTGCATCGGAAGTGACGCGCGTGGCGCGTGAAGTGGGCACCGAAGGCAAGCTCGGCGGCCAGGCGTACGTGCCGGGCGTTGCCGGCACTTGGAAGGATCTGACTGATTCGGTGAACTCGATGGCGGGCAACCTGACTTCACAGGTGCGCAACATCGCGGACGTGACCACCGCCGTAGCGAACGGCGACCTGTCGAAGAAGATCACGGTGGACGTGCGCGGCGAGATCCTGCAGCTGAAGGACACGATTAACACGATGGTGGACCAGCTGCGCTCCTTCGCGTCCGAAGTGACGCGCGTGGCGCGCGAAGTGGGTACCGAAGGCAAGCTCGGTGGTCAAGCTTACGTGCCGGGCGTCGGCGGAACCTGGAAAGACTTGACCGACAACGTGAACTTCATGGCGTCGAACCTGACTGCGCAGGTGCGCAACATCGCGGAGGTGACAACCGCGGTGGCAAACGGCGACCTGTCGAAGAAGATCACGGTGGACGTGAAGGGCGAGATCCTGGAACTGAAGGACACCATCAACGTGATGGTGGACCAGTTGAACTCCTTTGCCTCCGAAGTAACGCGCGTGGCGCGCGAGGTAGGTACGGAAGGTAAACTCGGCGGACAGGCCGAAGTGAAGGGCGTCGGCGGCACCTGGAAAGACCTGACCGACAACGTGAACTTCATGGCATCGAACCTCACGGGCCAAGTGCGCAACATCGCGGAAGTGACCACCGCGGTGGCGAACGGCGACCTGTCCAAGAAGATCACGGTGGACGTGCGCGGCGAGATCCTGCAGCTGAAAGACACGATCAACACCATGGTGGACCAGCTGCGTTCGTTTGCATCGGAGGTGACGCGCGTCGCGCGCGAGGTGGGTACCGAAGGTCGCCTTGGCGGGCAGGCAAACGTGCCCGGCGTGGGTGGTACATGGAAGGACCTCACCGACAACGTGAACTTCATGGCGTCGAACCTTACTGCGCAGGTGCGTAACATCGCGGAGGTCACCACGGCGGTGGCGCGCGGTGACCTGTCGAAGAAGATCACCGTGGACGTCAAGGGCGAGATTCTGGAGCTGAAGGACACGATCAACGTGATGGTGGACCAGCTGTCGTCGTTTGCGTCGGAGGTGACGCGCGTGGCGCGCGAAGTGGGCACCGAAGGCAAGCTCGGCGGCCAGGCGCAGGTCGAGGGTGCCGCCGGCACCTGGAAGGACCTGACCGACAACGTGAACTTCATGGCGGCGAACCTGACCGCGCAGGTGCGCGGCATTGCCGGCGTGGTGACCGCGGTCGCGAACGGTGACCTGAAGAAGAAGCTGACGGTGGCCGCGCGCGGCGAGATCGCGGCGCTGGCCAACACCATCAACGAAATGACCGACACGCTGGCGGTGTTCGCGGAACAGGCGATCACGGTCGCGCGCGAAGTGGGCGTGGAAGGCAAACTGGGCGGCCAGGCATCGGTGCCAGGCGCGGCTGGTACCTGGAAGGATTTGACCGAGAACGTGAACCAGCTGGCGGCGAACCTGACCACGCAGGTGCGCGCGATTGCCGAAGTGGCGACGGCGGTGACGCGCGGCGACCTGTCACGCTCGATCCAGGTGGAAGCGCGCGGCGAGGTGGCGGACCTGAAGGACAACATCAACGAGATGATCCGCAACCTGAAGGAAACCACGCAAAAGAATGCGCAGCAGGACTGGCTCAAGACCAACCTCGCGCGCTTCACGCGCCTGCTGCAGGGGCAGCGCGACCTGTCGGCGGTGACCACCCTGATCCTGTCGGAACTGGCACCCTTGGTGTCGGCGCACCATGGCGTGTTCTACATGATGGATGCAGCAGAGCCGGAAGCGCGGCTGCGCATGATCGCGTCCTATGGTTACCGCACCAGCAACAAGGTGCCGAACGCGTTTGCGCCCGGCGAAGGGCTGGTCGGCCAGTGCGCACTGGAAAAACAGCGGATCTGGCTCACCAACGTGCCGCGCGACTACATCAAGGTGTCGTCCGGGCTGGGCGCCGCGCCGCCGACCAACATCGTCGTGCTGCCGATCCTGTTCGAACAGCAGGTGAAGGCAGTGATCGAGATCGCGTCGCTGGACCGCTTCACAGAGACGCATTTGTCGTTCCTCGACCAGCTGATGGAATCGATCGGCGTGGTGCTGAACACGATCGAAGCGAACAGCCGCACCGAAAGCCTGCTGACGCAGTCGCAGTCGCTCGCGCAGGAGTTGCAGCAGACCAACCAGGAACTGGCGGACAAGGCAAGATTGCTTTCCGACCAGAACATCGAGGTGGAACGCAAGAACCGCGAAGTGGAACAGGCGAAACGCGCGCTGGAAGAAAAGGCGACGCAGCTGACCTTGTCGTCGAAGTACAAGTCCGAGTTCCTGGCAAACATGTCGCATGAATTGCGCACGCCGTTGAACAGCTTGTTGATCCTCGCACAGCAACTGAGTGACAACCCGGAAGGCAACCTGACCGATACGCAGGTCGAATTTGCGAAAACGATCTACGGTTCCGGCAGCGATCTGTTGACCTTGATTAACGACATTCTCGACCTGTCGAAGATCGAGTCCGGCACGGTGACGCTGGAAGTGAGCGAATACCGCTTCGAGACGCTGCGCGCCTATGTGGAGCGCACGTTCAGGCACATGGCCGAGGCGAAGAGAATCGACTTCTCGATCGAGCTCGACCGCAGCCTGCCGCCGTCATTGCGCACCGACACCACACGCTTGCAGCAGATCCTGAAGAACCTGCTGTCGAACGCGTTCAAGTTCACCAACCATGGCACGGTGTCGATGAAGATCGGCATCGCCCAGAGCGGCTGGACGCCGGATCATCCGAGCCTGGCCGGCGCCGATGCGGTGCTGGCATTCTCGGTGACCGATACCGGCGTGGGCATTCCTGCCGACAAGCTGCAACTGATCTTCGAGGCGTTCCAGCAGGCCGACGGCAGCACCGCGCGCAAGTACGGCGGCACCGGGCTGGGCCTGTCGATCAGCCGCGAACTGGCGCGCCTGTTGAGTGGCGAAATCCGCGTCGAAAGTGCGGTCGGTGTCGGCAGCACCTTTACGCTGTACCTGCCGTATAACCGGGCGGGACTGGCTCGCGATGAAGCGCCACCACTTCCGTCGCCAAGTGTCGTCATGACAGCGCAGGCGCCTTATCCGGATGCGCGTGTCGTGGAGACTGCACGCCTCTCGCACTTGCGTGTGGAATCCAGTATTACGCCGTATGAATCTCCGTCTGACGACCGGGAGCTCGTGGCCCCCGGCGATCCCGCAGTACTGATCGTGGAAGACGATGCGGAACTGGCAAACGTGCTGCTGGAATATGCGCGCGAGAAGAACTTCAAAGGGATTGTCACGCATCAGGGTAGCTCAGCCCTGACCTTGGCGCGTGACTACCTGCCGGTGGCCATTCTGGTTGACATTGATCTGCCGGATATCGACGGTTTTACCGTGCTTGATCGTCTCAAGCGCGACCCGGCCACGCGGCATATTCCGGTACATGTGATGACCAGTGTGAAGGAGCGGGAGCGCGCGCTGCGTCAGGGGGCGATTTCGTACCTGCACAAGCCGGTGGACCGGGAGCGCCTGCATGAAGAGTTCGCGCGCATGCAGCAGTTCCTGTTGCGTGGCAAGCGCAGCCTGTTGGTCGTGGACGATGACCCGACGCAGCGTACGGCGATCGTGGACCTGATCGGCGCGGCGGACGTGCAGATCGTGGCCGTCGGCACCGGAACCGAGGCATGGAATGCGCTCCAGGAAAACCATTTCGATTGCGTGGTACTCGACCTGAGCCTGCCGGATACCTGCGGCTTCGAGCTGCTCGACCGTATCGGCGACGACGCAATGCTGCGCGACGTGCCTGTGGTGGTATACACCGCTCGCGACCTGAGCCGGAAGGAAGTGACGCGCTTGAAGCGCATTGCAAAGACGATCGTGCTCAAGGACGCCCGCTCGCCGGAAAGGCTGCTCGACGCTACCGCCTTGTTCCTGCATCGGTCACCGACCGGACTGCCGGAGCTGCAGCGACGCATGCTCGCGGACCTGCAGGCAATGGATAGTTGCCTGGCCGGCCGCAAAGTCCTGATCGTCGATGACGACCTGCGCAATATCTTTGCGTTGAGTTCGGTGCTTGAACGGCAGCAGATGAAGGTGCTGTTTGCCGAAAATGGCAAGGATGGGATCGAGGTGCTGGAGAAAGATCCCACCATCGAAATCGTCCTGATGGACATCATGATGCCGGAGATGGACGGCTACGACACGATGCGCGCGATTCGGCAAATTCCGAAGTTCAAGTCACTGCCGATCATCACGCTGACCGCAAAGGCGATGAAGGGCGACCGTGACAAGTGCCTTGCAGCCGGCGCTTCCGACTACATTACCAAGCCGGTGGACGTGGCGAAGCTGCTGTCGCTGATGCGTGTGTGGTTGCACCAGTGATCTGGTGCGAACAAGAGTGCAAATAAGAACAGGGGCAAACGCCCCTGTTTAACTGTCCATCGGGCGTACCTGTTCCTGCAACTCTACAGTGTCAGGCAGCCGCACTTTCCGGGACATAGCCCAGCACGGCCGAGATCTGGTTGGCGGTGCTAACGAGATCGTCGACCCATTCCTCCTGCAAGCGGTCTGCTGGCGCAGAGATCGACAGTCCTGCGATCAGTTTGCCGGAATCGTCGTGGATTCCCGCGGCCATGCACCGCACTCCCAGTTCCAGCTCTTCATTGTCACGCGCATAACCGCGCGCGCGGACGAGGCTGAGTTCACGCTCCAGCTTTGCGAGATCAGTAATGGAATTCTTGTTGTGTCCGGCGAGTCCCGTGCGCGTCGCATAGGCGCGCACCTGCTTTGGATCGTCGACCGACAGGAACAGTTTGCCGGTAGAGGTCAGATGCAGCGGAGCACGTCCGCCGATAGCGCGCACAACCTGCATGCCGGATCTTTCCGAAAATGAGCGATCGATGTAGACGATCTCGTCTCCTTGTCTAACAGACAAGTTGATCGTTTGCTGCGTTTTGCGATGCAGGGCACGCATGAAATCGAGTGCGGCTTCGCGGACATTCAGGCGGCTCTTGACGATATTGCCCAACTCCAGCAGTCGCATGCCAAGTCGGTAAGAGCCGGCATCGGCACGGTCCACGAAGCGTTTCGCCACCATGTCATTGAGGATCCGATGGGCCGTCGAGGGATGCAGGCCGGTGACTGTGGACAACTCCTTCAAACTCACGGGATCGGGATACTGGGCGAGCGCGTCCAACAGGGAAATCATGCGCTCAATGACCTGAATCGAAATCTGGCTGTTCGAGGAGGGTTGTTCAGTTTTCATGGGGTGATTGGTGCGTTGCAATATGCACGTTATATCACATTGTGAAAAAATGAAAAAGGCGTGCGGAAAAAATTTGGGCGAAGACTCTAAATTATTTCATCCGAGGGCGACGCATTTTTCCAGAGCGCGAACCGCATAATGGCGAGCATCTGGATTGAGGAGACAGCACCATGCGTGTCGGATTATTAGTAACCTGCCTGATTGACACAATGAGGCCGGAAATCGGTTTTTCCACCCTGAAGTTGCTGGAAGCAGCTGGCTGTGAAGTAATCGTACCGGAGCAGCAAACCTGCTGCGGCCAGCCTGCATACAGCTCCGGTGACCGCAAGGCCGCACGTGCACTCGCTGAAAAATTTGTCGAGGAATTCGAGGATTTTGATTACGTCGTGATCCCGTCTGGCTCATGCGGCGGCAATGTAAAGACCCACTATGTCGACCTGTTCTCGGACCACCCCGCTTGGCTCGCGCGCATGCAGCGGCTTGCGCCCCGTGTGTATGAACTGACCGACTTCCTGCAGAACGTGGCGAAGCTCGACAAGCTGCCGGGCGAAGGCAAGGGTGCTGCGGTCGGCAAGGTGACGTATCACGATTCCTGCTGCGGCCTGCGCGAGCTTGGCGTACAGAAGCAACCGCGCGAACTGCTGGACAAGGCCGGGGTCGAGGTCACCGAAATGAAGGACAGCCGCCAGTGCTGCGGCTTCGGCGGATCCTTCTCGCTCAAGTACGGCGACATTTCGTCGGCCATCGTCGATGAGAAATGCGCCAACATCCACGATTCCGGCGCTGATGCGGTGGTGCTTGGCGACCTCGGCTGCATGTTGAACATCGAAGGGCGACTGCGCCGCACCGGCGACGACAAGACGCGCGTGCTGCATGTCGCACAAGTACTGGCGGGAGATATCTGATGCAAGTCCAGTCGATGCACTTCAAGGCGCGTGCCGGCCAGAAGCTGGCGGACCAGCGCCTGCAGCAGAACCTGAAAAAGCTCTCGACGAAGTTTGTCAGCGGCCGCGCCTCCGCGATCACGGAACTTGACGACTTCGAGGGCACGCGCGATGCGGCCATCGAGCGCCGTATGCGCGCCATTGAGAACCTCGACGTCTGGCTCGAAACCTTCGAGAAGAAGGCGACCAGCCAGGGCGCGACCGTTCTGTTTGCGGAAAGCGCGGAAGAAGCGTCGCGGCTGGTGGTCGAAATCGCCAAGAAGCACGGCGTGAAGAAAGCGACGAAATCGAAGTCGATGGTGTCGGAGGAAATGGCGCTCAACCGCGCGCTCGAAGCCGCTGGCGTGCAGCCGATCGAAACCGATCTCGGCGAATACATCCTGCAGATCAATAACAACGAGGCGCCGTCGCACATCATTGCGCCTGTGGTGCACAAGGATAAGGAAGAGATTTCGGACCTGTTCGCGCGCGTGCACCAGCGGCCGCGCCTGACGGATATTCCGCAGATGACGCGCGAGGCGCGCGAGATGCTCCGGCCGCAGTTCCTGTCGGCGGACATGGGCATCACCGGTGGCAATTTCATCATCGCCGAAACGGGATCGGTTGCCATTGTCACGAACGAGGGCAACGAGGGCATGTGCACCATCCTGCCGCCCAAGGTCCATGTGGTGGTGACCGGTATCGAAAAGGTGCTGCCGACACTGGAGGATTTCGCCACCGTGATGCGCTTGCTGCCGCGTTCAGCGACCGGCCAGTCGATCTCCAACTATGTATCGCTGCTGACCGGCCCCAAAAGGGAAGGAGATGCTGACGGTCCCGAGCACATGTATTTCGTGCTGGTTGACGGCGGGCGTACCGGCCTGATCGGTTCGGAGTTCCAGGAAATGCTGCGTTGCATCCGTTGCGGCGCCTGCATGAACCATTGCCCCGTGTACCAGAAGATCGGCGGCCACAGCTATGGCTGGGTATATCCTGGCCCGATGGGCAGCGTGCTCACGCCCTCGTATGCGGGGATTGAAAATGCACTCGACTTGCCCCAGGCATCCACCCTGTGCGGCGAATGCCATGTGGTGTGTCCGGTCAAGATTCCGTTGCCTGATTTGCTGCGCAAGCTGCGCGAGAAGCAGGTGGACATGGATTTGCGCCCGGCGGCCGAAAGAATCGGCCTGACGGTGTGGGCGTTCTTTGCCAAGCGGCCAGCCTTGTATCGACTGGCAACGAAAATCGGTGTACGCTTCCTGCGCATGATGGCTGGCGGCAAGAAGACGATTTCGAAATTGCCTGGTGCCGGCGGTTGGACCGACTACCGCGACATGCCTGCGCCCTCGGGCAAGACGTTCCGCGAGATGTATAAAGAGCGACGATGAATCAGCACCAGTCACAAGTCAGTGAATTCAAAAGCAAAAGCGGCGTAAAGCGAATTTACGCCGCTTTTTTCTATTCCATGCAGGGACTCAGGACAGCCTGGCGGACGGAACATGCGTTCCGGCAGGAGCTCATGCTGGTTCTGCCGGCGGTCGTGCTTGCGTTGATGCTCCCGTTCTCGGCACTGGAAAAACTGGCACTGATCGGGGTACTGATCTTTGTACTGATCGTTGAACTGATCAATTCCGCCATCGAAGCGGTGGTAGACCGCATCTCGTTCGAGCATCATCCGTTGTCGAAGAATGCCAAGGACTTTGGCAGCGCCGCCGTATTTCTTGCATGCGTGCTCGCAGCGCTCACTTGGGGACTGATCGTCCTGCCTCTGCTTGTGGGCTAATCTCCCGCTTCCCACACAAGCTAATTCAAACTGTCGCCACAGGAACTGTTGGACCTTCGCAATAATCCAGGTGCGGTGGCGAACTTGAAGAACCATCCACCTCGTTGTTGCATCTAAAATAACGCGGCAATGAAAAACACCGCTGGCCCAATTGGGTCGGCAACAATAAAAATGGAGGTGGCATGTACAACGCATACAAATATCAGTCTGGCGGCGTTTCAGAAGATTTTGCAAAACTTTTGCTCCGCGCAACGCTTGCGATCCTGATACTTTTCCACGGCGTGGCAAAGATCTTTGGCGGCGTCGGATTCATTACTGGCCTGGTGGCCAAGGCTGGCTTTCCCGCTGCCTTCGGTTATCTGGTCTATGTCGGTGAGGTCGTCGCGCCACTGCTCATGCTTTTGGGAATCTGGACGAGACCGGCTGCACTGGTCGTTGCAATCAACATGCTGGTGGCGATCCTGCTCGTACATGCCGGCGAGCTCTTCGCACTGACCAAGAACGGCGGCTGGGCGCTGGAGTTGCAGGGGCTGCTTCTGGTGTCGGCGCTGACGGTCGCCTTGCTGGGCGCCGGGCGTTACAGCGTCGGCGGCGCCGGTGGCAGGTGGAATTAAGCGCGTCTGACAAATGATGTTTGCCGCACGTTGCGACGATCTTCGGCGGCAATTCCCGCGTTCTAACAATGTAATTACGTTGGCGGGGTGTGAGGCGCAAACTGATTCAAGCAAAAACCGGCGGCAACAGTAATACGCTCCGCAGCCATCAGTTCATTGGCAATTCAGACAAAGAAAACGCTGCACCACGTGACGACAATGATCGCAGGCGCCCAGAGGTAGGTCATAAACGACGGGAGGCGGCGTGCCTTACCGGTTTGTCCAATAAGCCGCCAGCCCAACCAGGCCGAGAAGCTGCTCCCGGCGATCAGCAGGGAAATCCTCGTTGGCGGAACCCAGCTCAGCGCCATTCCTTCGGCCTTCAGGTGCCCCAGCGTCAGCATGGATAAGCCGAGGAATACGCTGGTTCCGGCAAGCGGTACCAGTGCCAGGGAAAGCCGTTGCCAGGAAAGCTGTGGCGCCTTGAGCAGGCGAGCCGCGCCCCATACCGGCGCAAATACCGCAGTGCCGAGCGCCAAACCGCCGCCGAGGATGAATGCGAGGATGCACAAGCCATCCAGCCAGGTGAAGACATCGCCGGCCGCCGGGTAATGCGTCAGCAGCCACCACGGCGCGTTGTCCTGCAAGAGCCAGAAAGAGTCGTGATCGATCAACCAGGTCGCTGCCGCGGTTTTCATTCGCACGAACCAGGGACTGGACGACCATTGGAAGGCGGCGGTCGCTATGCCGATCACGCCGAAGACGAGCGTCAACGCTTCTTCCGTGCTGGTGCTCTTGTTATTGGTGTTCAGGATTTCGCTGGCTGGATTGCGGGCCGCAAGCTGGACGGCACCGCGGTAATCGCTGCATCGGCCGCAGGCATGGCATGCCGATGCGCTTTTCATGTGGCGGATATCGATCAGTGGCGCGCAGTTGACCATCGGTGCGCGTGATGTATCACGTTTCCAGGCTTCTTCATCAACGCGGAAATGCAGCGGAGCGACTTTCGCGAGGAGGCCGAACACGCCGTTGGCAGGGCAGAGATAGCGACACCATACGCGCTTGCCTTTGCCATAAAAGAATCCGATTCCCACGGCAGCGACGGTAGAGCCGCCAAGAACCAGCAATGCTGCTTCGGGATACTCGTAGACACTGACCAGCTGACCGTACACCGTCGTGCAGACGAAGGCGACGAACGGCCAGCCGCTCCAGCGTATCCAGCGCGGTATCGCAAGGCCGAGGCCGTGCCGGCTGACCATCTCGGTCAGCGCCCCCTCAGGACAGAAGACGCCGCACCAGACGCGTCCGAGCAGCATGGTGGAGAGCATCACGAACGGCCACCAGATTCCCCAGAACATGAACTGCGCAAACAGCCGCAAGTTGGAGTAGATGTGCGCATCTTCAGGTGGGACTGGCATGAAGGCAGGAACGACCAGCAATACCAGATAGAACAGGACGACAATCCACTGCATGCCGAGGATGACCCGCCGATGGCGGGCCATCGCCGTGCCCAGGTGCGCAAGCACACCGCGCCTGGCTGGAGCGCCGGTGGAGCAGCTGGCCGTTGCGCGCATCTCATGCATGTCGGCGTAACCTCCTGCGCATCGCGATTACAGCAATCCAGTATGCAAGATAGACCGCAACCAGCGTGAGTGATGGCCGTGCACGGTAACCGGTGAAGGCAGATAGCAGTGCACCGGAGGAGCTGCCGTCATCTATCAGCATTGATGTATCCCATACCGGATCGATGATTGCGGGCAGCACTCCCATGCCAATCAGGCGGTCTATCCCCGCAGCCAGCAACGCGACCGCAAACAGCAGGAGCAAAAAACCGCTGACCTGGAAGAATCTGCGGTAATCGAGGAAGCGCAAGCCCCGGTTGACGGCCCAGGCAGTCAGTGCCGCCAGCAGCATACCGGCAGCAGCGCCCAAGGCCACACTGGCGGTGCTCTGTGCTTCGAGCTGCATGCCGTAAAGAAAAATGACCGTTTCCGCACCTTCGCGCGCAATGGCAAGTGCGGCAATGACCGTAACGCCGAATGCCCCCGAGCGCTCTGCAGCGCGTGCGACATCGCGCTGCAGTCCGTGCTTCATGTTGCGGCCATGCTTCTGCATCCAGAGCACCATTTGCACGATCAGGCCGGCGGCTATGAACAGCATCGAAATCTGGAACCATTCCAGTGCTTCACCCGCCAGGTCATCCTGCACCGACATGATGGCCCAGCCTAATGCGAGGGCCAGGGCAATACCTGCGACGACTCCGCTCCATAACGGTCTCGTTCCGGGACTGCGTTCATCATGCTTCAGCCATGCATAGAGGACGCCGACTACCAGCATGGCTTCAACGCTTTCGCGCCAGACGATAAAGAAGGAATTCAGCATGCCGACTCCTTACTTCGCCACGAAGCGGCCTTGTGCCGTTTCCGGATGAAACTCGCCAAAGAACTTGTACGTGCCGGGCTTGAGCGGCTGAAAGATCAGGAAGCTCGAAGCGCCCGGCGCCAGCACTTTCTCCTTTCGCAGTTCAATGCTTTCGAACTCTTCGGCGCCAGGTCCTTCGTTCTTCAGTCTCAGGCGGAACTTGGTGTTTGCCGGAACTTCGATGGTTTCAGGGATGAAGCGGCCAGCACGCATCACCAGTGTGAAGGAGGGAAGCTCCTCGGCATGCAGGGGAACTTCCCCTGCAAGAACGCCCAGTGCCACGAGAATTACGGCAGAACGGCGCAACGGAAAACGCAGGACCATGGACATGATGTGCCTCGATCAATACGTGAGCTGCGCACGCAGCCCGAGGATCTTCACCGAATCGACAGAGCTGTCGCCGCCCGGATCACCGATGTACTGCAAGCTCGGCGACAGGTCGAACTGGCTGCTGACGCGATAGCGGTAGTACAGCTCCGCAACCTTTTCCGCATTGCCGGCTGCAGCGAAATCGCGGTATCCGCGGCTGCTCTTGAGCAGACCGGCAGCCAGGCCGACACTATCGCCACCACGGCTCCAGTAGGAACCATTGATTTCCGCACCCAATGTCAGGGCGCGGTCAAAACGCACATTTCCCTTCATCTGATGGCCGTAACGGCCGAACAGGGTTACGCCGTCGCCAATGCGCTGATCTGCCGAGACTCCCCAGCCGGTATGCCGCTCGGGCGCGTCGATACCGTCATCAAAATGTTCGGCTTGCGGATTGCGCCATGCGTAGATTCGGTAATTGCCGGGAAGGCCGCCGAGGAAGCGCTGTTCGGTTTCCGCCTGCAGCATGACCAGCGGTTGTGCCAGGCTGCGTTGATAGTTCGAGCCCCGTTCGCCGGCGCCGAAGACACCCAGTGAAACGCGCCAGTTCTGCGGTTTGCTGGTCATGTTGTAGTACGACAGGCGGAAGCCGGGCGTAAAGCCGTTGGTATCGACGCCGATGTCGCCGCCGGCGTCCAGCAGCGGATTGTGTACAAAGACCGCATTCATGAATTGCCGCGTCTCGTCGCCGGCCGCCGCATTCTGGTCGAAGAACACGAACGGATCCATCTTGCCGAAATTGAATTCGAGCATCTGCTTCGAGCGTGGCGCAAAACCGCCGAGCGGCAACGGGATGTCTGCCTGGTACCAGGCTTGCGCCAGCACCGCGACGGAGTCGTCATTCGGCAGGCTGCCGAGCTGGAACGCAGTCGCGTTCGGAACGGAGTAGGAGGCAAGCTGGTCGTTCAGGCCTGCACCTTGGCCAAGGCGCAACTGGGCAAAGACCTTTTGCTGGATGTCGCCGACCGGTTTGAGCGGCAGGCTGACATACGCATCACCGCGGTAGCTGAGCTGGCTGCCGGTGGCCGAGCTGCGCTGCGCAACCGTGGACAGGCTCAATCCGGCACTCACGCCGTCGAGCGCATTGATCTTGCGCGCAGCTGACAGCACACTCTGCGCTTGGGATTCCACGGCCTTCAGGCGCATCGCCAGCTCGGGCTCGTTTTCACTGATGTTGTCGCTTTCCAGGCTGCGGGCAAGGTTTTCCTGCTGTTTCTCCAGAGCCTGGACGCGTCTTTCGACGTCGCTTTCAGGCGTTCCGGCCTGGCGCTGTTGCGGGCTGCTTGCGCTCAGTTCGCGTTCCAGCTCGGCATTGCGCTGCTCCAGACGTTCGACGCGCTGATTGAGTTTCTCCAGTATCTTGATCAGCTCCGCCTGCGACGGTGCCGCAATTGCATTACTGCCCACGCAGAACAGGGCGGCGGCGAGTGCCAGCGGCTTCAGGGGAAGGGCGGGATGCATGAATCAGTACCCGCCCTTCTTGCCAATGCCCGCATAGGTGAAGTCGTATTCGACTTCGAAGGGCTTGAACCATGGGCGTACGCCCGTCAAGCGGTCGGTATGGCGGCCGAAATGGGCATGCTGGTTGTCGGAGGGCGGCAGGATCGTGTATTTGACGCGGTATTTGCCAGGGCCGAACAGCTTGATGTTGTCTCCGTAATGCGGTCCGTCATTGGCCACCATCGGCATGAACTCGCCGCTGACCGTCTGCGTCGTGCCGATCTTGTTCACTTCGTACTTCACGATCAGGTACGGGATCCATGCGCCTGCCTCGAAGCCATTCGGATTGGCGGCGAGTGCACGGATATCCGCTTCGATATGAATGTCTGACTCTTCCACCTTTTTCATCATCCCAACTGGTTCCATCACGACCGGCTGAAGATAAACAGCGGCAATTTCCATACCGAAGCGCTGCTGCGGCGCCCCGATCGGATACTCAGCGGCGAAGACGTTGAGCGATGCGGCGCAAGTTAATGCGACGAGGGCGCGTTTGGTAAAAACGGGAAAGGAAGCGGGTAGCGGCATTGCAGTTCCTCATTGTTGTGGAGTATTGCCGAGAATCATATATTTTTTATATATCTTTGTAAACACGAATGGTTATCATTTGCGTTCTTGGAGCGTGAAAGTGTTGACGCGATACATGCCTGCGCAGACGATCGGCTGCACACCGGCAAGCTAGCGGCAAGTGCGCGTTCAGAAAGGTGGGGAAAGAAAGGAAAGGGCTGAGGGCGGCGAAGCCCTCAGCGTGGAGGCAGAAAGCGGGGCGCGCTTACCGGTCTGCCGGCTGCGCCCGGGGAACACGCTTATGGCAGCAGCGGGCGATTCTTGGCCTGCTTGGCCTTTATGTCTTTGACGGTCTTTTCCATGGCCGCTGTCCTATAGGCGGTCGACGGATGCATGGCGACATAGCCGTTCAATACCGTGGCCGGATACTGGCTTGCAAGGCGCCTCCAGAAGGCGACGGCATTGTCGATGCCATAACCTGCCCGCGCCAGCATGTAGAGCGCCAGCTTGTCAGCCATCGCATCTAGGTTCTGCGGCATCGGCTTCACGCCCGCGAGGCCGACCATGGTGCTCATGTCCGGATGCATGCGCGTCAGGTTATCGATGATGCCGCCGATGGTTGCGCTCATGCGCAGGCGGGCTGCATGGGCGAGCGCGTTGTGCGCCATTTCCTTGGCCATGACATAGGCAAGCTCCTCATCGGAGCGGACAAAGTTCAGCATGCCTCGCGTGATCAGCACGCGATGGCCATCCGCGTAGGCAGTGACGTTATCCGTATTGCCGAGCTCGATGCCAAATGCGCACGCGTAGGTGAGCGGCACATCGAGCGAAACGGTGGCATCGCCGCGCAAGACGCTCAATCTGACCCGGGAGCGCTCCGTTACCAGCGGCGCGAGAATGGCTGCCGCCTGGCGTTCGGCATTTTCGCCGTCGGGCAGAGTCTTGTCTTCCACCTTGAGCAGGATGTCTCCGCGGCTCACGCCGGCGCGCGCTGCGCCGCTGTCGGTCAGCACCCCCATCACTTGCAGCCGCTCATTCAGGCCAAGGGACAGATGCGCCGCTTTCACGAACTCCGCCGAATAGGAGAACTTGTTCTTCGCGGTAAAACCGAGGAGATTGCGTGCATTGTTTTTGCACAGTTCCGGATTCTTCACCAACAGCGGCGCGGCAACGCGGTACAGGCGGTCCTGATAAGCAACGAGTTCCCGCAGCCCGCGTTCTTCGGCTGCGCTGACCGGGGCTGCTGTCGCCGGCGTCCCGGGCGGACTCGGGGTCGTACCGGGAGGAGGTGAGACAGTGGTTGCGCAGGCGGTCAACAGTACGATTGCGGCGAGCGGGAGCCACCGCTTGCAGGAAACCTTCTCTACTGCGCGCCGCATCTGGCTGAACAGCACAGGTTCGAAAATGCGCGGCATCAATCTCTCCATTCCGATCAGTGTTTTCCCGTGCTGCCGAAACCGCCGGCACCGCGTTCGCTGCTGTCGAAGTCTTCAACGATATTGAAACCGACCTGCAATACCGGGACGATCACCAGCTGTGCCAGGCGCTCCATCGGATTCAAAGTGAATTCCTGCTGTCCGCGGTTCCAGGTGGACACCATCAACTGGCCCTGGTAATCGGAGTCGATCAGCCCGACCAGGTTCCCAAGAACAATGCCATGCTTGTGGCCCATGCCGCTGCGCGGCAGGATCATCGCCGCATACCCCGGGTCCGCAATATGGATCGCAAGGCCGGTCGGAATCAGATGCGTCTCGCCCGGTTTGATGGTGAGCGGTGCATCGATGCAGGCGCGCAGGTCCAGACCAGCGCTGCCGGAGGTCGCGTAGGCCGGCAACTGTTCTTTCATGCGTGGATCGAGGATTTTGACGTCAATGGTTTTCATGTGCGATAAGAATAAAGTGAGTCGCCCGTCCGGCTGGACGGGGCTTACAAATAGATACAGCCCGAGATACAGCCCGAGATACAGCTCGGTTCAGATCCGGGTTGCGATTTCGGCAATCAGTTGCCGCGCCAGGTGCTGTTTGTCGGCGCGTGGAAGTCGCTTGTGACCCTGTTCGTCAAACAGCACAAGCTCGTTCTCGTCCTTGCCGAAGGTCTGGTGGCCGATGTTGCCGGCCAGGAGCGGAATGCTTTTCTTCTTGCGCTTTTCCTCGCCATGGCGCAGCAGGTTTTCCGATTCAGCGGCAAAACCGACGCAATAGGGACGGTTCGGCAGCGCCGCTACCTCCGCCAGGATGTCCGGATTCTGCACGAACTGAAGCTGGGGAATGTCGCCTGCCTCGGTTTTCTTGATTTTCTGTTCGCTCGCGTTTACCACGCGCCAGTCGGCGACGGCTGCAACGGCAATGAAGACGTCCTGGCCGCTCACATGCGACATGACGACATCATGCATTTGCTGTGCGGTCTGTACGTTGATGCGGTGTACACCGTAAGGCGTCTCCAGGTCGGTCGGACCCGACACCAGCATGACTTCCGCACCCGTTTCGCGCGCGGCGCGGGCAATGGCGTAACCCATCTTGCCCGACGAAAGATTGGTAATGCCGCGCACCGGATCGATCGGCTCGAAGGTTGGGCCGGCCGTCACGAGCACGCGCTTGCCTGCGAGGACCTTGCGCTGGAAAGACGCGATCACTTCTTCCAGCAGTTGCTCCGGTTCCAGCATGCGTCCCATGCCGGTTTCGCCGCATGCCTGGTCGCCGGCGTCCGGGCCGAGGATGGCGATGCCGTCGGCCTTGATCTGCGCGGCGTTGCGCTGGGTTGCCGGGTTCTGCCACATCTCCACATTCATCGCCGGTGCAATCATCAGCGGTAGCGTCACCGGGCGCGCGATGCACAAGGTGGACAGCAAATCGTCGCAAGCGCCATGCGCCAGCTTGAACATGAAATCGGCGGAGCAGGGCGCAATCACGATCGCATCGACATCACGACTCAGGTCGATATGCGGCATGTTGTTGGCAATGCGCGGATCCCACTGGTCGGTGTAGACAGTATTGCCCGACAGCGCCTGCATAGTGACTGGCGTAATGAACTGCGTTGCCGCACCGGTCATGACGACCTGCACGCTGGCGCCAGCCTTGGTCAAGCCGCGCGTAAACTCCGCGACCTTGTAGCAGGCAATGCCACCGCTCATGCCGAGAAGGATTTTCTTGCCAGCGAGATCCAAAGCCATACCGCTCCCTTAACTCTTGTCGTTGTAATTATTTTCCGACACGCCGCAGTTCATCGATGATGAACAAGCCGGCACCCCCGACGATCGCCATATCGGCGACATTGAACGCCGGCCAATGCCATTGGCCGACATAAAAATCCAGGAAGTCGATCACATAGCCGTACAGCACGCGGTCGATGAGGTTGCCGATGGCGCCGCCGAGAATCAGGGCAAGCGCCCAGCAGAACAGCCGCTGTCCCGCATGCTTCTTCAGCAGGTAAATGATGAAGATAACCGCGGCAACCGCAATGGCAGTGAAGAAATAGCGCTGCCAGCCGCCCTGTGTCGCAAGAAAGCTGAATGCCGCACCTTTGTTGTGAGCCAGTACCAGATTGAAGAATGACGTGATGGGCATCGACTCGCCGTAGGTAAAGAGGCGGGTGATGGTGACCTTGGTGATCTGGTCGATCAGAACGATGATGGTTGCAATGCCAAGCCACGGCATCAAGCTCGTGCGCGGATTGGCGGAGAGGCTTTTGAAACTTTTTTGTCTTGAGGCCATAGTGACGGTAATTAATGCTCCTTCCCGCCTGCGCGGGAAGGACGATGGGGTCCGGCAGAGGTCAGGCGAACTTGCGCGCTTCACCTTCGCCAAACAGGTTGCTCACGCAGCGCCCGCAAATGCCCGGATGGTCGGCATGCGCGCCGACGTCGGCCCGGTAATGCCAGCAACGGTCGCATTTCTGGTGAGAGGATGGCGTGACGGTAACGCCTTCGTCGGCTTCACTGGCGACCTGCGTCACCTTCGCCTGCGAGGTAATGAACACGAACTTCAGGTCTTCGCCGAGACTGGTGAGCAACGCATACTTGTCACCGCTGGCCTTGATCTCGACTTCCGCCTGCAGCGAGGAGCCGATACCGCCTGCGACACGCACCTCTTCCAGTTGCTTGGTCACGTTGGTCCGCAGTTCGCGTAGGGCTGCAAACTTGGCCAGCAGGTCGGCGGCGCCGGAAACTTCGGGCAGTGCGTAATACACCTGCGTGAAGATTGTCTCATCGCTTTCAGCGTAGGCCTCCTTGCCGGCGAACACGGCCCACGCCTCTTCGGCAGTGAACGACAGCATCGGCGCCATCACGCGCAGCAGCGCGTGGGTGATGTGCCAGATCGCGGTCTGCGCCGAGCGGCGCGCCTTCGACGTCGTGCCGCAGGTGTACAGGCGGTCCTTCAGGATGTCGAGGTAAAAGCCGCCGAGGTCTTCCGAGCAGTACATCTGCAGCTTGGCAACGACCGGGTGGAACTCGTACACCTCGTAGTGCTTCAGGATTTCTGCCTGCAGTTCCGCCATACGGGCAATCGCGTAGCGGTCGATTTCGAACAGCTCGTCCGCCGGCAGCGCATCCTCCTTCGGATCAAAGTCGGAAGTGTTCGACAGCAGGAAGCGCAGCGTGTTGCGGATGCGGCGATAGGCTTCAACCACGCGCTTCAGGATCTCGTCGGAGATCGACAGCTCGCCCGAATAGTCGGTGGACGCGACCCACAGGCGCAGGATTTCCGCGCCGAGCGAGTCCGACACCTTTTGCGGCGCCACGACGTTACCCTTGGATTTGGACATCTTCTTGCCTTCGCCATCGACCACGAAGCCGTGCGTCAGCAGCGCCTTGTACGGTGCGCAGCCATTGATCATCGCCGAGGTCAGGAGCGAAGAATGGAACCAGCCGCGATGCTGGTCCGAACCTTCAAGATAGAGGTCTGCCGGGAAGTGCGACTGCTCGGCATGCGAGCCGCGCAGCACGGTCTGGTGCGTGGTGCCCGAATCGAACCACACGTCCAGGGTGTCCTTGTTCTTGATGTACAAGTCAGCATCGGCGCCGAGCAACTCCTTCGAATCAAGCGCCTGCCAGGCTTCGATGCCGTTTTTCTCGACGCGCTTGGCGACTTCTTCCAGCAATTCCGGCGTACGCGGATGCAGTTCGCCCGTTTCCTTGTGCACGAAGAAGGCCATCGGCACACCCCACTGGCGCTGGCGGGAAAGCGTCCAGTCGGGACGGTTGGCGATCATGCCATGCAGGCGCGCCTTGCCCCAGCTCGGGAAGAACGCGGTCGCCTCGATGCCGGCCAGCGCGATTTCGCGCAGGTTGGCGCCGCCACTCCTCGGCATGATGTCCATGCCGGCAAACCATTGCGATGTCGCGCGATACACGACCGGCGTCTTGTGGCGCCAGCAGTGCATGTAGCTGTGGTCGAACATGACGAGCTTGAACAGCGCGCCGACTTCTTCCAGCTTCGCGCAGATCGGCTTGGAGGCTTCCCAGATCGTCATGCCGCCGAAGAAGGGCAGCCATGACGCGTACTTGCCGTCACCCATCACCGGGTTCAGGATTTCCTCATCCTTCATACCGTGCGTCTTGCAGGAGATGAAGTCGTCCACGCCGTAGGCCGGTGCGGAGTGCACGATGCCGGTACCGGTGTCGAGCGTCACATACTCCGCCAGGTAGACCGGCGAGAAACGGTTATAGAACGGATCGGTCTTATGCAGCGGATGCTTGAAGCGGATGCCGCCCAGGCTCAGGCCTTTTGCGCGCACCACGCCGACATGGTGCTCGGCATTGGCCGCAACGGTGAACTGGCGGTTGGTCATCAGCAGGCCGTGCTCTTCCGGCTTGATGCGTTCCACAAAATCCGCGAAGCGGTCGACCGCCAGCAGGACCAGGCGACGCTGGCCGTCCTTCGTGATCTGTCCGATGCCGTATTCGGCTTCCGGATGCATGTTCAGCGCCTGGTTGGACGGAATCGTCCACGGCGTCGTGGTCCAGATCACCGCGTAGATCGGATCGTCGGGCAGCGACTCGACACCAAATGCCTTGGCCAGCTTGCTGCGGTCCTCATCCGAAATCGGAAAGCCGACGTCGATCGCCGGGTCGCGCTTGTCCTGGTATTCGACTTCCGCTTCCGCGAGTGCGGAGCCGCAATCGAAGCACCAGTTGACCGGTTTCAGACCGCGGTAGACGAAGCCTTTTTCAAGGATCTTGCCGAGCGCACGCAGCTCGTCCGCCTCGTTGCGGTAGTTCATCGTCAGGTACGGGTTGTCCCATTCGCCCAGCACGCCCAAGCGGATGAAGTCCTTCTTCTGGCGCTCGATCTGTTCCGCCGCATAGGCGCGGGACTTTGCCTGCACCTCGGCGGTCGGCAGGTTCTTGCCGTACTGCTTTTCGATCTGGATTTCGATTGGCATGCCGTGGCAGTCCCAGCCCGGCACATACTGCGCGTCGAAGCCCGCCATGTTGCGCGCCTTGACGATCATGTCCTTCAGGATCTTGTTGACCGCGTGGCCGATGTGGATGTCGCCGTTCGCATAGGGCGGGCCGTCATGCAGGATGAATTTCGGGCGGCCCTTCGATGCCTTGCGGATGCGCTCGTAGATCTTCTTGTCCTGCCATTCCTTCACCCATTTCGGCTCGCGCTTGGCGAGGTCGCCGCGCATCGGGAAAGCGGTTTCGGTCAGATTGACGGGATACTTGTTTTTCTGGTCGGACATGGTGGTTTCAGTCGGAAAAAATTCAGTGGATCAAACTGGGTAAAGGTCGGCTTGATCCTCAAATTCGGTCAGTGGCAGAGACGGTCAGTGCTTCACGCTCCTTGAAGAATGCGCGCGCCTGCTGCGCGTCGCGCTCAATCGCTGCGGTCAGCGTCGGCAGGTCGATGTACTTTTCCTCGTCGCGCAGCTTCTTCAGGAATTCCACGCGCACGACCTTGCCGTAGCATTGCTCGTTGTAGTCAAAGATGTACGTCTCCAGCAGTACGCGGCCGCTGTCCTCCACGGTCGGGCGCACGCCGAGGCTGGCGACGCCGGGAAGCGGCCGGTCAGCAAGCCCGTGCACCTGTACCACGAAAATGCCGGATAGCGCCGGGTGCTTGTGCGCAATGCGCAGGTTCATCGTTGGGAAGCCGATGGTGCGGCCGAGCTTCTTGCCATGCATGACATGACCGGAAATCGCGTAAGGGTGGCCAAGCAATTGCGCGACGAGCGGAAAATCGCTGCGTGCCAGTGCCGCTCGCACGGCGGAGGAAGAGACGCGTTCGCCATCGTTCGTCACCGTCGGCATTGCCTCGACATGGAAGCCCAACTTCTTGCCGGCTTCGATCAGCATTGCGACATTGCCGGCGCGCTTGGCCCCGTAGCAGAAGTCCTCGCCGACCATCAGCCATTTCACATGCAGGCCTTGCACCAGCACCTTCTCGACGAAATCCTGTGGCGACATCGCCGCGAAATGCGCATTGAAGTGCTCGACGATGACGCGGTCGATGCCGGCGTTCGAGAGGGCCTGCAGTTTGTCGCGCAGGTTGGCAATGCGGGCCGGGGCTCGCGACGGATCGCCGGACAGCTGGGCAAAAAACTCCCGCGGATGGGGTTCGAAGGTCATGACGGCAGCTTCGACTCCGAGGCGGGTCGCAGCTTCGCGCACGCGCGCCAGCAGTGCCTGGTGGCCGCGATGTACGCCGTCGAAATTGCCGACCGTCAGTGCACAAGGCGCACGCGACGCGGCATTGGGAAGTCCGCGAAATACCTTCATGCAGTTGGAATGGGGTTGTAATGCGAAACGGATGATTATAAATGCTTTCGGACTGTTTTCCTTCTTGCAAGCAGGGGGTCTGCGCGCCCGACGGGCATCGTCAGTCGGCTTTCAGCGGATCTTGCCGGTAATACCGAGCCAGCAGGCGGTAGATTTCCGGAAAAGCGTCCGTGAGCGGCTCCGGCAGGACGAAAAACGCCTCGGAAGCGACCGCGAAGAACTCGGCAGGATGCCGCGCCGCGTATGGATCGAGCGGAAGCGTGCCAAACATCCTGTCATACAGCTCGGCATGCACCTCGTTTTGCTCGTCGAAATCTTCGGGAAGCTGCGCCTCAAGTTCATCGACGGCGCGCAAGAACTCGTGGTAGGCGTCGGAGAAGGTTCTTTGCCACACCGCGGGATCAATGCCCTGATGATAGGCGGCGAGGAACGGCGGACAGCCATTGGCCGAACCATTGCCCATATCGATCTTGTGCGCGAATTCATGGATGACGACGTTGTAGCCCGGAGCATCGTACTCCTGTGCATCTTCCCAGGAAATGACGACTGCGCCGCCCGCATGGACCGCTTCCCCGGAGGCCGGTTCATGCCATTCATGCATGACGCCGGCTTCGTCCATTTCGCTTTGCGGGATCACGAATGCCGACGGATAAACAATGATGCCGGCCATGTCGTCATAGAGGTCCAGCGTCAGGTTCAGGACCGGGAGGCAAGCTTGTGCCGCGATTGACACGGCAACCTCATCTGTCAGTTCGAAGCCTGCTGCGCCGGTAAATGTTTTCCTGAGCAGCAATTCCTCGCAGAGGTCCTTCAGTCGCCCCCGGTCCTGCTGGTTTAACCGTTGCAGGAAGGGCAGGTGCGCGACACAGTCGGCCCAGAGCGGTGCCGGAATCTGCGGTTTGTCGCGTCCGAGAAGTTGTTTAAGCCATCGCATGTCGGTCATTGTCGCGGAAATCATGATGCTGCGACAACTTCACGACATTGAAGTCTTAATAGTGCCTGCCCATGAAATGATCGAGCAGCGCACTCATGTTGCCCAGGCCGCCCTGCGGAATGTTCCCGGCGGGTGTGAGCCGGTCCACGAGATCCGGCAGCATGCTGCCTAGCTGGTCGGCTGCTTCGTCCTGCGGGAGGCCGGTCTCCTCCGAAATATGTCGGATCTCTTCGTCGCCGAGCGCCTGGCGCACCTGCGGGCCGGTAATGGGAACATTCGTACCAGTGCCGATCCATGAGACGATCACGTTTCCCAGGCCGGCTTGCTGGAAACGGTCGACCAAGCCCGGAAGGCCTCCTGCACGGCCATTATTGGCAATTAAGGAAAGGGCGGCCTGCAGCAGTTTGGTCCTTGTATCCATCATTGGCAGAGGATTGTTGCTGCCCAACATATCCAGCGCCCTGTCAAGAAGTCCCATGGTGTGTCTCCTGAATGGATAGGAAAAGAATGGGTGGGAAAACAGCCACCATAGGAGAAACACATGCCGAAAGGTCAGAAATCCACCCGAGGTTTGATCCTGATTGAAAGTACACTCGAAACGGGGAAGCGCATTGCCTTTGGCGGACCGTTGACGACGACTGCGCGCGCCGATCCCGCGGCCCGCAGTGCTCTGCGTACCACTCGTACGCGTGTGCTTCCCGGCCCGCCCGTTACGCCTTTCTACAGCCTGTCAGAGCTCTCCCCAGACCGCATTCAGCGCCGCGAGTGCGGCGAGGCCCGCGGTTTCGGTTCGCAGCACGCGCGAACCCATGGACAGCGGCAGCAGGCCGTGCTGGATCGCGATGTCTTCCTCCTCGTTGGTGAAGCCTCCTTCCGGTCCGATCAGGAGTGCGACACACTGTGGCGGATGGTGTCGCGCCCAGTCCGACAGGGATTGATTGGCGCGCGGGGAAAGCAGTATGCGGCGATGCAGGTTCTGTCGGCCGACCCAGTCGCGAAGATGCGTTGGGTCTGACAAATGGGTGAGCCGGTTGCGTCCGCTTTGCTCCGCGGCGGAAGCAGCAATGCCTCGCCAATGCTCCATCTTCTTTGCGGCACGATCCGGTGCAAGCCGCGTCACGCAACGTTGGGCCGCGATGGGCTGGATCGCTGCAGCGCCAAGTTCGACCGCCTTTTCGATGATCCAGTCCATTTTCGAGCCTTCAGGCAAAGCTTGCGCCAGCGTCACGGAATAGGGAAGTTCCACCTCGCGCGGTGAAAATGCCTTGATTTCCACCAAGGCTCGCTTCCTGTCCGGATGCGACAAGGTGGCCGTGTACTCGCCGCCCTCGCCGTTAAACAGGGTGATTGTTTCGCCGGCGCCGAGCCGCAGCACATGGATATGGTGCGAGATGTTCTCGGGTGCCGTGAGCGTGGCGCCGACAGACAGCGGCAAAGGGCAGTAAAAGCGAGGCATGCTGGATTGTTTGTTTTATGGAAAGCGTCTCTGGTTGCAAGGACGCCAAGGCTGTTTCATAGGCAACGCAAAGTACTTTCCGTCGTCGAGTCCGGATTTTCCGGAAGGCGGGTTCGTACTTGGTACAGGGCGTCGCCTTGGCATGAGTCAATGGCTCGATTTTAAATCCGTACGCCGTCGTCTGGTAAAATACCCGGCTTTGATTCTCCCGCCAACAGCGGTCGGGAGGTCGCTCAGAGACCCGCCACATTTCTTGATTTGACATGACTTCCTCTCTTCCGACCGACAAGATGGCCAACGCAATCCGCGCTTTGGCGATGGACGCAGTACAAAAGGCAAATTCCGGCCACCCCGGCATGCCGATGGGCATGGCAGAAATTGCCGTCGCGCTGTGGTCGAAGCACTATCGCCACAATCCGGCGAACCCGCACTGGATCAATCGCGACCGTTTCATCGTGTCCAACGGCCATGGTTCGATGCTGCACTACGCGCTGCTGCACCTGACTGGCTACGACCTGCCGATGGAGGAGATCAAGAATTTCCGCCAGTTGCATTCCAAGACCGCCGGCCATCCGGAAGTGCATATCACCCCGGGCGTCGAGACCACCACCGGTCCGCTCGGACAAGGCCTGACCAATGCCGTCGGCATGGCGTTGGCAGAGCGTCTGCTCGCCGCTGAATTCAACAAGCCGGGCTTTGACGTGGTCGACCACCACACCTACGTTCTCCTCGGCGACGGCTGCCTGATGGAAGGCATTTCGCATGAAGCGTGCTCGCTGGCCGGTGCACTGCGCCTGAACAAGCTGATCGCGCTGTATGACGACAACGGCATTTCCATCGACGGCCACGTGGAAGGCTGGTTCATTGACGACACGCCGAAGCGTTTCGAAGCCTATAACTGGAATGTGATCCGCAATGTCGACGGCCACGATGTCGCTGCGGTTGACGCCGCGATTGCTGCCGCGAAGAAATCCGACAAGCCGACCCTGATCTGCTGCAAGACCGTCATCGGCAAGGGCAGCCCGAATAAGGCCGGCACGCATGATGTACACGGCGCGGCGCTGGGCGACAAGGAAATCGCTGCCACCCGCGAAGCACTCGGCTGGAACCATGCACCGTTCGAGATCCCGGCTGACGTCTATGGCGCATGGGATGCGAAGAAGCAAGGCCAGGAGCGTGAGCAACAGTGGGATTCCCTGCTGAAAGCCTACGGCGAGCGCTATCCGCAGGAAGCTGGCGAACTGCTGCGTCGCATGAAGGGCGAACTGCCGGGCAAGCTGAACGACGCAATCGATGCCTACATCGCTGCCTGCGTGGAAAAGAAAGAAACCATCGCGACCCGCAAGGCCAGCCAGAATGCGATCCAGGCGCTGGCACCGGTATTGCCAGAATTCCTCGGCGGTTCGGCTGACCTGACTGGCTCCAACCTGACCAACTGGAAAGAGTGCGTCGCCGTGCGCGCCGACCAGGCCGGCAACCACATCAACTACGGTGTGCGCGAATTCGGCATGGCGGCGGTCATGAACGGCATCGCCCTGCATGGCGGCTACATCCCGTTCGGCGGTACCTTCCTGACCTTCTCGGACTACAGCCGCAATGCGCTGCGCATGGCTGCGCTGATGAAGATCCGTTCGATCTTCGTGTTCACGCACGACTCCATCGGCCTCGGTGAAGATGGCCCGACGCACCAGTCGGTCGAGCATGTGTCGAGCCTGCGCCTGATTCCGAACCTCGACAACTGGCGTCCATGCGACACGGTGGAATCCGCGATTGCATGGAAGCACGCAGTGGCACGCCGCCACGGCCCGACCACGCTGATCTTCTCGCGCCAGAACCTGCCGTTCATGGAGCGCAATGCCGAGCAGATCCTGCACATCAACCGCGGCGGCTACGTGCTACGTGATCCGGCTGGAGGGGCGGCCGATGCAAAGGCAGTGCTGATCGCCACCGGCTCGGAAGTGGAACTTGCAGTCAAGTCCGCTGACGAATTGGCCAAGCAGGGTATCGCGGTGCGCGTGGTGTCCATGCCGTGTACCGACCTGTTCGACCGCCAGGATGCAGCCTACAAGGCGAGCGTGCTGCCGAAAGGCCTGCCGCGCGTGGCGATCGAAGCCGGTGTCACCGACTTCTGGTACAAGTACGTCGGCCTCGAAGGCAAGGTTGTCGGCATCGACACCTTCGGCGAATCCGCGCCGGCAGGCGTGCTCTTCAAGCATTTCGGCTTCACGACGGAGAACGTCGTGGCTGCCGTGAAATCGGTTTTAGCTTAATTACTACGTTCAGGAGAAAACCATGACTATTCGCGTCGCCATCAACGGCTACGGCCGCATCGGCCGCAACATCCTTCGCGCACACTACGAAGGCGGCAAGAAGAATGACATCCAGATCGTTGCCATCAACGACCTCGGCAATGCGCAATCGAACGCCCACCTGACCCGCTATGACACCGCGCATGGCAAGTTCCCGGGCACCGTTGAAGTCGACGGCGAATTCATGATCGTCAACGGCGACAAGATCAAGGTGTTCGCGCAGCGCGATCCGGCACAGATTCCGTGGGGCGAGCTGAACGTCGACGTCGTGCTCGAGTGCACCGGCTTCTTCACTTCGAAGGAAAAGGCATCGGCACACCTGAAGGGTGGCGCAAAGAAGGTCATCATTTCCGCTCCGGGCGGCAAGGATGTGGACGCAACGGTCGTGTTCGGCGTAAACCAGAACGTGCTGAAGGCTTCCGACACCGTCATCTCCAACGCCTCCTGCACCACCAACTGCCTGGCACCGCTGGTCAAGCCGCTGCACGACAAGATCGGCCTGCTGAACGGCCTGATGACCACCGTGCACGCTTACACCAACGACCAGGTGCTGACTGACGTGATGCATGAAGACCTGCGCCGCGCACGTTCCGCAACCCAGTCGATGATCCCGACCAAGACCGGCGCTGCTGCAGCGGTCGGCCTGGTGCTGCCGGAACTGAACGGCAAGCTTGACGGCTACGCGATCCGTGTCCCGACGATCAACGTGTCGATCGTCGACCTGTCGTTCATCGCTGCACGCGACACGACGGTGGATGAAGTCAACGCGATCATGAAGGAAGCTGCCGCTGCTTCGAACGGCATCCTGACCTACAACACCGATCCGCTGGTGTCCGTCGACTTCAACCACAACCCGGCATCGAGCAACTTCGACGCCACCCTGACCAAGGTTTCCGGCCGTCTGGTGAAGGTCTCGTCCTGGTATGACAACGAGTGGGGTTTCTCCAACCGTATGCTGGATACCACCGTTGCACTGATGTCCGCAAAATAATCGGATTTTCAGGTTGATTAAAACGCCCCGCTTGCCGGGGCGTTTTTTTTGGTTTTTTGTTTGTGATCGCGCCTTACCACTGGGGCCAGCTGGCAATCAGTGCTTCTGCCGCACGCGCGTCCAAGGGCCTGGACAGGTGAAAGCCCTGTGCATACTCCACCTTCAGGCTGCGCAATTGCTCCAGTTGGCTTTGGGTTTCGACGCCTTCGGCAATGGTATCCATGCCGAGGGTATGCGCGAGAGTCACAATGGTTTGGATGATGTCGGCATCCTTGCTCCCGGAGCCCATCCTTCGGACGAAGGAGGAATCGATCTTGAGCGTATTCACCGGGAAGCGATGCAGGTATGAAAGCGACGAGTAGCCGGTGCCGAAGTCATCGAGCAGCAGCTTGATCCCCTTGCCGCGAAGCTTGACCAGTATGGCTGCGGCCTCTTCCGCGTGTTCCATGATCACGGTTTCCGTCACCTCCAGCTTCAGGCTTTCGGTTGACAATCCGGTCTGCGCGAGGACCTGCTCGATTTGCTGCATCAGGTCCGGTTGCACGAACTGACGCCCGGCCAGGTTCACGCTCATCTGCATTGGCGGGCGGTCCGGAAACATGATTTGCCAGGTGCGCATCTGGCGGCATGCCTCGGTAAGCACCCAGCGGCCAATATCGACGATCAGGCCGGTTTCTTCCGTGAGAGGGATGAATTCGCTCGGGGGCATCAATGTGCCATCGCTGCGGCGCATCCGGATCAGGGCTTCGAATCCGGACAGGCGGCCGCTGCCGAGATCGATGATCGGCTGGTAGTGCACTTCGAAGGCCTGGCCCTTCACCACAGCCTGCCGCAGGCGCGTTTCCATGTCGAGCAGGGCGACCGCGCGCTCGCGCAGGTTTGATTCAAATATTTCGCTACACGCGCCGCCGCGCAGGATGGCACGATGGTTCGCGGTTTCGGCATCGCGCAGAATGTCGGCAGGCTCCGTGTAAGAGGGCTTGCTCAGCACGATGCCGATGCTGGCCGTCGTATACACCTCGTAGCTTTCCAGCTTGTACGCGGTGATCAGCGCTGACTGCAACTGATCGGCAAAGCGCTTTGCTTCGCTCGCGTCCCGGACATCGTTGAGCAGGATTGCAAATTCGTCGCCGCCGAGATGTGCGACGGTTTCACCGAGCCTGAGGCTATCCGAGAGCCGCTGCGAAACAGCCAGCAGCAACTGGTCGCCCACATGGCGGCCGAGGCTGTCGGTGATCACGCGGAAGCGGTCAAGCGTCAGCAGCAGCAAGGCGAAACTGTAATCATTCTTCAGGCGCGCGTGGTCCAGCGACTCTTCCAGCTGATCCAGCATGGCGGCACGGTTCGGCAGCCCGGTAAGGCTGTCGCGCAGCGGTTCCTTCTCGATTACGGAAGCAATCATCACGCGTGCCGATGCGGCGCCGATCACGCCCGCCAGTTGCGCTTCCGAGGTGTTGACGAGTTCTGCATCTGCTTCGCGCGGCCAGTCCTCGCCGCGTTGGCGGGCGTGGTTGCGGAAGATCTCGATCGCTCGCGTGGAACCGAGAAAGCGCGACAGCAGCCCGTGCAGCTCCGGCAGTGATCCGTGTGCGCGCCAGACGCGATCTGCAGCGCCGCGCTCGTGCTTGAATACGTCGACAAACAGCGCAGCCTGTGTCTGCTCGATAGCGCTCTGGCCGGTGACCACCGACACGCCAATGAACGTGCCGACATTGGCAAGCATGCTCCAGACCATCGCATGCGTGATTTCATCAAGGCCGGTCAAGCCAAACAGCTGCAATGGGCGCAGCAGCTCGATGCCGAACGGTCCATGTTCCAGAAAATCCATCGAAAGCCATCCGGAACGCGCGAACGACGGCAGCAGCAGGGTGTAGGTCCAGACAAGGAAGCCAGAAGCCAGCGAGGCTAGGGCGCCGGCGCGTGTGGCGCCTTTCCAGTAAATGCCGCCCAGTACTGCCGGTGCAAACTGCGCAACGGCTGCAAAGGAAATTAGCCCGATCGATACCAGCGCATACGCTTCCCCGGCCACACGGAAGTAGGCATAGCCCAGCAGCAAGCCAAGTACGATGGTTGTACGGCGGATAAGCAGTAGCAGGCCGGACAGGTCGTTGCTCTCGCTCAGGCGCAGGCGCTTGATGCGCAGCAGTGTCGGCATGACGAGGTCGTTGCAAACCATGGTCGACAAGGCGATGGTTTCAACGATCACCATGCCGGTCGCCGCAGAAAGTCCACCGATGAACACCAGCAGTGCCAGGGCAGGCTGCCGTTCAGACAACGGTAGCGTAAGCACGAAGGTGTCGGGATTGATGCCTTGTCCCGGAAAGTGCAGGAGACCGCCAAGCGCAACGGGCAGCACAAAAATATTGAACAGCAGCAGATAGAGCGGAAACAGCCAGATCGCCTTGTTCAGGTGCGCCTCATCCACGTTTTCCACCACCGCCACCTGGAACTGGCGCGGCAGGAACATGATCGCCAGCATCGAGATGAAGGCGACCGAGAACAGCGATGCCCAGCTCTGCAGGATGCTCACAGTGTCATGTCCGATCGTGAGTGCTGCCCGGGCTTCGGGCAGGCGCGATGCCTGTTCGAACAGATCGCCGAATCCGTTGAACATGCCGAACGTGACGAACAGGCCGAGGCACAGGAACGCGACGAGCTTGACCACCGACTCGAAGGCAATCGCCGCCACCATGCCCTCGTGCCTTTCGGCCGCGTCGATATGGCGCGTGCCGAAAACAATGGTGAAGGCGGCAAGGATCAACGCCACATAGAAGGCGGTATCGCTCCAGATCGACTGCGGCTCGGCGAGCGATGCAGCAACCAGGTCGGGATAATCAAGCAGCACATTGAAACTGGTGGAAACGGCCTTGAGCTGCAGCGAAATGTAAGGTGTCACGCCGACAACGGCGATGGTGGTGACCAATCCTGCAAGCATTCCACTCTTCCCGTAGCGCGAGGAAATGAAGTCGGCCAGGGAGGTGATGTGGTTGTCCTTGGCAATACGGATGATCTTGCGCAGGACCACCCACCATAATGTGATCATGATGGTCGGGCCGAGGTACACGGGCAGAAAGCCTATGCCGCTGCCTACTGCACGGCCGACACTGCCATAAAAGGTCCATGCGGTTGCATACACCGCCAGCGACAGCGAATAGACGTAAGGATTGGCAATGATGCTACGCCCGGCCGCTGCCGCCCTGTCGCCCTGGTATGCAATGGCGAACAGCAACCCGAGATAGGTAAAGGAGACAAGTGCGATCTGCCAGCCAGCGATCATGCAAGCCTCGATGCCGCGGAATGTCCCGACGCCACTGTCCTACCGTTTTTCGACAACATACGCGAGCAGGGCAATGAGCAGAGCCCAGGCGCCAAAGATATACAAGTACAGGACCGGGATGCCGAAAAGACTATCAGGCCGGTTGAACAACGCGAGCAGGGGATAGTTGAAAAGCAGATTTCCCAATAGGAATATGGCGACGAGGCGTTGGCCTTTTGCATTTTGCTTGAACATGCTGACTCCAAAAGGCCCTGCGGGCCTGTGCGACGCCATAGTATGGCGTCGCATCCTGTTATCTGTCTATCAAGATAATAGGAATTGGGATGAATGCAACGTCCGCCGCCAGTCGCAATAAGCCCGCATCAAGCCCGCATCAAGTCCAAGGGAAACATCCGTAGTTATCCGTTTGCATCAGCCTGCACTGGAGTCTCCCAGCGTTGCTTCCCACAATTGCATCACCCGATCCTTCTCGCGTGCGACACGCTCACTTTCCACGCGCGCGCGTTCGCTGCCCTGAAGGCGGATTTGATGCTGCAGCTTGCGGAAAGTGCGGTAGGCATCCGCGACATCACCGGCGAGCGCGGCGTCGATCAGGCCAAGTTGTCCGCAAAGTTTGAGAAGGGCAATATTGCCGATGTCCGCTGTCAATTGCGGATACTGTGCCGCGTGGCGCAAGACCAGATACTGGACGATGAACTCGATGTCGATCATGCCGCCGTCATCATGCTTCAGGTCGAATAGCGCAGTACGGTTGGGATGCGCGTCATGCATCTTCTTCCGCATCGAGCGCACTTCCTGTTTCAGCTTGACATCGTCGCGCGGTTGCCGCAGCACCGCTTCACGGATCGCTTCGAAGCGCGCACCGATGTCGGCATCGCCGGCACAGAAGCGGGCGCGGGTCAATGCCTGGTGTTCCCATACCCATGCGGATTCGGCCTGGTACTTCTCGAAGGCGGACAGCCGCGATACCAGCAACCCGCTCGCTCCATCCGGACGCAGCGCAATGTCGATGTCGAACAGGATGCCCGCCGGCGTGTGGCTGGTCATCCAGGTAATGAAGCGCTGCGCAAGTTTTGCATACAGTGCCGGCGCTTCCTGGTCGTCGTCGTCGAACAGGAAGATCACATCCAGGTCGGAGGCGTAGCCGAGTTCCTTGCCGCCCAGCTTGCCGTAGGCGATGACCGCAAACTTCGGCGTTTCGCGATGCCGGTTATGAATCGTGTTCCAGACGGCCTTGACCGTTGCTTCCACCAGGATGTCCGCTAATGCGGAGAGGTGATCGGCCAGCTTCTCGACAGTCAGCGCGCCTTCAAGGTCTTGCGCCAGCAGGCGGAACAGTTGCGCATGGTGCAGGTCGCGCAGCACATTCATCTGCTGTTCGGTGTCGTCGCCCATCGCGTCAAGCTGGCGCTGGACTTCGCCGGCAAACGCCGGCCAGTCGGGCACCGCATGGAGCGTGCGGTCATCCAGCAGTTCATCCAGCAGGATGGGATGGCGGGTCAGGTACTTGGCGGCCCAGTCGCTGGCGCTCATCATGCGGATCACGCGCTCCAGCGTATGCGGATACTCGGTCAGTAGCGCAAGATAGGCTGCACGCCGCGCGATGGCTTCGAAGAAGTCGAGCAGCCGCCCCATCGTGGCCGAGCGAGTCTCGGAAACGCTCGCAATGATCGGCAGGGCAGCGTTGATGAGCGCCATCAGCTTTTCACGGCTTGCCTGCGGCAAGGACTGCACTTTCGGCGATTGAGCGGTGAGGAGCAGGCGCTGCGCTGCATCGCGTGCCCCATCAAACCCAAGCGCAGACAGGTGTGCTTCGATCGTCTCCCGGTTATCCGCGTCGGAGAGCGTCGCATGCAGGGGCGCACTGGCTTGCGCCTCTGCCTGTGCAGCGTCTGTTTGGTCGGCCTGCGCTTGTCCGGGCGTAGCGCTTTTCTTGTCGCTGAACATGGCGTCAAATTGTGCCGCCACGATAGCGCGATGCGCGTCCAGTTCTGCCAGCAGCGATTCGATGTCACTAAAGCCCATCATTTGCGCAATGGTCAGCTGATCGTCCGGATTGGCGGGCAAGGTGTGGGTCTGCGCATCGTCCAGATATTGCAGCCTGTGTTCCAGGTTGCGCAGGAAAGTGTAGGCATCCTGCAGCTGCTGTACTTCGTCCGCGGACAGCAGGTTCTTCTCCGCCAGCGTGTTCAGCGTCGCGCGGGTGGAACGGTCGCGCAGCGAGGTATCGCGCCCGCCGCGGATCAGCTGGAAGACCTGCGCAAGGAACTCGACTTCGCGAATGCCGCCGCGGCCGAGCTTGACGTTGTTGGTCCGGCCAGGATGGCGCAGCTCCTGGCGCGTGACCTCCGCGCGGATCTGCGCATGCATTGTGCGCATCGCTTCGATCGCGCCGAAATCCAGGTAGCGCCGATAGACAAATGGCTTGACGATCTTGTCCAGCGTTTCGATGTCCGACGCACGGCCCGTCATGGCACGCGCCTTGACCCAGGCATAACGTTCCCATTCCCGTCCCTGCACGATGAGGTATTCCTCAACCATGTTGAGGCTTGCTGCCAAGGGACCGGATGCGCCGTTGGGACGCAAGGCCATGTCGACACGGAAGCTGAAACCGTCCTCGGTGATTTCAGAAATCGCACCGATTAGTTTCTTGCCCAGTCGGATGAAAAACTCGTGATTGGACAACTGGCGCTGCTCAGGCGATGTTGTCACCGTTTCACCGTCCTCCGGATAGATGAAAATCAGGTCGATGTCGGAGGAAACGTTGAGTTCGTAGCCGCCGAGTTTGCCCATGCCGAGGACGATCATTTCCTGTTCCTGCCCGGACTCGGCGCCGATGGGCGTGCCGTGCGCTTCCTTCAGTTCCGCGTGGAGTGCAGCGACGTGCGTCTGCACTGCAAAATCGGCAAAGTGGCTGATCGCGGAAAGCACCTCCGACAGGTCGGCTCGCCCGCTTAGGTCCCGCTCGATCAGGGTGGCCACAACCAGGTTGCGTACACGCCGCATTGCCCGTATTAAAGGCATTCCGGCGTCGATTTCATTTTGTAAAAGGCGAGCAAAAATCGCAGGGGTAATGGATAATTCAGCAATTTCCACTATCTGTCCTGCGCGTGCGGGATCGGCATTGAGCCAACGTGCGTAGAACCTGGAAGCAACAGTGCTGGTCAAAAGGGATTTGGTCACAATGTCAGGGATGAAAGTGAGGGCGGGATGCTTGGCTTTGCTTGGACATCTGGGACGCGTGATCGATTGGTTGCGTGACATGCGCGCATCTTCCAAACCGTTCGATGACACGCCCTGACCAATTGATCCATGCAATACCAAGTTGATGATATCCATGCAAACATCCGGTTTGCAACGTCGAATTGATGTTTTTTCCGCCGCGTGTACTTGTTTTCTGATTGATGGCCATCGATAAATACATTCTCAGGCAGGCAACTGCCCAGCTCGGCAGGTTCTGGTTCGCGCTGAAAGAATGTTATCTAATTCTCAATGCGGTGACCCATCACGCGCTTGGCGCATTGTTCAAGCTGGCACTGGCCGCCTATTTCATTTTTTGCATATTGGTGTTGGGCCTGCGCTATCTGGTATTGCCCAACATCGACTCCTACAAGCCGGACCTTGAACAGGCTGCCACGCAGGCCATCGGAAACAAGGTTTCCATCACCGGCATTGATGCATCCTGGGCCGGAATCCGGCCGCGCCTGTCGCTGGACAAGGTGATCATCCATGACAAGTTCGGCAATGCATCGCTGACGCTTCCCAATGTCACGGCGACATTGTCGTGGTGGTCCCTGGTTGCGCTGGAGCTGCGCCTGCAACGCCTCGAGATCACCGGTCCGGACATGGACGTGCGGCGCGATGCGGATGGCCAGCTGTATGTTGCAGGCATCTTTGTCGACACCAGCAAGACCGGGGACGGCAAAGGCGCGGACTGGGTCTTGTCGCAGGAGGAGATCGTCATTCGCAACGGCCGGCTGCGCTGGAATGACTACAAGCGCGCAGCGCCGGAACTCGCACTCGAGAACGTCAATATCCTCCTGCGCAATAACTGGCGGCATCACCGGCTGGCCCTGAAGGCGACGCCGCCGGCGGCGTTTGCTGCGCCGCTCGATGTGCGCGCAGCCTTCGACCATCCGGCGTTCACACGCAGCATCTCTGATGCGACCCAATGGAAAGGCGAAGTCTATGTCGACGTGCGGGATACCGATCTCGCCGCGTGGAAGTCCTATGTCGACTATCCGGTCGATGTGCGGCAGGGGCAGGGTTCGGTGCGTGCCTGGCTGAAGTTCGATCATGCACATGTCGCTGATTTCACTGCAGACCTGAGCCTGTCGAACGCTTCGGCGCGCCTGGACAAGGGCCTCGACCTGATGAATCTGGTAGAGGTCGAGGGCCGCATTTCGGTCAGTGAAGACATTGTCTCCGGCAGCGATACGCGCAACCGGTCTTTCGGAGATAACGGGCATGCGATTTCGCTCACCGACTTCAGCCTGCGCACGGATGACGGGCTCTTCCTGCCGCGCACGACCATCAGCGAGCGTTACGTCCCGGCCAGAAAGGGGCGGCCTGCCAGGACAGAAATCAGCGCAAAATTGCTCGACTTGCAGACAGTTGCAAAATTTGCCGAACGCTTGCCTTTGCCATTCGAGCAGCGCCGCATGCTGAATGAACTCGCGCCACGCGGCGTGCTGAAGGACTTTTCCGCAAACTGGCAGGGCATCTATCCTGACATTGCCGCCTACAGTGTCAAAGGCCAGTTTGCCGGCTTGTCACTCAATCCACTGCCGGCGCGTGAAGCCCGCCCGAATACCGAAAACCTGCCTGCACAGGTGGCAGTGCCTGCGCTTCCCGGTTTCGAAAACCTTACTGGCCGTATCGACGCCAGCGACCGTGGCGGCACCTTCAGCCTTGCATCCAACCGGCTTGCGTTGCATCTGCCGGGGTATTTTGCCGACCCCGTCATGCCGTTGGACAAATTGACGGTGCAAGCCAACTGGGCTTTTCACGACCCTGACCAATTGCTGGTCGATGTGCAGAAGCTGGATTTCGTTCAGGGCGACCTGGCCGGTGCGTTCGCGGGCAAGCACCAGATGCCGCTGCATCGCAAGGAAGGCGAATCGCCGGGCGTGATCGAGGTCAGCGGCAAACTCAACCGCGTCGAACTGGCTCAGATTGGCCGCTATTTGCCTTTGCAGACGCCCGCGACGCTGAGGCAGTGGCTGACCGGTGCACTGGTTGGCGGCAGCGTCAAGGATGTCCGTCTGCGGCTGAAGGGGGATCTGGCACGGTTTCCATTTCACGTCCCGGGCGACCGTGCCAAGGGCGAATTCACTGTTCTCGGCAAGCTCGACAATGGGGTCCTCAATTATGCGCCGGACCAGTTTGCCGAGAACGGCACGTCGCCCTTGTGGCCGGTGATCGACCAGATTGTCGGCACCATTGCCTTTGACCGCACCCGCATGGAGATCACTGCGGACACTGCCAGGACTTCGGGCACGGCCTTGTCCAAGGTAAAGGCCATCATTCCCGACATGGCAGCGCCTGACATGATGCTGGACGTGGATGGTAACGCGGCAGGTCCGCTGCAGGAATTTCTCCGCTTTACGAATGAGAGCCCGGTTGCCGGTTGGATCGGGCACTTTACGGAGGAAACCAAGGCAACAGGGAATGCGAAGCTGGCACTGAAGCTGCAACTGCCGTTACATCACATGCACGACGCAAAGGTCAACGGAAGCCTGCAATTTGCCGGCAATACGGTGACGCTGATGAATGCACTGCCGCCCCTCGCGGGATCGACCGGCAAGCTGGAATTCCATGAGAAGGGATTCTCCATCGGCGGCATCAAGTCCACTTTCCTCGGCGGCCCGGTGACGATTTCCGGCGGCACGCAACGCGACGGCAGCACCCTTGTTCGGGCCGATGGGACGCTGACGGCTGCGGGAATCGGCAAGATCTACCGTATCCCGGTGACAAGCAATTCGGTGGAGCGCATTTCAGGCAGTGCACGGTACAGCACGGTGGTCCGGGTGAAGAACGGCCATCCGGAAATCGTGGTCGAATCCAGTCTTGTCGGTATCGGGCTGGATTTTCCGGTGCCGCTCCGCAAGGCCGCGAATGAAAGCATGCCGCTTCGCTTCGAGTTGGCCGGTCTGCCATCTGTTGATGCAGCCGTGGCGCGCGATGAGATGAAGGTGACGCTCGGCCCGTCGATTTCCGCGCATTACCAGCGGGAGAGGGCAGAGGAAAAGGGCAGCCAATGGCGCGTAGTGCGGGGCGGCATTGGCGTCAATGTGCCTGCACCGCTCCCCGACAATGGCGTGATCGCCAACGTCAATCTGAAAACGCTGGACATTGACGCATGGCGACGCGCACTCAGCTCCGTGACGACTGCCGGCAAGCAGGATGAAACGCGGAAGCCGGCCGATGCGCCATCCATCGAGCAGTACATCGAACCCGAAGTGCTCGCCGCACGGGCTACGGAACTGCTGATCATGGACCGCAAGCTGGACGACGTGGTTGTGGGGGCCTCGCATCAGAACGGCGTCTGGCAGGCAAACATCAATTCCGAACAGGTGTCGGGGTATCTAACCTGGGCTGAGCCGCGCTCCGGGCGCGGGCTGGGCAAGGTGACGGCGCGCCTTGCGTCCCTGGTCATTCCCGAGTCGGCTGCCACCGAGGTGACCGAGCTTCTGGAGGGCAAAGACACGTCTACCCAGATGCCGGCAGTTGACTTGATCGCGGAGAATTTCGAGCTGTTTGGCAAGAAGTTCGGTTACGTCGAGCTGCTGGCACAGAATGAGCGTGGTTCGTCCGGGCGCGAATGGCAAATCAGAAAGCTGTCTGTCGAGAATCGCGATGCAGAATTCAAGGCAACAGGCAAGTGGGCGTTCCGGAACGGGAAAAGCCTTTCCGAGCTCGCCTATACACTCAATATTGCCGACGCCGGCAGGCTGCTCGACCGCTTCGGTTTTGCGAACGTGCTACGTGGCGGCAAGGGCAGGATGGAGGGCGAGATCAGCTGGAAGGGCATGCCGTTCGCCCTCGATATTCCCAGCCTGGGTGGACGGATCCAATTGGATCTGGCAGCTGGTCAGTTCCTGAAAGTCGATCCGAGTGCAGCGAAGCTGTTGGGCGTTCTGAGCCTGCAATCCTTGCCACGGCGGCTTGTGCTGGATTTTCGTGACGTTTTCTCCGAAGGATTTGCCTTCGACGGCGTGACGGCGACGGCCACCATTGAACAGGGCGTTGCGCGGACGGACAATTTCAAGATGCGGGGAGTCGCGGCCACAGTGTTGATCGACGGCACAGCGGACATCGCCAGGGAAGCGCAGAATCTGCATGTGGCTGTCATTCCCGAGATTAATGTGGGTGCTGCATCCGTTGTGTATGGCCTGGCGGTGAACCCGGTGATCGGTGTCGGCACCTTCCTTGCGCAGCTTTTCCTGCGTGATCCGCTGATGAGGGCATTCACGTTCGAATACCGGATCACCGGACTGTGGACGGATCCGATCGTGACGAAGCTGGCGCGGCAACCACTCGCCCCCGCAGGGGGAGAGGCTGCGAACGTGCCAATACCCAATGGTTGAGGAAAATCATGGCTGATAAAGCTGTCAGAGTCGCAGCGATTCAAATGGTCTCCACGCCTGTCGTGGAGCAGAACTTTGTAACTGCGCGCCGCTTGATAGGAGAGGCCGTGCAGCAAGGCGCGGAACTGGTGCTGCTGCCGGAATACTGGCCGATCATGGGCATGCAGGACTCCGACAAGGTAGCGCACGCGGAGCACATCGATGCCGGCCCGATCCAGGAATTCATGGCGGCCATGGCTCGCGAACACCGTATCTGGCTGATCGGCGGAACACTGCCCATGGTGGCGCCCGAAGCGGACAAAGTGCTGAACACGGTGATGGTGTACGACCCGGACGGCCGGCATGTCGTCCGTTACGACAAGATCCATCTGTTCAGCTTCACCAAAGGCGGGGAATCTTACGACGAGGCGCAGACGATCGTGCATGGCACCAAGGTCGCCACGCTCGAGGCGCCATTCGGGCGGGTCGGACTCTCCGTCTGTTACGACCTGCGTTTTCCGGAACTCTACCGGGCGATGGGCGAGTGCGCGCTGATCGTCATGCCCGCAGCGTTTACCTACACCACCGGCCGGGCGCACTGGGAGATCCTGCTGCGTGCGCGTGCCGTAGAGAACCAGTGCTATGTGCTGGCGGCAGCGCAGGGCGGACATCATCCGAATGGCCGTCGCACTTGGGGGCACAGCATGCTCGTGGATCCGTGGGGCGAGGTCAAGGCGGTATTGACGGAAGGCGAGGGAGTTGTGGTTGGCGATGTCGACCCCATGTACCTGCAACAAGTGCGTGAAAGCCTGCCGGCGTTGCGGCATCGTAAGCTTTAGCTTTAAGTGGCGTGCTGCGTGCGCCCGTCTCGGTTTCAGAAATACGCTTGATCTGGTGCCGAAAGCGAGGTGTTGCTTTCCTGCGCAAGAACGCCCGGCAAACAGATGTTCTACAATCTGTTCATCCTTGAATCATTTTGAACTCGCCGCTTGCAGGCGTGAATCCCGGAAACCATGAATCTATTCGAACCGAATCTCCAGACGCTGGCCGTGGCGCGCGACATCTTGCTGACGCCATTTGGCCTCGATGAGTCAAAAATCATGAAAGCCATCGAGGCGATCTTCACGCATCGCGTCGACTATGCCGACCTGTACTTCCAGTTCACCAAGAACGAAGGCTGGAGCCTCGAAGAAGGCATCGTCAAGACCGGCAGCTTTTCAATTGACCAAGGTGTCGGCGTGCGCGCCGTCTCCGGCGACAAGACGGCTTTCTCTTACTCCGACGAAATCTCCGAGCGTGCCTTGCTGGATGCCGCTGCAGCGACCCGCACCATCGCCCGCCAAGGCGCGGGGAAGATCAAGGTGCCGTCCTCGGTCCAGGCTGTTGGCGGACGCTCGCTCTATTTGCCGTACGATCCGCTCGGATCGCTTGACGCTACGGAGAAGGTGAAATTGCTCGAAAAAATCGAGCGTATCGCCCGCGCCAAGGACCCGCGCGTCGTCCAGGTCATGGCCGGATTGGCCGGAGAGTATGACGTGGTCCTCGTTGTCCGCAGTGACGGCGTTCTCGCGGCGGACATCCGCCCCCTTGTGCGCGTGTCGATCACGGTGATCGCCGAGCAGAATGGGCGCCGCGAAGTCGGATCCAGCGGCGGTGGCGGGCGCTACGATTACGGCTACTTCAGCGATGAGCTGCTGGAGCGTTATGCAACCGAGGCTGTCAACTCGGCAATCGTGAATCTCGATGCGCGGCCTGCACCAGCAGGCGCGATGACGGTTGTGCTTGGCCCGGGCTGGCCGGGCGTGTTGCTGCACGAGGCAATCGGCCATGGCCTCGAGGGAGACTTCAATCGCAAGGGGTCCAGCACCTTCTCCGGCCGCATCGGCGAGCGCGTTGCAGCCAAGGGCGTCACCGTGGTCGATGACGGTACGATCGCCGACCGCCGCGGTTCACTCAATATCGACGATGAAGGCAACCCGACGCAGTGCACGACGCTGATCGAGGACGGCATCCTGAAAGGCTACATCCAGGACACGATGAATGCGCGCCTGATGAACATGGCTGTGACTGGCAATGCCCGCCGCGAGTCCTACGCGCACCTGCCGATGCCTCGCATGACGAATACCTACATGCTAGGGGGCGACAAGGATCCGGAGGAAATCATCGCATCGGTGAAGAACGGCTTGTATGCGGTGAACTTCGGCGGCGGCCAGGTCGACATCACCAACGGCAAGTTCGTGTTCTCCGCGAGCGAAGCGTATATGATCGAAGATGGCAAGGTGACCTATCCGGTCAAGGGCGCAACCCTGATCGGCAATGGCCCGGATGTGCTCAACCGTGTAAGCATGATCGGCAACGACATGCGGCTCGACAGCGGTATCGGCGTCTGCGGCAAGGAGGGGCAAAGCGTACCGGTGGGCGTCGGCCAGCCGACCTTACGCATCGATGGAATGACAGTCGGAGGGACAGCCTGACGTAATCGCAGTGTGTCGAATGCCGGGCTTGGCAAGCTGACAGCAATGGAATAATCTATTCTGCGGCTTGCCAAATCCCTTGATTTATTGCACTATTAATTCCAATTCGCTTTAAAAATCGTAAAAACATGGCTTTCGTGCACTTTTACTTTTATTTTTACTTTAGCTATTCCAACCCAAAGGCGGTGGAAAAGCGGTAAGCGCACAGTTAAACGAGCCAACCGAATTCCTAGAAAAGACCGCCAGAGATGGCGGTCTTTTCGTTTATGCAGACTTTGAACCTATCAGGAGAACACCATGCCGCGCACAGATGATTTACGCATACGGGAAATGAAGGAACTTACACCGCCATCGCATCTGATCCGTGAGTTCTCCTGCACTGAAAAAGCATCCAGCACCGTTGCCAACTCCCGTGTGGCATTGCATCGTATTCTTCACGGCCAGGACGACCGCCTGATGGTCGTGATCGGCCCTTGCTCGATCCACGACACCAAGGCTGCAATGGAATATGCGCGCCGCCTCGTTGAGCAGCGCGAGCGTTTCAAGGGGGAGCTGGAAATCGTAATGCGCGTCTACTTCGAAAAACCGCGTACCACCGTCGGCTGGAAGGGCCTGATCAACGATCCGTACATGGACAACAGCTTCCGCATCAACGATGGCCTGCGCATGGCGCGTGAACTCCTGTTGAACATCAATGAGCTGGGACTACCTGCCGGTACCGAATTCCTCGACGTGATCAGTCCACAGTACGTCGCTGACCTGATCAGCTGGGGCGCGATTGGTGCACGTACCACCGAATCGCAGGTACACCGTGAACTGGCGTCCGGGCTGTCTTGTCCGGTCGGTTTCAAGAATGGGACTGACGGCAGCATCAAGATCGCTGTTGACGCGATCAAGGCCGCTTCCCAGCCTCACCACTTCCTGTCGGTCACCAAGGGCGGGCACTCGGCGATTGTTTCTACCAGCGGCAACGAGGATTGCCACATCATCCTGCGTGGCGGCAAGGCGCCGAACTACGATGCTGCGAGTGTCGAAGCTGCCTGCAAGGACATCGCTGCCAACGGACTGGCGTCGCGTCTGATGATCGATGCGTCACATGCGAACAGCAGCAAGAAGCCGGAGAATCAGGTTCCCGTCTGCGCGGATATCGCAAGGCAGATTGCCGCGGGAGATACGCGCATCGTCGGCGTGATGGTCGAATCGCACCTCGTCGCGGGGCGCCAAGACCTGGTGCCGGGCAAGGAACTGACCTATGGCCAATCCGTGACGGATGGCTGCATTGACTGGGAGTCCAGTGTCAAGGTGCTGGAAGGGCTGGCCGAGGCGGTGAAACAGCGTCGCCTGAACGATACGGACGACTGACGCTCATCGTCGTTTTTGCGGGCGCAGCGTTGGCTGTGTCCGCTGGACATCCGCAGCCGTCCTTGACGATGCAGTGCGGCTGCCGGGATGAGCTGAAGAGGGCGATTGCGTGGGCACGGAAGGAGGCCCGCGCAATCCTTCCGGTCAGAAGCGCTTTGTCAGGATCATCTGCTCGCCTTCCCGGCGCATCTCGGTGCGATTGAGGAAGGACATGCCGAGCAGAATAAATGGCAGCCCCTGTTCCTGGACGACTGCCTCGACCTGATTGACTTCAATATCGCCCACTTTGACGGTGTTGAGGTTGACCAGATATGCCGTGGTGGTTCCGTTGGCGGTATTGACGAAGACCTGCCGACCTGCCTTGTAGTTGATCCCCAGTCGAGCTGCCTCGGAAGCCGGAAGTGCAACGGCAGAAGCGCCAGTATCGAGCAGCATACGAACGGTACCGCCATTGATCTGGCCAGGCACCATGTAATGCCCGCGACCGTCGGCCTGAAGCGTTACGCTGGCCCGACCACTCGATGTGTTGCGATTGATGTGTTCACCAATTGCAATGCTTTCCCGTTTGCCGTTCGCTTCAATCGTTGCCGTGGACTGATCTGCCGCGACCAGCTTGACGCCTTCAGCGATCGTTGTGCCAACAGAGTAGGTCTTCGGAGGGCGGCCATCGACAACCAGGACTGCCTTGTTTGGAAAAAGGCCGACAACGCTGATATCTGCGGCCTGGGCGGTATGGGCTGCGAAGAGCAGGAGGGCGGCGAAGCTTGTCAGGCGCATAAGATTCGGAAAGTCGGTTAGGTCAATGCCGAAATGGCTTTCGCGGCAAGAATACCATTCGACGATTCCGACGAACAACTTCCACCTCGCATGACGTTCCCGCCCGCTTGTTGGCTGTTGCCCTCAGTCGCGGAAATTATTGAATTCCAGCGGCAGGTCCGTGACTTCCTTGCGGAGCAGCGCGATGGTCGATTGCAGGTCGTCGCGCTTGGCGCCGGTGACACGAACAGCATCGCCCTGAATGCTTGCCTGTACCTTGATCTTGCTTTCCTTGACGATCTTCACGATCTTCTTTGCATCGTCGGAATCGATGCCATTCTTGACCTTGATGACCTGCTTGACCTTGTCGCCGCCGATCTTCTCGATCTTGCCGAGATCAAGGAAACGAACGTCAACGTTCCGTTTGACCATTTTTCCAGTCAATACGTCGCGGACCTGGTTCAGCTGGAATTCGCTGTCTGCGTACGCAGTCAGGTCGCGCTCTTTCTGTTCCACGCGGGCGTCGCTGCCCTTGAAGTCGAAGCGGGTCGAAATCTCCTTGTTCGACTGGTCAACCGCATTCTTGACTTCCACCATATTGGCTTCGGATACGACATCAAAAGATGGCATGGTTATTCTCTCTGCTTCGTTGGGCTTGTTTGTTGGGAATCGGCACGCGCAATACGCATTTGGCGGACCATGTTGTGAGTAAATCAACGGGCCATTCTAGCCGACAAAAAAACGGGTGGCTAGACGGGCCAGCCTCTATAATGCGTGCGCTATGACAGCTGCTCTTTCCATCCAACACGCTTTCCCGCTGCGCTCCCTGAATACCTTTGGCATCGATGTCAAGGCACACGCCTACCTGCAAGTGACATCGGCTGACATGCTGCGTGAGGTCAGTTCATGTCCGGAGCTTGCTGCCATGCCGCGGCTCGTGCTCGGAGGCGGGAGCAATCTTCTGTTGACCTGCGATTATCGCGGCCTGGTGCTGCATATGTGCACGAAGGGAATCAGCATCGTGGGCGAGGATGATGATGCGGTCTACGTGAGAGCGGAGGCCGGAGAAAACTGGCATCAGTTCGTCCAATGGACGCTGCAGCAAGGGTTGGGCGGATTGGAAAACCTGTCCCTCATTCCGGGAAGTGCCGGCGCTGCGCCGATACAGAACATCGGCGCGTACGGTGTTGAAATCAAGGATCGCTTCCATTCGCTGACCGCCTTCGATCTCAACACGGGAACAAGCATTGTCCTGGATAAGGCCGCATGTCGGTTCGGCTATCGCGACAGCGTATTCAAGCATGAGCTACGTGACACCGCCGTGATTCTCGATGTGACTTTTGCCTTGCCCAAGGCATGGCAGCCCAACGCCCGATATGCAGATGTGGCGCAGGAGTTGACTGCACGCGGAGTGCAGAATCCGACAGCGAAGGACATCGCCGACGCGGTCATCGCAATTCGCACCCGCAAGCTCCCGGACCCAGCAAAAATCGGCAATGCCGGCAGCTTCTTCAAGAACCCGATCGTATCGCAGGAACAGCGCGCTACGCTGCTGGAACGATATCCGCAGCTGGTGAGCTATCCGCAGCCGGATGGCAGCTTCAAGCTTGCGGCTGGCTGGCTGATCGACCAGTGCGGATGGAAAGGCAAGTCACTTGGGGCAGCGGGGGTGTACGAGAAACAGGCGTTGGTGCTGGTGAACTGCGGCGGCGCGACCGGAGAGGACATCGTAAAGCTCGCACGGGCGATCCAGGAAGATGTCATGTCACGCTTCGGGGTGATGCTTGAGCCGGAGCCGGTCTACATATAAGCGCAACCGTGCATGTGGTCATGCCGCACAACTGTCATGCATTCCGGCAGGCTATGCGAAAAAAAGGGCGATCAATTGATCGCCCTTTTTGTTTCCTTCTGCAATCCGATCAGGTTGCGACGAAGTGGCACACGTAATCCAGCGTTTCCAGCGTTTCGATATCAAAGCTGGAGTTGCCCGGCACGTTGAAGCTCTGGCCCCCTTCGTAGGTCTTCCACTCATTCTCACCCTTCAGGCGGATGTGGCATTTGCCGGCGTTCAGTTCCATGATTTCCGGCGCGCCGGTGTTGAAGGTCAGGGAAGACGGAAAGATGACACCGATGGTCTTTTTCGTGCCATCCGCAAACAGGACGGAGTGCGAAACGCATTTGCCGTCGAAGTAGATGTTGGCTTTCTTGACGACCGAGACGTTATCGAATTGCGTGGTCATGCAGGCTCCTTGGTGAAAGTTGAAAATCGGGACAATACAAATCAAAAAAAGGACCCTTGACGGGTCCTTGAATGCATGTGGTCTTAATCGACAGCGGCTAAATCTTCATTACTTCTTGCAGGACTGTCTTTGTGACAAAGCCCAGCATGCCGACAGTCAGTACGAGAAATAATACAAACGTACCGCGCTTGCCGGCTTGTGAACGCCAGGCGATTTCACCGACGATGAAAAGCATGAATACGATCAGTGCGCCTACGCCCCAGGTGCTGCCAAACTGTGAAATCTGTGCTTCCGTAAATCCGAAAATGGTACCGGGTTCCAACGTCTTCTATCCTTTCGTTACAAGATCAAATATCGCGTTCAATATCGAAAACCGTATTACTTGTCGTCGCTCTTGCCCAGACGCGGCATGGCCACTGATGAACCCGAGGGCAGCAGGCCGACCTTGCTGTAGATGCCGAGCTTTTCGCGTGTGTCGGTGATATCCAGGTTGCGCATCGTGAGTTGACCGATACGGTCTTGCGGCGTGAACGCGCCTTCGCCTTTTTCCATGGTCAGGCGTTCCGGCTGGTAGGTCAGGTTCGGCGAATCCGTATTCAGGATCGAGTAGTCGTTGCCACGACGCAGTTCCAATGTGACTTCGCCAGTGATGGCGCGCGCAACCCAGCGCTGGGACGCTTCGCGCAGCATGATGGCTTGCGGATCGAACCAGCGGCCTTGATACAGCAGGCGTCCGAGCTTACGGCCGTTTTCGCGATACTGCTCGATTGTGTCTTCGTTGTGGATGCCGGTCACCAGGCGTTCGTAAGCGATGAACAGCAGTGCGAGGCCGGGAGCCTCGTAGATGCCGCGGCTCTTGGCTTCGATAATGCGGTTCTCGATCTGGTCGCTCATGCCGAGACCATGGCGGCCGCCGATGCGATTGGCTTCCATCATCAGGTCAACCGCGTTGGCGAACGTGATGCCGTTCAGTGCAACGGGACGGCCTTCCTCGAAACGGACCGTGACTTCTTCCTTCTTGACTTCGACATCGTCGCGCCAGAAGGCGACACCCATGATCGGCTCGACGATCTTCATGCCGCTATTCAGGTGCTCGAGGTCTTTGGCCTCGTGCGTTGCGCCGAGCATGTTGGAGTCAGTCGAATAGGCCTTCTCCACCGACATCTTGTAGTCGAAGCCGGACTTGATCAGGAACTCCGACATTTCCTTGCGGCCGCCGAGTTCCTGGATGAACTGCTGGTCGAGCCAGGGCTTGTAAATCTTCAGCGAAGGGTTGACCAGCAGGCCGTAGCGATAGAAACGCTCGATGTCGTTGCCCTTGAAGGTGCTGCCGTCACCCCAGATGTTGACCTGGTCTTCCTGCATTGCGGAGACCAGCATTGTGCCGGTCACGGCACGGCCCAGCGGTGTCGTGTTGAAATAGGTGATGCCAGCCGTCGAGATGTGAAAGGCACCGCTCTGCAGTGCGGCAATGCCTTCAGCAACCAGCTGTTCGCGGCAGTCGATCAGGCGTGCCTGCTCGGCGCCGTACAGCTTCGCTTTCTTCGGGATCTCGTTGTAATCGGATTCGTCCGGCTGACCCAGGTTGGCGGTATATGCGTACGGGATGGCGCCCTTCTGGCGCATCCAGTGCAGAGCGGCGCTGGTGTCGAGGCCGCCAGAAAAGGCGATGCCCACTTTCTGGTTGACGGGAACGGATTGGAGTATGGTCGACATGATTCCTGCCTAATTTGCTGAGATTGAAATTTCGGGAGACTGAAAGGAAGCGGAAAGGAAATGGGCTAATTCAGATCTATGAGAGTTTGCCCAGCACCAGGTATTCGAGCAGCGCCTTCTGGACATGCAGCCGGTTCTCGGCTTCGTCCCAGACGACCGATTGCGGACCGTCGATGACGTCGGCGGAAACTTCCTCGCCGCGATGGGCCGGCAGGCAGTGCATGAACAGCGCATCAGGACGCGCACGCTTCATCTTCTCGCTATCGACGATCCATCCCGCGAACGCCTTCAGGCGCGCTGCGTTTTCCTCTTCGTAGCCCATGCTGGTCCACACGTCCGTCGTTACCAGGTCGGCACCGTCGCAGGCGTCGGCCGGTTTGGCGAAGGTGGTGTAGTTCTTGTTGTCCGCAGCGACGAGCGAGGGATCGATTTCGTAGCGTTTCGGCGTCGATACGTTCACGTGGAAGCCGAACACTTGCGCCGCCTGCAGCCACGAGTAAAGCATGTTGTTGGCGTCGCCGATCCATGCCACCGTCTTGCCCTTGATGGAGCCGCGGTGCTCGATGTAGGTGAAGACATCGGCCAGCACCTGGCAGGGATGGTGTTCATTGGTCAAGCCGTTTATCACCGGCACGCGCGAGTGTGCCGCAAAGCGATCAATGATGTCCTGGCCGAAGGTGCGGATCATGATGATGTCGCACATGCGGGACATGACTTGCGCCGCGTCTTCGACCGGTTCGCCGCGGCCGAGCTGGCTGTCGCGGGTATTGAGGTAGATGGCGGCGCCGCCGAGCTGGTGCATGCCGGCCTCGAACGACAGGCGGGTGCGGGTCGAATTCTTTTCGAAGACCATGACCAGCGTGCGGTCGAGCAGCGGGTGATAGGTTTCGTAATTCTTGAATTTGCGCTTGATGATTCGCGAGCGTTCGATCAGGTACTCGAACTCATCAAGCGTAAAGTCAGAAAACTGGAGGAAGTGTTTGATGGCCATAAACGAAAACGGCGGCGGGTGCTGGCGTGGCGCCCGCCGCCGATATTGTGGTAAGCCGGTGAATTATAAGGGATTTGTACGTGAAAAGATAACAAAGACGGCATGGGAATGCATGCCGGAAGGCCGTTCCAGTCCCCCTCAGTACAGCTTCTGCGATGATTCGTGCACGAGCTGTTGATACAAGGCATGCCGCATCGGCGCGATGTCGCTCGTCTCCATCGCTGCAAGGACTGCGCAGCCAGGCTCGTTGAGGTGGTGGCAATTGTAGAAACGGCAATTGCCGAGATGCGGCGCAAACTCGCGGAAGGCACGCTCCAGCATGCCTTCGGTCAGGTGGTACAGGCCAAATTCCTGAAAACCGGGGGAGTCGATGATCGATGTGCGCTCGTCAAGGGCAAACAGGCGCGTAAAGGTTGTCGTGTGCTTGCCTGAGTCAAGTGCGGCCGAGATCTCCCGGGTCGCCAGCTCGGCGTCGGGCACCAGCAGATTAATGAGCGAGGACTTGCCCATGCCGGACTGCCCGATGAGGATTGTTGAGTGGCCATTGAGCAGTGGACGTAGGGTGGCGCAGGCCTCTTCCGGTACAGCATGTGCCGAAACCTCATGGATCGGATAACCAATTCTTGCGTAGGCAGCGAGGCGCTCGCGCACCTTGGGCAGCAGTTCCACCACATCGATCTTGTTCAGGATCAGGTGGGTCTTGATGTCTGCTGCTTCGGCGGCGACGAGTGCACGCGATACCAGATCGTCGGAAAAACCCGGCTCAGTTGCCACCACGATGAATAGTTGGGTGACATTTGCAGCGAGGAGTTTCGACTTGTACTGGTCGGAGCGGTAGAGCAGCGTCTTCCGCTCACCGATGGATTCAATCACGCCCTGGTCGGGCGATGTTTGCTTCAATGTGACGATATCGCCGACGGCAACATCGCTTTTCTTTCCCCGCGTGACACACTGGAGGCGGGAGTCGCCGGCCTGAACCAGATAATGCCGGCCGTGTGCTGCGATGACGGTTCCGATAATGCCGCCCATCGATCAGCGCGCGCCCTGCCGGTACACCGCGTCGATCTTGGCCGCGCAGATGAAGTCATTTTCCGAAATGCCGCCTCGTCCGCCGTTGACCGAGTGTGTATCGAACTTCACCACGCAGCGGTTGTAGGTCACCACCAGTTCGGGATGATGATCGTCAGCATGAATGATCCATGCGATCGCGTTCACGAAAGCAAGCGTTTCGTAGTAATTCTTGAACTGAAACGTCTTGACGATCTTTCCGCCTTCCAGCGCCCAGTTGTCAACTGCGGCAAGGTGTTCCTTGATTTCCGCATCAGTCAAACCTGTTTCCAGATGCTGCCCCTTTTTATTGAGCAGTTCAGCAGCAGTAACCATGGTGTCCCCTTTATCGGCTGGCAAGTAGATGTTGGATACGCACGCTTGCCGGCGGGTGCGAATCATAAAAGGCGGAGTGCAGCGGATCAGGTGTCAGCGTCGAGGCGTTGTCTTCATACAGTTTCACCAGCGCCGACACGAGGTCTTGCGCGTTGGAGTGCTTCGCCGCAAACGCGTCGGCTTCAAATTCGTGCTTGCGCGATGTGAGCGAAACCAGCGGGGAAAACAGGAAGGTAAACACCGGCAAGGCCAGCATGAACAGGATCAGCGCCATCGCGTCGTTGTTCCCGACGAGCATCGGATCGACGCCAAGGCCGATGTAGAACCAGGTCTGCGTCTTCAGGTAGCCGAGCAGGGCAAGGAAGCCAAGCGACAGCGCGAACATCACCGTAATGCGCTTGACGATGTGCTTGAGCTTGAAGTGGCCGAGTTCATGTGCGAGCACGGCTTCGACCTCCTGGGGGCCGAGACGCTCGAGCAGGGTGTCAAAGAAAACAATGCGCTTGGCCGCACCGAAGCCGGAAAAATACGCATTGCCGTGTGCGCTGCGCTTGGAACCGTCCATCACGAACAGGCCTTTGGACGCGAAGCCAACACGATGCATGAGGTCTTCGATGCGCTTGCGCAGGTTTTCGTCTTGCAGCGGCGTGAATTTGTTGAACATTGGCGCAATGACCGTCGGGTAGAGAACCAGCATCAGCAGCTGAAAGCCGCTCCATACGACCCAGGCATACAGCCACCATAGGTCGCCGGATTTCTCCATCAGCGTCAGGATTACCCAGATCAACGGCAGGCCGATCACGAGGCCGATTGCGGTGTTCTTCAGCATGTCGGTGATGAACAGACGTAGCGTCATCTTGTTGAAGCCGAACCGTGCCTCGAGCACGAACTGCCGGTAGTAATCGAATGGCAACTCGACGATTGCAGAGATGGCGGCAAATGCCGCCAGCAATGCCAGTTGGTACACCATGCCAGGGCCGGTCGCGTTGAAGATCGTGACTGACAGCCATTGCAGGCCGCCGAGCAGCGTAAATCCGATCAGGACGGCGGCATTGACCAGCATGGTCAGCAAACCCAGCTTGGTCTTGGCTACCGTGTAATCGGCCGCCTTCTGATGCGCATACAATGGAACCTTTTCCGCAAATTCGGCCGGCACGGCACTGCGATGGGCGAGCACATGGCGAATATGCCGCGAGCCCAGCCAGAAGCGCACGACGAGTGTAATGGTAAGAAAGGCGACAAACAGTGCCGAAAACGCAAGTGATGACATCCCGTGCCTATGAGAAAATGGCGGATTACTGAGGAAAACAAATTATGTCACAAGCTTCCACACCGAATGCTCCTGCCAACGCGCCCGCCCGCCCGAACGAATTCAACCTCGTGTGGCTCGACATGGAGATGACCGGGCTCGATCCCGACAATGACCGCATCATCGAAGTCGCCGTGGTCGTTACCGACTCCGACCTGAACGTCCTGGCCGAAGGTCCCGTCTTTGCGATCCACCAGCCCGATGAAGTGCTGGACCGCATGGATGCCTGGAACAAGGGCACCCATGGCCGCTCCGGGCTGATCGATCGCGTGAAGGCATCCACCGTATCGGAAGCGGATGCAGAAAAAGCCTTGATCAACTTCCTCAAGCATTTCGTTCCTTCGGGCAAATCACCAATGTGCGGCAACAGCATTTGCCAGGACCGCCGTTTCATGGCGCGTGGCATGCCGAAGCTGGAAGCGTTTTTCCATTATCGCAACCTCGATGTGTCCACACTGAAAGAACTGTGCAAGCGCTGGAAGCCCGATCTTGCGAGTGGCTTCAAGAAGCACCAGAAGCACACCGCGCTCGCTGACATCGTTGAATCGATCGAAGAGTTGCGCTACTACCGCGAGCATTTCATCAAGCTCTGATTTTTCTTGTCCCCCTGGCTTCCGGAAGCGTTCGACTTCGCGTCCGGGAGCCGTTAAACTCCAGTCCTTTTTTCATAGGCGCAACATGGCCTCCGCACCAGACTTACCGTCGACCGACGCCGTCGACGCTGTACCAGAATCACGCAATGTCCCGTCCGAACTGATCGCGCGCGAAGTTGCGCGGCGTCGTACCTTCGGCATCATTTCCCACCCGGACGCGGGTAAAACCACGTTGACCGAGAAACTGCTGCTGTTTTCGGGCGCGATCCAGCTTGCAGGCACCGTCAAGGCGCGCAAGAGCGGCCGCCATGCGACGTCGGACTGGATGGAAATTGAAAAGCAGCGCGGCATTTCGGTGGCCAGTTCGGTGATGCAGTTCGAGTACCGCGATCACGTCGTGAATCTGCTCGATACACCCGGCCACCAGGACTTTTCTGAAGACACCTATCGCGTGCTGACAGCTGTTGACTCGGCCCTGATGGTGATTGATGCGGCGAAGGGCGTCGAAGAGCAGACCATCAAGTTGCTCAACGTGTGCCGGATGCGCGACACGCCGATCCTGACGTTCATGAACAAGATGGACCGCGAAACGCGCGATCCGCTGGAGCTGCTGGACGAAGTGGAGTCGGTGCTGAAAATCCAGTGCGCACCGGTGACTTGGCCGATCGGCATGGGCAAGAACTTCCGCGGCGTGTATCACCTGCTGCGCGACGAAATCCTGTTGTTCAAGGCGGGCGAGGAGCGTGCCGATCAGGAATTTGAAGTCGTCAAGGGCATCGACAATCCGCGTCTGACGGAAATGTTCCCATTGGAAATGGAACAGCTGAAGATGGAGGTTGAGCTCGTGCATGGCGCGTCGCATCCGTTCGATCTGGAAGCTTTCCTGGCGGGGACGCAAACGCCGGTGTTCTTCGGCTCTGCGATCAACAACTTCGGCGTACGTGAAATCCTGAATGCCTTGCTGGAGTGGGCGCCTGCTCCGCGCTCGCGCGACGCTACCGTCCGCTCGGTGGAGCCGACCGAGACGCCGTTCTCCGGCTTTGTGTTCAAGATCCAGGCGAACATGGATCCGGCGCACCGTGACCGCATCGCGTTCCTGCGCGTGTGTTCTGGCCGTTTCGAGCGCGGCATGAAGATCAAGCATCTTCGGCTGAACCGCGAAATCAAGGTGTCGAGCGTCGTGACCTTCATGGCGTCCAGCCGCGAGCAGGTGGAAGAGGCCTACGCCGGCGACATTATCGGCCTGCCGAACCACGGAAACATGCAGATCGGCGATAGTTTTTCCGAAGGAGAAATGCTGCAGTTCACAGGCATTCCCTATTTTGCGCCCGACTTTTTCCGCTCGGTGCGGATTCGCAACCCGCTGAAGATCAAGCAATTGCACAAGGGGCTGCAGCAATTGGGCGAAGAGGGCGCGGTGCAGGTTTTCAAGCCGGTCAGCGGCGGAGACCTGATTCTTGGCGCGGTGGGCGTGCTGCAGTTCGAAGTGGTGGCAAGCCGTCTGATGAACGAGTATGGCGTCGACGCTGTATTCGAGGGGACGAGCATCAGCAGTGCACGCTGGATCTCCAGTGAGGACAAGAAGGCGCTGGCCGATTTCGAAAAGTCGTCTGCAGGCGCAAACATCGCCTATGACGCCGCCGGCAACATGGCCTATCTTGCGACATCCGGTGTGAACCTGAAACTGACGCAGGAGCGCTGGCCGCAGCTGACCTTCCACGCGACTCGCGAGCATGCAGTAAAACTGAGCTGAGATGGCGATTGCCCCGTTTGCGGGCATCGCTTCCTTGCTGTCTTACTGTCGCGTCAAATCAAGCCTCGTCGGTGACTTCACTTTCCTCAACAGGGAAGTGAAGCTCATGCGACTTAATTTAGTGAACGTTCCTTACTGTTCGCAAATGTCGTCAAGTGATGCTTAATGTGTCGGCAACTGGAGTGCTTTTGCTCCAGACTTGATATGTCTCAAAGGGCAGTAGAGGCGTCCGCCTATACTCTCCCAACACTTTTTCAACCCTCTTCTTCCGCTCTGTTTCCTGCTCGTGCTCAGGAGATCGGAGCATCCCTGATTATCTATTGCTATTCCGCAGTAACAGGTTCAAGGAACAACGATGCTGACCGCAACATATTCTCTCGTCGCTATTGCGGCTGAGCAGGACAATACGCGCAGCCGGCTCGACCGGCTGCAACAGTACATTCATACCGCTTGGAAAAGCCTGCAAAGCATTGACTTCGGCTTTATCGAAAATGCACTGAACAAGCTGATGCAATTTGACAAGTTTTGCCGCAACCGAAAGATTGAGGTGTGCCTGATCCCGGCGCTACGCCGTGCAAGCCGGGAGGCTGAGGTGCTTGTGGAGGAGCTGGATGCGTTGAGCAGCGCTGCAAGTAATATTCTGCGCTCCATTGGTGAACAGTTGACGGCGGCATTTTTCGCCGGGCAGATCCGATTCTCGGAAATTTGTCAGGCAATGGACTTGTATTGCCGCAAACTCGCCTTGCGTCTTGACAGAGAGGATAAGGAGTTACTGCCGATGGCGCGCAGCCATTTTTCGACCGAGGAGTGGTTTTCCATTGCCGCGCAGCTCCTTTCCGATGAAACTACAGCACTCGGTCGAAGGCGGAAGCGTCGCCCGCTGCATCGTACAGCGGGCGTGCTCGGCAACCGCGTGATGAACGTCCGCTCATAATCAGGTTTGCCAGAAGAATGACGCCGCATCAGTCTGCGGCGCTGCGTTAGTGCGCGCCTTCCTTGTTGTGCTCTGTGCCGATCTCCAGGGTCTTGCTTAAAGCACAGTTTCTTGGCATGGTGTGGCCATGGTTTTTCTCGGGTCACGCATGCCAAAAATCTTTCATTTCACACGCTTTTCCTTGCGTGACTTCCTCATTGCGGCGGGCCCCGCAGCGATCGCTGTCATTGCCACTTGCCTGCTCGCATATTGGCTGATTGATCCCTTTCCGCCGTCCGAAGTGGTACTGGCAACCGGACAGGACAACAGTGCCTATGAGGTATTCGGGAAGGAATATGCTGAAAAGCTTGGCCGCTTTGGCATCACGGCACAGCTGAGCCCTTCGTTGGGATCCCAGGAAAACCTGCAACGCCTGAAAGAGGGCGGTGTCGATCTGGCGTTCGTGCAAAGCGGGTCGACCGACGAGCAAGATGCGGAGCGCGCGGGACTGATATCACTCGGCAGCCTGTTCACCGAGCCGGTCTGGCTGTTCCTGCGCGAAAAGAAGAGCGTCGCGCAGCTGACGCAATTGCGTGGCCTGAAAATCAACGTTGGTCCCGAAGGCACAGGAGTGCCGGGATTGTTCAGGAAACTGCTGGCAGCCAACGGCGTAGAGCCTGACCAGCTTGTGCTTGGCAGCCTCGAAAATACTCCGGCGACGGTGGAGTTACTGGAGGGCCGGATCGACGGGCTGGTGTTCAGTTCCGCCCCGGATGCGCCCTTGATCCAGATGCTGCTGCAAACGCCGGGGATCAGGTTGTTCGACTTTCCCCAGGCCGAGGCCTACACGCGTCGTTTTCCGTTCCTGTCGCATGTCGTGCTTCCGCGCGGGATCGTTGATCTGGGCCGGAACATTCCGTCCAAGGAGCACCACCTGATTGCGCCGACGGCGACGCTCGTCGCACGTGAAGGTGTGCATCCTGCACTGGTCAACCTGTTCGTGCAGGCTGCGGCGGAAGTTCACGGCCGGACCGGCTGGTTCCAGAAAAAGGGGGAATTCCCGACAGCCAGCTATACGGAAATCCCGGTTTCACCGGCAGCGGCACGGTTTTATACCAGTGGTCCGCCGCTGTTGCAGCGGTATCTGCCATTCTGGCTCGCCAATTTTTTTGAGCGGATGTGGGTGGTGATTGTCGCACTGGGCGCATTGATCCTGCCGCTGTCACGGATTATTCCGCCACTTTATGTGTGGAGGGTCCGCTCCCGGGTATTCCGTTGGTACGGACAACTGCGCGCGGTTGAACAGGCGATTGAGGACGTGTCAGAGGAGCATCGGGCGAATGTCTATCCTGCCCAACTGAAGCGGCTGAACGATATCGAGGAGCGGGTAAACCGCATCTCCATACCGCTATCGTTTGCGGATGAACTCTACGGCCTGCGCAGCCACATCAATTTTGTGCGGCGTCGTGTGCTCGGATTGATGAAAGCCGGATAGTTTCAAGCCCCTATCCATGGCAGGTTGGCCTTGCACCATCCGCCAACCGTCTTCCGGTGGCCATGCGCATCCTTGTCGCCTTCGAAACCCTCCAGGATGTCGAAGCAGTGCGAGTAGCCATGCTCGGTCGCCAGCTTCGCGGCATGCCGCGAGCGAACGCCGGAGCGGCACAGGAACAGGATGATGTCTTCCTTGCCGACCACCTGGCTAAGCTGGGAGATGAAATCGGGATTGGGGACGCCGCCAGGGTAGAGGCTCCACTGTATGGCGACGTGCTGGGCTTCAGGGATGACAACCCGACCCACCCAGTCACGCTCGGCATTGGTTCGGACGTCCACCAGTCTGACCTTCAGGTCTTGCTGAAGCAGCGTGTAGGCTTCGGCCGGTGTGATTGCCCCGGCATACGGCAAGTCGCTTTCCCGTCCGCGTTGACGAGCTTGCATGAGAATGTCGATGTTCATGATAGTGCCGACCCTGAGGTTGAGGTTTTCGATAGTTTAACTTTTGTCTTCCTTTTCCTGTGGAACGATGTTTGCACCGGCTTTGTGCGGTGAGCGGGTCGAATCGAGCATCTTGCACAGAAATGGTGCTTTCTTTTGTCGATGCACTCTTTTGGTGATTGGGCGCCGAGATGTCGTCTTCAGCAAAATATTTCAAAAGCACATTAATTACGTGATTTCCGCCGCTATCAGACGCAGACACGAAACTTGTCATTACTCAAGTTGATGGCACGAATTCTGCTATCAATGGTTGCAAGTTCTGGCCTACTTCGAGGTATGGACGCCTTGGGCGATACCGGGTAGGCTCAACTGTTCAAAATTTTCGTATCACTTTGCTCATACTAGGAGATTCGCATGGCAATGACGGCCGCAGACGTCTTGAAGATGGCGAAAGACAACGAAGTCAAATTCGTTGATTTTCGTTTTGCTGACACCCGAGGCAAGGAACAGCATGTGACCGTGCCGGTTTCGCAGTTCGGCATGGACAAGTTCGAGTCCGGCCATGCGTTTGACGGCTCCTCGATCGCCGGCTGGAAGGGCATCGAAGCCTCCGACATGTTGCTGATGCCGGACCCGAATACCGCCAACATCGACCCGTTCATGGAAGAGACCACGCTGTTCATGCAGTGTGACGTCATCGAACCGGCCGACGGCAAGGGCTATGACCGCGACCCGCGCTCCATCGCCAAGCGCGCCGAAGCCTACCTGAAGTCCTCCGGCCTGGGCGACACCGCCTACTTCGGCCCGGAACCCGAATTCTTCATCTTTGACAGCGTGCGCTGGAAGATCGACATGTCCGGCTGCTTCGTGAAGATCAACTCAGATGAAGCCTCCTGGACCACCGGCAAGGACCTCGAAGGCGGCAACACCGGTCATCGTCCGAGCGTCAAGGGCGGCTATTTCCCGGTTCCTCCGGTCGACAGCTTCCATGACATGCGTTCGGAAATGTCCCTGATCCTCGAAGCAATGGGCATCCCGGTCGAAGTGCATCACCACGAAGTCGCCGGCGCCGGCCAGAACGAGCTCGGCACCAAGTTCTCCACGCTGGTCGAGCGCGCTGACTGGACCCAGAACATGAAATATGTGATCTGGAACGTCGCACACACCTACGGCAAGACCGTCACCTTCATGCCGAAGCCCATCGTCGGCGACAATGGCTCGGGCATGCACGTTCACCAGTCCATCTGGAAGGACGGCAAGAACCTGTTCGCAGGCGACGGCTACGCAGGCCTGTCCGACTTCGCGCTGTACTACATCGGCGGCATCATCAAGCACGCTCGCGCGCTGAACGCGATCACCAACCCGGGTACGAACTCGTACAAGCGCCTGGTGCCTGGCTACGAAGCGCCGGTGAAGCTGGCTTACTCCGCCAAGAACCGTTCCGCATCGATCCGTATTCCGCACGTTGCGAACCCGAAGGGCCGCCGCGTCGAGGCACGCTTCCCGGATCCGCTGATGAACCCGTACCTCGGTTTCGCGGCGCTGATGATGGCCGGCCTGGACGGCGTGCAGAACAAGATCCACCCGGGCGAAGCAGCGACCAAGGACCTGTACCACCTACCGCCGGAAGAGGACAAGCTGATCCCGACCGTGTGCCACTCGCTCGAGCAGGCACTGGAATACCTCGACAAGGATCGCGAGTTCCTGACCCGTGGCGGTGTGTTCAGCGACACCATGATCGACGCATACATCGAGCTGAAGATGCAGGAAGTCCAGCGCTTCCGCATGACGACCCATCCGGTCGAGTTCGACATGTACTACTCGCTGTAATCAACGGTCGTATTAGTAGTTAGCCGACGGGCAAAACAGCGGGGAAGCTTCGGCTTCCCCGCTTTTCTTTGTACGGGATTCATACCGGGAACTGTTGTCATGACAACGCATTCTGACGGCAAGGTTTGTAAAGCCCTGTTTCTTATCCTAAACTAGTAAGCAGTCAAACTGTTTCTGCAAAGAAAGATTATGAAACAACAATTTTTTGGACTGTTGCTGCTAGCGACACTAGGCGGCTATGCACAGGCGCAGAGCGAAGTCTTTTTATGTGTCGATGACAGCGGCAAGAAGGAATACAAGAACACCGGCACGACCAAGGGATGCAAGCGGGTTGAGCTCCCCGGTATCACGACGATTCCGGCTCCGGCAATGCAGAAGCGCGTCGTCGCACAGACCGCGTCGGCCAAGCCGGCTGCAAGCACTCCGGCCGACTTCCCGAAGGTTGACAGCGACACGCAAAAGGCGCGCGACAATGACCGTCGGCAGATCCTCATGGACGAGGTAAAGAATGAGGAGCAGAAGCTCGCGAACCTGAAGCAGGAGTTCAACAACGGCGAGCCGGAGCGGCGCGGCGACGAGCGGAACTATGCCAAATACCAGGAGCGGGTCGCAACGCTGAAGGAAGACATCTCCCGCACCGAGAAAAACGTCGAGGCATTGCGTCGCGAACTTGGTAACATCAAGTAAGGCATAACGCTTGCACAAGACGGGCCGCGTGATGCGGCCCTTATTTTTTGCGGCTTCCTTTTTTATGACGTCTAAAACTGCCAAGATTCCACTGGACGGACTCGACCTGCTCGCCTCGGCCGTCATCATCCTGAATGCCGACGGACGTGTGGCTTATGCAAACGCCGCCGCCGAGAACCTGCTGGAAAGCTCGTTCAAGACACTGGCCAACCAGAAGCTCAATGAGCTGTTCGTCGACGTGGAGAAGCTCGATGGCGTCATCCGGCAGGCGATGGAGCAGCAGTTTGCCGACAAGCGTCTCGACCTGACGCTCGAACGTGTCGGGCGCGAGCCGCTGCAAGTGCATGTGATCGTCACCGCGCTGGACCGGCGCGACATGCCTGTGCTGATTGAACTGCGCGAGAACGTGCAGCAACTCAAGCTGGACCGCGAAGAGCGGCTGCTTGACCAGAGCCAGGCCAACAAGGAGCTGATCCGCAATCTTGCACACGAGATCAAGAATCCGCTCGGCGGCATCCGCGGTGCGGCGCAACTGCTTGAGTTGGAGTTGCCCGAGCGGCAGCTAAAAGAGCTGCGCGAATATACGCAGGTCATCATCAAGGAGGCGGACCGGCTGCAAACGCTGGTCGACCGCCTGCTGGCGCCGCACCGCCACCCGCACATTGTCGGCGACGTCAATATCCATGAGGTGTGCGAGCGAGTGCGCAGCCTGATCATGGCCGAGTTCCCGAACGGGCTCACCATCAAGCGTGACTATGACCTGTCGGTGCCGGAGTTCCGCGGCGACAAGGAGCAGCTCATCCAGGCCGTCCTGAACATCGCGCACAATGCGGCACAGGCGCTCCGGGACAGGATCGAGTCGGGCGACGCCGAACTGACTTTCCGTACCCGGGTCGCGCGGCAAGTGACGCTCGCCAAGGTACGTTACAGGCTGGCATTGGACTTGCATATCATCGACAATGGACCGGGTATCCCGCCTGACATTCGCGACCGCATCTTTTATCCGCTTGTTTCGGGGAAGGATGGCGGGAGCGGACTGGGTCTGACGCTGGCGCAAACCTTCGTGCAGCAGCACATGGGGGTGATCGAATGCGAAAGCCGGCCGGGGTACACGGACTTCAGGATCTTGATACCGCTCCCATAGCAGGCTGTTGAAGAACTACTGCGCGGGCCGATCCTGAGGCCTGCGGTGCTCAGCGTACGATGTGTACGCGTGCGCTCCTCGGCCCCAGCCTCGGCCCGCTCGCTACGTTTTCAACATCCTGCTGGAGCGCTCTGCATAACGCCACACGACGCGGGACACCGAAAAGTATATGAAGCCAATCTGGATTGTTGACGACGACGAATCGATCCGCTGGGTGCTGGAAAAGGCACTTGCCCGCGAAAACCTCGCGACGCGCAGTTTTTCGAATGCGCGCGACGCGATGGACGCGCTGCAGACCAGTGTGCCGCAGGTTCTGGTGTCCGACATCCGGATGCCCGGCGCATCGGGACTTGAACTGCTGCAAATGGTGAAGGCCAAGCATCCGGGCTTGCCTGTCATCGTGATCACTGCGTTTTCGGACCTCGACTCCGCAGTTGCCGCGTTCCAGGGTGGTGCATTCGAATACCTCGCCAAACCTTTCGACGTCGACAAGGCGGTCGAGCTGATCCGCCGTGCACTGGAAGAGAGCCTGCGCGAGTCCGATGTGGAGCAGTCCGCAACCGAGACGCCGGAGATCCTCGGACAGGCACCGGCGATGCAGGATGTGTTCCGTGCGATCGGTCGTCTGTCGCAATCAAATGTCACTGTCCTCATTACCGGCGAATCGGGCACCGGCAAGGAGCTTGTCGCCCGCGCGCTGCACAAGCACAGCCCGCGTGCAGCGCAGCCTTACATCGCGCTGAACACGGCAGCGATTCCGAAGGATTTGCTTGAGTCAGAATTGTTCGGCCATGAGCGAGGCGCCTTTACCGGGGCGCAGGCAACGCGTCGCGGCCGCTTCGAGCAGGCGGAAAACGGCACGCTGTTCCTCGACGAGATTGGCGACATGCCCTTTGACCTGCAGACACGCCTGTTGCGCGTGCTCTCGGATGGCCACTTTTATCGCGTTGGCGGACACCAGCCGCTGAAGGCCAATGTGCGCGTGATCGCTGCAACCCACCAGAACCTCGAGCAGCGCGTGAAGGAAGGCCTGTTCCGCGAGGACTTGTATCACCGCCTGAATGTGATTCGCCTGCGCCTGCCCAGTTTGAGGGAGCGCCGCGAGGACATTCCGCTGCTGACGCGCCACTTTCTGGCGCAGAGCGCCAAGCAACTAGGTGTCGAAGCCAAGCGCATGTCGGACAGCGCGATGCAGTTTCTAAGCAGCCTGGACTTTCCGGGTAACGTCCGGCAGCTGGAAAACCTGTGCAACTGGATCACGGTGATGGCACCGGGACAGACGGTAGATGTCAAAGACTTGCCGCCGGATCTCACACAGGGTATGACTTCCCCCGAGTATGTTCCACCAGCGGTGACCAGTGCGCCGGCTCCGGCAGCGCCTATGCCATTTCCTGTGCAACCGCAGGCAGCCGAGCAGCGCGTCGTGCCGGCTGGCATGGCGGCTTCTGCACCGTCTTATGCCGCGCCGCAAACCGTCGCCAGTGCAAACGGCGCTGCGGTCCATGCAGCCGTCGGCGTACCGAATGGCGCAGACAAGGCTGACTGGATCGCATTGCTTGAAACCGAGGCGGCACACATGCTCGCGGCCGGACAGCCGGAGGTCATGGATGCGCTTGGCCGTCAGTTCGAGTCGGCGTTGATCAAGACGGCCTTGAAACATACGCATGGCCGCAAGAACGATGCGGCCGTTCGCCTTGGCATCGGGCGTAACACCATCACGCGCAAGATCCACGAACTGGGCATCGACGGCGCAAAGGACGAGTGACTTTTCTGACAGGCATCATGCCTGCACGCACGAAGCTTTACCGATCGCAATACTGACAGGCTTGACCGGCATACCATCATGGATGCCGGTCAATTTTTTGCTCCTCCAGTCATTGCGCACCGAATGGTCAATTACGTACACATCAGCATCGCTGTTGCGATCACCATCGTGCTGACGCTGCTCGTCGCCAATCTCGGCGAGGGCGAGAAGAAGATCGACACTCGGGTCGACAGCCTTTACGGTGTGCGGGATCCTCAGTATTTGCGCTCGATGGGTGTGCTGCTCGGCCCGTCCATCGTCGAGGGAAACAGAGTGCGCTACCTCGAGAACGGCAAGGAGATCTTCCCCGCAATGCTGGATGCGATTCGTGCCGCGAGAAAAACGATCACGTTCGAAACCTTCATCTACTGGTCCGGCGACATCGGGCGGACGTTCGCCGAAGCATTGCGCGAAAGGGCAGAGGCGGGCATCAAGGTACACGTCCTGCTCGACTGGGTGGGCAGCCAGAAGATGGACGAGGCGTTGCTGGAGGAGATGCTGCGCGGCGGCGTCGAGGTGGAGCGTTATCACGAGCCGCGCTGGTACAACCTGTCCCGGCTGAACAACCGAACGCACCGGAAGCTGCTGATCGTAGACGGTATCGTGGGCTTTACCGGCGGCGTCGGCATCGCCGATCAATGGACCGGCGATGCGCAGGACGAGTGGCACTGGCGCGATGCGCATTTCCGCATCGAAGGTCCGGTGACTGCCGAGCTCCAGGCAGTGTTCGTCGACAACTGGATGAAGACTACCGGGCGCGTTTTGCATTCCGCCGATTACTTCCCGGAGATCGCCAACGCCGGGAGTGTTCCGGCGCAGATGTTCAGCAGTTCGCCCACTGGCGGCAGCGAGAGCATGCATCTGATGTATCTGCTGTCCATCGCATCAGCGAAGGAGAGCATCCTCTTGTCGAGTTCCTATTTCGTTCCGGACGAACTTGCGATCGATGCACTCGTTGCAGCTGCACGCCGCGGCGTGAGGATTCGCATCATCACGCCCGGGGAACATATTGATGCCGAAACGGTGCGGCGCGCGTCTCGCGCACGGTGGGGAAAACTGCTGGAGGCGGGCATCGACATCCATGAATACCAGGAAACCATGTTCCACTGCAAAATCATGGTCGTCGACGGTTTCGTTGTGTCGACCGGTTCCACCAACTTCGACAATCGTTCATTCCGGCTGAATGACGAGGCAAATCTGAATATCTACGATGAAGCCTTTGCCCGGCAGATGACAGAGGTGTTCGAAAAAGACCTGAAGCGTACGCGCCGCATGACGCTGGAACAGTGGCAGGCAAGGCCGTGGTCGGAGAAGCTGATCGAGCACGCCGCGTCGTTGCTTGGCAAGCAGCTTTGAGAAGGGCTGCCGCTGGCAGCTATGAATTACGGCGCGGATAACCTTCGGCAGTAATGCGCTTCCACACGCGTTCTTTTTCTTCCTCGCTCATGAACACCCAGTTCGCCACTTCGGCGACAGTGCGTCCGCAACCGCGACAGACATCGTCGAATGTGGTCGAGCAGACGGCGACGCAGGGCGTGTCGGGACGGGAAGAATTTTGCATAATGGCAGCCTCAAAAAAACAATCATAGGCGAATCGATGTACACACTCTACTACTACCCCGGCAATGCCAACCTTGCGCCACACATGCTGCTGGAAGAGCTTGGCGTGCCTTACGAACTGGTATTGGTCGACCGGGAGCAGAATGCGCACAAGCAGGCCGATTACCTGAAGCTCAATCCCACCGGGCGTATTCCGGTATTGATCGATCGCGATCTTGTACTCTTCGAAACGGCGGCGATCTGCCTGCACCTGGTGGACCGCCATCCGGAAGCGGGGCTGGCTCCCGCCGTTGGCACTGCCGAGCGCGCGGAATTCTACAAATGGCTGGTCTACCTGACCAACACCTTGCAGGCGGAGCTGCTCACATATTTTTATCCGGAGCGGCTCGCCGATGAGGCGACAGCGATTGCACAGGTGAAGGCGCACGCCGAGGAGAGCGTTGGAGGCATGCTGGACCTGCTCGACAAGGCTGTGGCCGACAGCGGTGGCCCCTTCCTGCTGGGTAATCGGTATAGCGCTGTCGATCCCTACCTGTTAATGCTGTCGCGCTGGACGCGCATGATGCACCATCCGGCGCGGAACCGTCCTCATTTGGGGCCTTATCTGCGCAGCCTGCTCGAGCGCCCGGCGATTCAGCGAGCGTTTCAGCAGGAAGGTTTGGCGGATCCGCTCATCTGAACATGTACTTCAATCAGTGTTCTTGCCTTGTCCTGCCTGCAGGCGATTGAGCTTTCGCCATAGGGTCGTGCGGCTGATGCCGAGGTGTTTTGCGACCGCCTCGCGATTGCCATTGAAACGCGCAAGCACCTGCTCGATCGATTCTGCCGCTGGCACGGGTAAGGACTTTGGCGCTTCGACCTGATGTGGCGTGCCGGTCAGTTCGGGCGCCAGCGCCATCACGAAGCTCGGGGAGAGGGCCTGCAGCGGTTCCGACGCGAGGAACAGGGCGAGGCGCTCCATCAGGTTGCGCAGTTCGCGCACATTGCCGGGCCAATCGTAGCTGCTCAGCAGCGAGGCACAGGCGAGCACTTCCGCATGCAGGTTGGCATGCGGACGGACGCCGAGCGAGGCGAGCGCATTCTTCAGTCCCCATTCCGCCAGTGGCACCAGATCCTCTGGACGCTCGCGCAGCGGCGGCAATTTCAGGCGCAGCACACCGAGGCGATAGAAAAGATCGGCGCGGAAGCGCCCTTCGCGCACGCGTTGTTCGAGGTCGCAGTGGGTTGCGCTCACAATGCGCACATTGACCGGAACCGGACGCGTGCCGCCGACGCGCACCACCTCACGCTCCTCCAGGACACGCAGCAGTCGCGTCTGCAGTTGTAGCGGCATTTCGCCGATCTCATCGAGAAACAAAGTGCCGCGGTCGGCCGCTTCAAACAGGCCGGGACGTCCGCCACGACGGGCGCCGGTGAATGCCCCTTCCTCGTAGCCGAACAGTTCAGATTCCAGCAAGGATTCCGCGACGGCGCCGCAATTGACGGCGACAAACGGCTGCCGTGCACGCTGGCTTTCGCGATGGATCGCCTGTGCCGCCAATTCCTTGCCCGTGCCGGTTTCGCCCTGGATCAGTACGGTGGCCGGAGACTTTGCATAGAGTTCTATCGAGTGGCGCACTGACTGCATCGCCGGTGAGTCGCCGCGCAAGTCATTCAAGCCATGTTTCGCGCGCAGCGTTTCCGCGACGGGCAGTACACGCCCCGATTCGAGTTGCGTGAAGCGGGCGATCTCCAGTGCATCTTCGAAAGCCTGCCGGATCGATGCGGCGGAATACAGAAACACGCCGGCCAGACCGGCTTCTTCCGCCAGATCGGTGACGAGGCCAGTGCCGACGACTGCCTTGATGCCGCTTGCCTTCAGTTCGTTGATCTGTGCCCGTGCATCTTCCTCGGTGATGTAAGTGCGTTGCGTGATTTTCAGGCCGAAGGTGGCCTGGAATTCGGCAAGTTCCGGCATCGGCGACTGATAGGTGACGAGGCCAATCGCGGGCGTGATCTTGCGTGCGCGGGCGAGCGCCTGCATCACATCGAAGCCGCTGGCCTTGGCGATAACGACAGGTAGTGAGAGACGGCTCTTCAGGTAGGCCGCGTTAGAGCCGGCAGCGATGACGGCATCGCAGCGTTCGTTGGCGAGGCGTTCGCGGATATGGCGGACGGCGTCTTCAAAACCGAGATTGATCGGCTCGATGGTCGCGCGATCGTCGTATTCCGGCGTGATGTCCCGGAAGAGGTCGGAGAGACGGGAGATCGAGACCGTCCAGATAACCGGCTTGTCGACGTTCTCCGTTGCAGGATGGGAAGGATGGCGCATGTTTCAGAATCCGTTTCAGCGTTTCAAGTGTAACGCCAAATGAAACATTTTGGGAGTAAGCTTGAATGAGTCTGCGGCCCGCTAAGTCGATGAAAAACAAGAACATTCATCTCGGCAGATGTCTTTGTTGCAAGGCATTTTCCGAGTGGCACAGGGATTGCAATAAACCGGCAAACGCATTCCGTTGAAACAGTCAGCAGAGTTAATACAGTTGAAACATCAACCCACAAGGTGAAGACATGAGTCTCTATTCCGCAGGTGCCGCCTTCCGCAAGGCCGTCAAAGAAGAATCCCCGTTGCAAGTGGTCGGCGCCATCAACGCCAACCACGCGTTGCTGGCCAAGCGTGCCGGCTACCGCGCGATTTACCTGTCCGGTGGCGGCGTGGCTGCCGGCTCGCTCGGCTTGCCCGACCTCGGCATCTCCAACCTCGACGACGTGCTGACCGACGTGCGCCGCATCACCGACGTGTGCGACCTGCCGTTGCTGGTGGACGTTGATACCGGCTTCGGCTCTTCCGCGTTCAACGTGGCACGTACCGTCAAGTCGATGATCAAGTTTGGCGCAGCCGCGATCCATATCGAAGACCAGGTTGGCGCGAAGCGCTGCGGCCACCGTCCGAACAAGGAAATCGTCAGCAAGCAAGAGATGGTTGACCGTATCAAGGCCGCCGTCGATGCACGTACCGATGAGAATTTCGTGATCATGGCGCGCACCGATGCGCTCGCCGTCGAAGGGCTGGAAGCGGCACTCGACCGCGCACAGGCCTGCGTCGAAGCCGGTGCCGACATGATTTTCCCTGAAGCGATTACCCAGCTCGACATGTACAAAACCTTCGCTAACGCGGTGAAGGTGCCGGTGTTGGCCAACATTACCGAGTTTGGCGCGACACCGCTGTACACCGTCGAGGAACTGAAGAGCGTTGACGTCGGCCTCGTGCTGTATCCGCTGTCTGCCTTCCGGGCAATGAACAAGGCAGCCGAGAACGTCTACAACGCCATCCGCCGTGACGGCACGCAAAAGAATGTGGTCGACACCATGCAGACCCGCATGGAGCTGTACGAGCGCATCAACTACCATGACTTCGAACAGAAACTCGACGCCCTGTTCGCGCAACAAAAAGCCAAGTAATTTTTTCGGGAGATTCTGATGAGTGACCAACAAGCTGCAGGCTTCAAACCCAAGAAATCCGTTGCCCTGTCCGGCGTGACCGCCGGCAATACCGCGCTGTGCACGGTCGGCCGTACCGGCAACGACCTCCACTATCGCGGTTACGACATCCTCGATGTCGCCGACGCCTGCGAATTCGAAGAAATCGCCCATCTGCTGGTGCACGGCAAGCTGCCGAACGCTGCCGAACTGCGCGCTTACAAGGCCAAGCTGAAAGCACTGCGCGGCTTGCCGGCGAATGTGAAGGCTGCGCTGGAATGGCTGCCTGCAGCATCGCACCCGATGGACGTGATGCGCACCGGCGTGTCCGCACTGGGCTGCGTGCTGCCGGAGAAGGACGACCACAACACCCCGGGCGCACGCGATATCGCCGACCGCCTGATGGCATCGCTCGGCTCCATGTTGCTGTACTGGTACCACTACAGCCACAACGGCAAGCGCATCGAAGTCGAAACCGATGATGATTCCATCGGCGGCCACTTCCTGCACCTGCTGCATGGCGAGAAGCCGTCCGCAATGTGGGAAAAGGCGATGCACACTTCGCTGATCCTGTACGCAGAGCACGAGTTCAATGCATCGACCTTCACCGGCCGCGTCATCGCCGGCACGGGCTCCGACATGTATTCCGCAATCACCGGCGCCATCGGCGCGCTGCGCGGTCCGAAGCATGGCGGCGCGAATGAAGTCGCGTTCGAGATCCAGAAGCGTTACGACAATCCGGACGAAGCGGAAGCCGACATCCGCCGTCGTGTCGAGAACAAGGAAGTCGTGATCGGCTTCGGCCATCCGGTGTACACCGTGTCCGACCCGCGCAACAAGGTGATCAAGGAAGTCGCACGCAAGCTGTCGAAGGAAGCCGGCTCGATGAAGATGTTCGACATCGCCGAGCGCCTGGAATCGGTCATGTGGGAAATCAAGAAGATGTTCCCGAACCTCGACTGGTTCTCCGCGGTCTCATACCACATGATGGGCGTGCCGACCGCGATGTTTACGCCGCTGTTCGTGATCGCACGTACTTCCGGCTGGTCCGCGCACATCATCGAGCAGCGCATCGACAACAAGATCATCCGCCCGAGCGCCAACTACGTTGGTCCGGAAGATCTCAAATTCGTGCCAATCAACAAGCGCAAGTAAGACCGTCGACATAATGCTACTGCGCAACCCAAGGACCGGCCTGCGATGCTCACCGTACATCACGTACGGTTGCGCTTCTCGGCCGGCCCTTGGGCCGCTCGCTACGCATTCTGCTCGATGCTCAAAGCTATAGCAGTTAGGGTACGCTCCGCGCACCTTGCCCGCCGAGCGGAAAAGCGGTGCGCATGGCGCACCCTACGCAAATCTCTCTTTTTTTTGACGAGCCATGAACAACGCCTACCGCAAACCCCTCCCGGGTACAAATCTGGATCACTTCGATGCGCGCGCTGCGGTCGAGGCGATCCAGCCGGGCGCCTGGGAAAAGCTGCCCTATACCTCCCGCGTGCATGCCGAGAACCTGGTGCGCCGCTGCGAACCCGCGATCCTCACCGAATGCCTGAAGCAGATCATTGAGGTCAAGCGCGAGCGCGATTTCCCGTGGTTCCCCGCACGTGTGGTGTGCCACGACATCCTCGGCCAGACTGCGCTGGTGGACCTCGCCGGCCTGCGTGACGCGATTGCCGACCAGGGCGGCGATCCGGCAAAAGTTAACCCCGTTGTTCCGGTGCAGCTGATCGTCGACCACTCGCTGGCAGTGGAGTGCGGCGGCTTCGATCCGGATGCCTTCCGCAAGAACCGTGAGATCGAGGATCGGCGCAACGAAGACCGTTTCCACTTCATTGAATGGACGAAGGAAGCCTTCAAGAACGTGGACGTGATCCCGGCCGGTAACGGCATCATGCACCAGATCAACCTGGAAAAAATGTCGCCGGTGATCCATGCGATCGACGGCGTCGCCTTCCCGGATACCTGCGTCGGCACCGACAGCCACACGCCGCACGTTGATGCGCTCGGCGTCATCGCCGTTGGCGTCGGCGGCCTCGAAGCAGAGAACGTCATGCTTGGCCGCGCGTCCTGGATGCGCCTGCCGGAAATCGTCGGCGTGGAATTGACTGGCAAGCGCCAGCCCGGCATCACTGCGACCGACATCGTGCTGGCACTCACCGAGTTCCTGCGCAAATCGAAGGTGGTTGGTTCCTACCTTGAGTTCTATGGCGAAGGCGCTTCGTCGCTGACGCTGGGCGACCGTGCAACGATTTCCAACATGGCACCGGAATACGGCGCGACTGCGGCGATGTTCTCCATCGACCAGCAGACGCTCGATTACCTGACACTCACCGGCCGCTCGCCGGAGCAAGTGAAACTGGTTGAGACCTATGCGAAGGAAGCCGGCCTGTGGTCGGACAGCCTGAAGAATGCGCAGTACGAGCGCGTGCTCAAGTTCGACCTGTCTTCTGTTGTTCGCAACATGGCTGGCCCGTCGAACCCGCACGCACGCGTAGCAACGACCGATCTCGCTGCCAAGGGCATCGCAGGCAAGTGGCAGGAAGTTCCGGGCCAGATGCCGGATGGTGCTGTCATCATCGCTGCGATCACCAGCTGCACCAATACCTCCAACCCGCGCAACGTGATTGCCGCTGCACTGCTGGCACGCAATGCGAATCGCCTCGGCCTGACCCGCAAGCCATGGGTGAAGACCTCGCTCGCTCCGGGATCGAAGGCGGTCGAGCTGTACCTGGATGAAGCCGGGCTGACGGAGGACCTGGAAAAGCTCGGCTTCGGTATCGTCGCCTTCGCTTGCACCACCTGCAACGGCATGTCCGGTGCGCTCGATCCGAAGATCCAGCAGGAGATCATCGACCGCGATCTGTACGCGACTGCTGTGCTGTCGGGCAACCGCAACTTCGACGGCCGCATCCATCCGTACGCGAAGCAGGCCTTCCTCGCATCGCCGCCGCTGGTTGTCGCCTATGCCCTCGCCGGTACGGTGCGTTTCGACATCGAGCGCGATGCCTTCGGTACCGACAAGAACGGCAATCCGATCACGCTGAAGGACCTGTGGCCGTCGGACGAAGAGATCGACGCCATCGTCAAGGCCGCCGTGAAGCCGGAGCAGTTCAACAAGGTTTACATCCCGATGTTCGACCAGCGCAAGTCGGCTGCAACGTCCGTCAGCCCGCTGTACAACTGGCGCCCGATGTCCACCTACATCCGCCGTCCTCCATACTGGGAAGGCGCGCTGGCAGGTGAGCGCACGCTGAAAGGCATGCGTCCGCTGGCAGTCCTGCCGGACAACATCACGACCGACCACCTGTCGCCGTCGAATGCGATCCTGCTGGATTCGGCTGCTGGTGAATACCTCGCGAAGATGGGCCTGCCGGAGGAAGACTTCAACTCCTACGCGACCCACCGTGGCGATCACTTGACCGCACAGCGTGCAACGTTCGCGAATCCGACGCTGAAGAACGAGATGGTGCGCGATGCGGACGGCAAGGTGAAGGCTGGATCACTGGCCCGCGTCGAACCGGAGGGCAAGGTCATGCGCATGTGGGAAGCCATTGAAACCTACATGAACCGCAAGCAGCCGCTGATTATCATCGCCGGTGCCGACTACGGCCAGGGTTCGTCGCGTGACTGGGCGGCCAAGGGCGTGCGCCTTGCTGGTGTGGAAGCCATCGCGGCCGAAGGCTTCGAGCGCATCCACCGTACCAACCTGATCGGTATGGGCGTGCTGCCGCTGGAGTTCAAGCCAGGCACGACGCGCCTGACGCTGGGCATTGACGGCACCGAAACCTATGATGTGATCGGCGCTCTCAAGCCGCGTGCGGACCTCACTCTTGCGATCACTCGCAAGAACGGCGAGCGCGTGGAAGTGCCGGTGACCTGCCGTCTCGACACGGCAGAAGAAGTGTCTGTCTACGAAGCGGGCGGTGTGTTGCAGCGCTTTGCGCAGGACTTCCTGGCGTCGTCAGTGAAGGCAGCGTAAGAGCTTGTTGTGCGGCGGAAGGCGCTTCGCTTTTCCGCCCTACGCGAACGACTGCTTCGGATGTGAAGGCGGTGTAATCCGCAACCTTGTAAGGCACCTTCCCCCTTCCAGGGGGAAGGCTGGGATGGGGGTAGGAAGGTCGTGCATCCGAATAAGGTGATCCAACCTCACTACCCTCACCCTAACCATCCCCCTGGCAGGGGGATGGGACAGTTCAGCGAAACTGAAATCTCAGGACAACATATGCCCCACGTACCCCAAATCAAAATCCCCGCCACCTACATGCGCGGCGGCACCAGCAAAGGCGTGTTCTTCCGCCTGCAGGATTTGCCGGAAGCAGCACGCGTGCCGGGCGAAGCGCGCGACAGGCTCTTCATGCGCGTGATCGGCAGCCCCGATCCTTATTCGGCGCATATCGATGGCATGGGAGGCGCTACGTCCTCCACCTCGAAATGCGTGATTCTTTCCAAGAGCAACGTGCCCGATCACGACGTGGATTATCTCTACGGCCAGGTTTCCATCGATAAGGCATTCGTGGACTGGAGCGGCAACTGCGGCAATCTCTCCACGGGAGCAGGTGCTTTCGCAATCCATGCAGGCCTCGTTGATCCTTCGCGCATTCCGGAAAACGGCACCTGCGTCGTACGCATCTGGCAAGCCAATATCAAGAAAACCATCATCGCCCATGTCCCGGTCACCAATGGCCAGGTGCAGGAGACCGGTGATTTTGAACTGGACGGCGTGACCTTCCCGGCCGCTGAAATCGTGCTGGAGTTCATCGATCCCTCCGATGATGCAGAAGAGGGTGGCTCGATGTTCCCCACTGGTAATCTGGTGGATGACCTTGACGTGCCCGGCATCGGCACGATCAAGGCCACCATGATCACCGCAGGCATCCCCACTGTGTTCGTGAATGCCGAAGAGATCGGCTACACCGGCACCGAGCTGCGCGAGCAGATCAATTCCGATGCGGCCGCGCTGGCCAGGTTCGAGAAGATCCGTGTGGCCGGTGCGTTGCGCATGGGGCTCATCAAGATGCCGGAAGAAGCAGCGACCCGCCAGCACACGCCCAAGATCGCCTTCGTCTCCAAGCCCAAGGACTACAAGGCGTCCAGCGGCAAGGACGTGAAGGCATCTGAAGTGGACCTGCTGGTACGTGCGCTGTCCATGGGCAAGCTGCACCATGCCATGATGGGCACGTGCGCCGTGGCCATCGGCACTGCGGCGGCCATCCCCGGCACGCTGGTCAATCTCGCCGCCGGAGGAGGGGAGCGCGAGGCGGTGCGGTTTGGTCATCCCTCGGGCACCTTGCGCGTTGGCGCCCAAGCCAAACTGGTGAATGGTGAATGGACGGTAACCAAGGCCATCATGAGCCGCAGCGCCCGGGTGCTCATGGAAGGTTGGGTGCGCGTTCCCGGTGATGCGTTCTAAGAAATAACGCAACCGTGACACGGATAAAAAGCGCAACGACACTTTCGTCATCGCGCTTTTTTTTCAAGGTTTTTTTGCTGGCCGAGGCTCAGCGTAAGTGCTCGGTAAGTCACGTTTCCGATAATTGGCAACAAGGAATATTCACTGTGTCCCAGCCGGGCACAGCCCTCATCTGATCTGACCTGGAGACATCATGAACTTCGCAGACTTCTACAAGCAATCGATCGACAATCCGCAAGCGTTCTGGGGGAACGAAGCGAAGCTGATCGACTGGAACGAACCTTTCTCGCAGGTGCTCGATTACGCGAAGCCGCCGTTCGCCAAGTGGTTTGTCGGCGGCAAGACCAACCTGTGTCACAACGCGGTGGATCGCTGGGTTGCGACGCAGGCCGACAAGCCGGCACTGATTGCGATCTCCACCGAGACCAACCAGGAGAAGGTCTATTCGTTCAAGGAGCTGCAGGCAGAAGTCATGCGTGCCGCGGCGATGATGCAATCGCTGGGCGTCGGCAAGGGCGACCGCGTGCTGATCTACATGCCGATGATTGCCGAAGCGGCATTCGCGATGCTGGCCTGCGCACGCATCGGTGCGATCCACTCCGTCGTGTTCGGCGGCTTTGCATCGAACAGTCTCGCCACCCGCATCGACGATGCGAAGCCGAAGCTCATCGTCTCTGCCGATGCCGGCTCGCGCGGCGGCAAGGCCGTTGCGTACAAGCCGTTGCTCGATGAAGCAATCAACCTCGCGCAGCACAAGCCGGCGAAGGTGTTGCTGGTCAATCGCGGACTCGTGCCGATGGCAACGGTGGAGGGACGCGACGTCGATTACTCCACGCTGCGCGAGCAGCACATGAAGGCACAGGTGCCGGTCACCTGGCTGGAATCCAACGACATCTCCTACATCCTCTACACGTCCGGCACGACTGGCAAGCCCAAGGGCGTGCAGCGCGACGTCGGCGGCTATGCGGTGGCGCTCGCGTCGTCGATGAAGCACATCTTCTGCGGCAATCCGGGCGAGACCTATTTCTCCACGTCTGACATCGGCTGGGTCGTCGGTCACTCCTACATCGTGTATGGCCCGCTGATCGCCGGCATGGCGACCGTGATGTACGAAGGCTTGCCGATCCGTCCGGACGCCGGCATCTGGTGGAGCATCGTCGAGAAGTACAAGGTCACGCGCATGTTCTCCGCGCCGACCGCCGTGCGCGTGCTGAAGAAGCAGCCGCCGGAATTCATGAAGAAGTACGACCTGTCGTCGCTGAAGGCGTTGTATCTCGCTGGCGAGCCGCTGGACGAGACAACGTCCGCATGGATTTCCGGAGAGCTCGGCGTGCCGATCATCGACAACTATTGGCAGACCGAGACCGGCTGGCCGATTCTGTCGATCGCCAAGGGCATCGAAGACAAGCCGACACGCCTGGGCAGCCCTGGCGTGCCGATGTACGGCTACAACGTCAAGCTGATCAACGAGACTACCGGCGCAGTGTGCGGACCGAATGAAAAGGGTGTGGTCGTGATCGAAGGCCCATTGCCCCCGGGCTGCATGCAGACGGTGTGGGGCGACGACCAGCGCTTCGTCAATACCTACTGGGCGAACTTCAAGGAACAGGTGTACTCCACCTTCGACTGGGGTATCCGTGATGCGGACGGCTATTACTTCATCCTCGGCCGCACGGACGACGTGATCAACGTTGCCGGCCATCGCCTCGGCACGCGCGAGATCGAGGAAAGCATCTCCAGCCATCCGAATGTGTCCGAGGTTGCTGTCGTCGGCGTCGAAGACAAGCTGAAGGGCCAGGTGGCAGTTGCCTTCGCAATCCTGAAGAATGCGGATCCTGCTGCCACGCCGGAAGGCCGCAAGGCACTGGAAGCCGAAGTGATGGCCGTGGTCGACAAGCAGCTCGGCGCGGTTGCGCGTCCCGCACGCGTTCACTTCGTCACGACGCTTCCAAAAACACGTTCTGGTAAGTTGCTGCGTCGTTCCATCCAGGCAATTTGTGAAGGACGTGATCCGGGCGACCTGACCACGATCGAGGATCCGACCTCGCTGCAGCAAGTGAAGGCGGCAGTTACAAGCGCCTGATGCGTGCGCATGTTTTGCCGAAGCGATACATGTGTGAATTGGTGAAGAGCGCCTCGTAACTTGTAGTCTGCCTTCGCAACACGCATGACGTGTCATTCGAGAGCCCGGGAGCATCGCTGCCCCGGGCTCTCTGTCTTTCTAGAGCAGTTTTGGTCTGACTGGCCGATTGACGCCGAGGCGGATTGCCCGCGGAACAAGGGGCCCGCTCTATATTGTGCGGACGGGAACATCGCCAGCCTTTCCTCGTCCAAGTTCTGTTGTCATTAATAAACCAATTGTTGTCAAACCCATCCGCACTGCATCGCGCCGCGTGATGGCGTGCGCGCGCGTCAGAAAGGTTCACGCGTGCGCCTCCATCCCATGACGCGCGATGGTGCGCGCGTGCTCGATGGAGAGATTCCGGGCCGTGCATGCGGCAGGGCAGACAGGGAGCAGCGCCTCGGCACATTGGCACTCGCATCGGAAGCGAGGGAGAGGGCGTTGCATCGGCAGCGGCGCAGTGGGAGCAGGACAATGCACTTCATATCGGACCAGCATGCAGGCAGTGAACCGCGTTCGCACGACGCGGTTTTTTTGCTTCAGCCTTCTTGTCGCTATCCAGAAGACATGACGCCACGCCGGCGTCGCACATCAAGCAGGGATCGCCGTCAGGGTGGAACGGCTTTCACAGCAGGAATATTCAATATGCAAGGTCGAACACTTCATGACCACAGCTGACGAGGTTCGGGTCCTGCTCGTCAATGATGATGCCGGATCGCGCTTTGCGCTGCACACCATCCTGAACGATCTCGACGCGACCATCGAGACTGCCGCCTCCGGTGAGGAAGCGCTGGCATTGCTGCTCAAGCGTGACTTCGCAGTCATCATCCTCGACGTCAAAATGACCGGGCTCGACGGTTTCGAAACCGCGCGCCTGATCCGCCAGCGGCCGCGTTCGAAATACACGCCGATCATCTTCCTGACAGCGCATCGTGCCACCGACCTTGACCGCGCCACGGGTTACGAACTTGGTGCAGTCGATTACCTGTTCATGCCGGTCGCACCCGAGCTGCTCAAGTCCAAGACCCAGGTTTTCATCGACCTCGCCAGGAAGAATCGGCGGCGCGACCGCAAGGATGTCGAGCTGGAATACCTGAACCAGGCGCTGAAACAGGAACTGGAACACGTGACGCGATTGAACGAGGCCTTGCGTGCCGAGGTCGCCGCCCGTCGCGAGGCCGAGGACCTGGCGCAGCGCAGTGAAACAGAGCGACTGATCGTTCAGCATGCGGGCGACTATGTGGCACTGCTGGACGCAGACGCGCGCTGGGTGTATGCAAGTCCCTCCTATCACACCGAGTTTGGCGCGGGGATTGAGGAGGGCCGCGAATACTTCGAGATCGTGCATGCCGAGGACCGGGACAAGGTCGCCTCCGCCTTCTCGAAGATCGCAGAGGGCGGTGCCAACTCCCGTCTGCAGTACAGGGTGAAGACGCCGGAGCGCGGCGAACGCCACCTGGAGTCCGAGGCCAGTCCGATCAGGGAGGCGTCCGGCAAGGTGGTGCAGGTGGTGATGGTGTCGCGCGACATCAGCGAGCGCAAGGAAATGGAGGCCTACATCCTGCACCAGTCCTTCCATGACACCCTGACCGGCCTGCCTAATCGACTGCTGCTGGAAGACCGCATGAAGCAGGCAACCGCCCATATGGGGCGCCAGCATGCGCCGGTAGCGGTGCTGTTCATCGACCTCGACCGCTTCAAGGATGTGAACGATACCCTCGGGCATGCCGCCGGCGACCGCTTGCTGCAGGAAGTCGCAGAGCGTCTCGGACATTGTGTGCGCGAGGGCGATACGGTGGCACGCCTGTCCGGTGACGAATTCGTCGTGCTCCTGGCCGGACTGCATGACGTGCAGGACGCGGCCGTGGTGGCGGACAAGATCGTGCACAGGGTGTCGGAGCCGTGCCATATCGGCGGCAAGGAGCTGCGCATCTCGCCGAGCATCGGCATTGCGATCTTTCCCGGTGATGGTCAGAACATGGACCAGCTGCTGCGTAACGCCGACACCGCGATGTACCACGCCAAGCAGGAAGGGCGCGGGCGCTTCTCGTTCTTCACGCACGACATGAACGATGCGGCGAGCCGCCGCCTCGCCGTCGGCGGCGCATTGCAGCGCGCAATACAGGAGGGCGAATTCATCCTGCATTACCAGCCGAAGGTGCGTGCCTCCAACGGACGCATCAGCGGCTTCGAGGCACTGATCCGCTGGCCGCAGGAGAACGGCCAGTGGATGCCGCCCGGCCAGTTCATCCCGATTGCCGAGGAAACCGGGCGTATCGAGCCGATCGGCAAATGGGCATTGCAGGAAGCCGCACAGCAGGTGCAGCGCTGGCGCGGCGAATGCGAGGACTGCTGTCCGATTGCCGTCAATGTATCGGCGCGACAGTTCCGACAGGACAGCGTTGCGCGCAGCATCGAGTCGGTGCTCAAGGAAACCGGCATCCCGCCCGGCATGCTGGAAGCCGAGCTGACGGAATCGGCCGTGATGACGGATCCGTCGAAGGCGATCCAGGCGCTGCACCAGATACGCGACCTGGGCGTGCGCATTTCCATCGACGACTTCGGCACCGGCTACTCGTCGCTCGCCTACCTGAAGCGTTTTCCCCTCGACAAGCTCAAGATTGACGGCGCCTTTGTGCGTGACATTGCGACCGACCCCGAAGACGAGGCGATCGTGTTGGCCATCATCACGCTGGCGCACAGCCTTAACCTGACCGTGATTGCCGAAGGTGTGGAAACCGCGGAGCAGGTGGCTTTTCTGATCAAGCACGGCTGCGACGAGATGCAGGGCAACTACTTCAGCCAGCCGGTACCGACCGACGAAGCGCTGGCACTGCTCAAACGCGGCTATTTCGACCTCGCACACCATACAGCTTAAGGAGAAGGACGTGGCGCAGCAAACTGCAATGCTTGACAAGGTTGTCTTGCTCCAGGCGCTCGACGCCATGCGCAACGGAGACTTCTCCGTGCGCCTTCCCCTCGACTGGGACGGTATCGATGGCAAGATCGCGGATACATTCAATGCCATCGTCACAAGCAGTGAGCGTCTGACGAACGCCATCGCCGATGTTTCGCACGTGGTCGGTACGGAAGGCAATCTCGGCCGGCGCGTCGCATTCGACTCGAACCTCGGCTCGTGGAGCGTCAAGGCATGCGCAGTCAATACCTTGATCGACAACCTCGTACAGCCGATTCGCGACTCCGGCAGGGTGATCGGCGCAGTGGCGCGTGGCGTGCTGACGCAAAGCATGGACCTCGAGGTGGATGGACGGCCGCTGAAGGGGGAGTTCCTGAAGAACGCGAAGATCATCAACACCATGCTCGACCAGCTCAACAGCTTTTCGAGCGAGGTCACGCGTGTCGCGCGTGAAGTGGGGACCGAGGGCAAGCTTGGCGTGCAGGCGCAGGTGCCCGGCGTCGCCGGTGCATGGAAGGACCTGACCGACAACGTCAATGCGATGGCGGGCAATCTGACGGTGCAGCTGCGCGATGTGTCGAAGGTGGCCACTGCGATCGCGAGCGGTGACCTCGGGCAGAAGATCACCGTCGATGTGAAGGGCGAGATCCTGCAGATCAAGGACGTGATCAACACGATGGTGGATCAGCTCAATGGTTTTGCCAGTGAGGTCACGCGCGTGGCTCGGGAGGTCGGTACCGAGGGCAAACTCGGCGTGCAGGCGCAGGTGCCGGGCGTAGCAGGGACATGGAAGGACCTGACCGACAACGTCAATGCGATGGCGGGCAACCTGACGGTGCAGCTGCGGGACGTATCGAAAGTGGCCACTGCGATCGCGAGTGGCGACCTTGGACAAAAGATCACCGTCGATGTGAAGGGCGAGATCCTGCAGATCAAGGACGTGATCAACACGATGGTCGACCAGCTCAATGGTTTTGCCGGCGAGGTCACCCGTGTCGCGCGTGAAGTGGGGACCGAGGGCAAGCTTGGCGTGCAGGCGCAGGTGCCGGGCGTGGCAGGGACATGGAAGGACCTGACCGACAACGTCAATGCGATGGCGGGCAACCTGACGGTGCAGCTGCGGGACGTATCGAAGGTCGCCACCGCGATTGCGAGCGGCGACCTCACACAGAAGATCACGGTGGACGTAAGGGGCGAGATCCTGCAGATCAAGAACGTGATCAACACGATGGTCGATCAGCTGAACGGCTTTGCCGGCGAAGTCACGAGGGTAGCCCGCGAAGTGGGGACCGAGGGCAAGCTGGGTGTGCAGGCGCAGGTGCCGGGTGTGGCAGGGACGTGGAAGGACCTGACCGACAACGTCAATGCGATGGCGGGCAACCTGACGGTGCAACTGCGCGATGTGTCGAAGGTGGCCACCGCGATTGCGAGCGGCGACCTCGGGCAGAAGATCACCGTCGACGTGAAGGGCGAAATCCTGCAGATCAAGGATGTAATCAACACGATGGTCGATCAGCTCAATGGCTTTGCCGGCGAGGTGACCCGTGTGGCACGGGAGGTGGGCATTGAAGGCAAACTCGGCGGGCAGGCGGAGGTGCGGGGCGTGTCCGGCGTGTGGCGCGGCCTGACCGACAACGTGAACCTGATGGCGAGCAACCTGACCGCGCAAGTGCGCAACATCGCCACCGTCACGACAGCTGTCGCAACCGGCGACCTGTCGAAAAAGATCACGGTAGACGTGCGCGGTGAGGTGCTGCAATTGAAGGAGACTATCAACACGATGGTCGACCAGCTGAATGGATTTGCCGGCGAAGTGACACGCGTGGCACGCGAGGTGGGTACGGAAGGGCGCCTCGGCGGGCAGGCCTACGTGCCCGGCGTCGGCGGCGTATGGAAGGACCTGACCGACAATGTGAACCTCATGGCGAGCAACCTGACTGGGCAGATGCGCAACATTGCTGCCGTGACCACCGCCGTTGCCAACGGCGACCTGTCACGCAAGATCACGGTCGATGTGCGGGGCGAGATACTGGAGCTCAAGAACACCATTAATGTCATGGTCGACCAGCTCAATGCCTTTGGCAGCGAAGTGACGCGCGTGGCACGCGAAGTGGGCATGGAAGGCAAGCTCGGCGGGCAGGCAATAGTGACGGGCATCTCCGGCGTCTGGAAGGATCTGACCGAGAGCGTGAACATGATGGCCGATAACCTCACCGACCAGGTTCGAGGTATCGCCAAGGTGGTGACCGGCGTGGCGCAAGGCAACCTGAAACAGAAAATGATGGTGCCCGCGAAAGGAGAGGTCGCGTCGCTTGCGGAAACCATCAACAACATGATCGATACGCTCGCTACCTTCAGCGACCAGGTAACCCGCGTGGCGCGCGAGGTTGGCGTGGAAGGGCGCCTTGGCGGCCAGGCGGTGGTGCCGGGCGCGTCGGGCAGCTGGAAAGACCTGGTGGACAACGTTAACGAGCTTGCGGCCAACCTGACCACGCAGGTGCGCGCAATCGGCGAAGTGGCGACTGCCGTGACGAAGGGCGACCTCACGCGTTCGATACAGGTTGCTGCGCGGGGTGAAGTGGCGGAACTGAAGGACAACATCAACCAGATGATCCGCAACCTGAAGGAGACCACGCAGCGCAATACCGAGCAGGACTGGCTCAAGACGAACCTCGCACGCTTTACCCGCATGCTGCAGGGGCAGCGCGACATCATGACGCTCGGCCGCACGCTGCTGTCGGAGCTGGCACCATTGGTCGGCTCGCAGCATGCGGTGCTGTACATCATGCAGCGCATTGGGCAGTCCGGCGTGGTCCGGCTGAAGCTGATGGCCAGTTATGGTTACCAGGAGCGCAAGAACTTGTCCAACGAGTGGTCGCTTGGCGAAGGTGTCGTTGGCCAGGCCGCGTTCGAGAAGCAGCGCATCCTGATCTCCAACATGCCGGAGAACTACGTACAGATCGTGTCCGGTCTTGGGCAGGCAGCACCGCGCAATATCGTCGTGCTGCCCATCCTGTTTGAAGGGCAGGTCAAGGCAGTGATTGAACTGGCGACGTTTGAACAATTCCAGGCAGTGCACCTGAATTTCCTTGACCAACTGGCGGAAGGCCTCGGCATCGTCTTCAACTCCATTGAAACCGCATCCCGCACCGAAACCCTGCTGCAGCAATCGCAGTCGCTTGCCGGTGAACTGAAGGCACAGCAGGACGAACTGCAGAAAACCAATGCCGAGCTGGAGCAGAAGGCACGCCAGCTGTCGGACCAAAATGCGGAGGTTGAACGCAAGAACCGCGAGATCGAAGTCGCACGCGGCAGCCTGCAGGATAAGGCGGAGCAGCTGGCGCTGACGTCCAAGTACAAGTCGGAATTCCTCGCCAACATGTCGCATGAGCTGCGCACGCCACTCAACAGCCTGCTGCTGCTTGCCGAGCAGATGCGGCAGAACATCGAGCGCAACCTGACGCCGAAGCAGCTCGAGATGATTCGCATTATTCATGGCGCCGGCAGCGAACTGCTTCACCTCATCAATGACATCCTCGACCTGTCGAAAATCGAGTCCGGCAGTGTCACTCTCAACGTGGAGGATGTGACCTTTGCAGAGCTCGCGGAACACGTCGAGCAAACTTTCCGCCATGTTGCGGAGGAGAAGGGGCTGGCATTCCGGCTGGAGTTTTCGTCGGACCTGCCGGCCACGATCCATACGGACGGCCAGCGCCTGAAACAGGTGTTGAAGAACCTGTTGTCCAACGCCATCAAGTTCACGTCCCGAGGCGGGGTGACCCTTTCCGTGCAACCGGCGCGTGCAGGCTGGCGTGCGGATCACCCGACACTCAACAGCGTGTCCCAGGTAATCGCATTCAGTGTTGCCGACACCGGCATCGGCATTCCCGCCTCCAAACAGCGACTGATCTTCGAGGCCTTCCAGCAGGCCGATGCCAGCACCTCGCGCCGCTATGGCGGCACCGGGCTCGGGCTGGCCATCAGCCGCGAAATCGCGCAGTTGCTGGAGGGGGAGCTGCAGGTGGAAAGCGAGGAAGGCGTTGGCAGCACGTTCACCTTTTATGTACCGATTCGCCTGGGTGGTGCTGCGGCGGCATTGCCACCGACGGCTGCATTGCCGCCCGCGCCGTTAACGCCTTCGGCTGCTTCCGCGCCGCAAATCGAGCGGGAACGGCAGGCGGCGAGACCCTCCGTGGCCCCAGCCGCCCCGCCCAGGCCCATACCTGAACGCAAAGCTGCGGAAGGCGCATTGCAGTCGCCGCAGTTGCTGATCATCGAGGACGATCCGATCTTTGCAAAGGCGCTCGAGGAAATGGCGCTTGAGCGCGGCTTCCGGGTCGTGATGACGGCAAGCGGAAACGAAGGTATCGCTCTTGCCGGGGCGATGCGGCCGGATGCCATTACGCTCGACCTCAGCCTGCCGGACTGTGACGGCTGGGATGTCATCGAGCACCTGAAGGCCGACCCGCAGACGAGCGGCATTCCGGTCCATGTGATATCGGTGCGTGACCAGCCGGCATCGACGGAGCAGTACGGCATCATGAGCTATCTTGCCAAGCCGGCCGATATCGCGGCGCTGGCGCATGTTTTCGCACAGATTGCGCAGGAAACGAAGCAGCCATTGCGGGCGCTGCTCGTGATCGAAAAGGATCCGGAGAAACGGGATGCCATCATTCGCCAGCTCGAAGGCGAGGACATTGCGCTGGAAGCCGTGTCCAGCGCCACGGAGGCGCGCGCGGCGCTGGCGTCACGCGCCTACCAGGGCATGGTGCTGGATCTCGACCTGCCTGACACGGATGGCCACGCGTTGCTGCAGGAGATCCGGGAGAATCCCAAACTTGCCGAGCTGCCTGTCGTGATCTATACCGCGCGCCCGCTCGATCGCAGGACGGAAGACGAGCTCAAGAAACTGGGCGCGAACGTGCTGACCGAAGGTGCTCGGTCACTGGACAGGTTGATGCTGGAAACTGCATTGTTCCTGCACCGGGTCACCGTTGCACTGCCCGGAAAAAAACGGGCGATGTTGGAGCAGCTTTCACCGTCGGGCGAGCTATTGAAGGACAAACTGGCACTAGTCGTCGATGACGATGTCCGTAATCTGTTCGCATTGACCGGCCTGCTTGAAAACCAGGGAATGCGGGTGGTCACCGCCGAGAATGGCATGGACGCAATTGAACGGCTGCACGACACGCCAGGCATCGACATCGTACTGATGGACATCATGATGCCGGAAATGGATGGCTACGAAACCACGCAGCGAATTCGCCAGGATCCGCAGTTCAAGGACCTGCCGATCATTGCGCTGACGGCGAAGGCGATGCTGGGAGACCGGGAAAAGTGCCTTGCTGCGGGCGCATCGGATTATGCGTCCAAGCCGATCGATACCGAGCAATTGTTATCGCAACTGCGGGTATGGCTGTACAAGTAAAACACGGACTGCGGATGCAGGCAGTGATTGCAGGTGATGAAGTGCAGGTGGTGAAGTGCAGGTGGTGAAGTGCAGGTGGTGAAACGCACGCCTAGCCTGTCGGGGCAGGCGTGCTCGAATACACTTAGTACACTCAGTACCCTCAGGTAAGGGTTGCGACAACGGGAGCGTGGTCGGAAGGCTGCTCCCATTTGCGCGGTGCGCGGTCGACTGCGCATGCGGTGCACCGCGCGGCGAGCGGCGGCGACAGCAGGATATGGTCGATCCGCAAGCCCATGTTGCGGCGGAAGGCCATCATGCGGTAGTCCCACCAGCTGAAGGTCTTCTCCGGCTGGTCGAACAGGCGGAAGGCGTCCTTGAAGCCGAGTTCCAGCAATTGCCGGAATGCAGTGCGCTCAGGTTCGGAAAACAATATCTGTCCTTCCCATGCGGCTGGATCATGTACGTCGCGTTCATCCGGTGCGATGTTGTAGTCGCCGAGCAAGGCGTGGCTCTCGTGCTGCTTCAGCTCCTCCGCAATCCAGTCATGCAGGGCAGCGATCCATTTCAGCTTGTATTCGTATTTGTCCGAGCCAACGGATTGCCCGTTCGGGAAGTAGGCGCACACCACCCGCATGCCTTCGATGGTCGCGGCAATGATGCGCTGCTGTTCATCTTCGAAACGGGGATTGTTCTTCACCACCTCGCTCATTGGATGCTTCGAGAGGATGGCGACACCGTTATAGGTTTTCTGTCCTGTAAAAACCGCCTGGTAGCCGGCCTTCTCGATTTCCGCCGCCGGGAACTTGTCGTCGGTGAGCTTGAGCTCCTGCAGGCAGAGGACGTCGACCGGATTGTCCGCCAGCCACTGCAATACCTGCGGCAGGCGGACTTTCAGCGAATTGACATTCCAGGTCGCGAGCTTCATGCGGCTTTCTTGCCGGCTGCGCCACTGTTTGCGCGATTGAGCAGGAAGCGGGTCAGCAGCGGAACCGGGCGGCCGGTGGCGCCTTTGGCCGCGCCGCTCTTCCATGCGGTGCCGGCAATGTCGAGGTGCGCCCAGGTATAGTTCTTCGTGTAGCGTTCGAGGAAGCAGGCGGCGGTAATGCTGCCGCCGGGCGGGCCGCCGATATTGGCCATGTCCGCGAAATTCGATTTCAGCTGCTCCTGGTAAGCATCTTCAATTGGCATGCGCCAGGCGGTATCGCCGGTCGTCTTGCCGGCGGCGAGCAGCTCATTGGCCAACTGGTCATGTGCATCGTCATGGCGGGTGAACAGACCGGTGTTGTGATGGCCCAGCGCGGTGACGCAGGCACCGGTCAGCGTTGCGATATCGACCACGACCGCCGGCTTGAACCGCTCGACGTAGGTCAGCGCGTCGCACAGGATCAGGCGGCCTTCCGCATCCGTGTTCAGGATTTCGATGGTCTGGCCGGACATCGAGGTCACGATGTCGCCCGGCTTGGAAGCGCGGCCGGAAGGCATGTTCTCGCACGCCGGGATGACGCCGATGACGTTCAGCTTCAGGCCGAGTTCGCCGATGGCCCGGAAAGTGCCCAATACCGACGCTGCGCCGCACATGTCGTATTTCATCTCGTCCATGCTGGCACCCGGCTTGAGCGAAATGCCGCCGGTATCGAAAGTAATGCCCTTGCCGACCAACACAGTCGGTGCATCCTTTGCCTTGCCACCCATGTGCTTCAACACGATGAACTTCGGCGGCTCTTCGCTGCCCTTGGTGACGGACAGGAAGCTGCCCATCTTCAGGGCTTCAAGCTGTTTGCGCTCCAGCACTTCAACGCCGAAGCCGAAATCCTTCGCAAGCTTCTTTGCGGTGTCTGCCAGATAAGTAGGCGTGCAAATATTGCTGGGCAGGTTGCCGAGCTCCTTTGTGAGCTCCACGCCGTTGGCGACCGCAACGGCCTCGGCAACAGCATTTTTGGCTGCGCCTGCAACAGGCGCGGCGAGGTGGAATGACACTTTTTTAACGCCATTCGGCGCCGGTTCCTTCTTGCTCTTGGTGATGTCGTAGCGGTAGGCCGCTTCGCGCAGCGCCAGTACGGACGCACGGACAGCCCAGTCGGCATCTCGATCCTTAACGTCTTCCACCGGCAGCGCAATCACGCCGTCATTCGCACCCAGCGTGGAAAACACGCGTGCGATGGCCTGAACGGCTGATACAAAATTCTTTTCGGTGATGCTTTCGTCGGTCCCGAGTCCGACCAGCAGGATGCGCTCTGCCGCCGCGCCGTTGATGCCGCGCAACAACAAGGTGGTGCCCGGTTTTCCGGTAATGTCGCCGGACTTCAGCGCGGCAGTGATTTCGCCTTTGCCATCGAGCTCCCGTGCGGCTTGGGACAGCTTCTTGTTTTCGAATACAGCAACTGCAATACAGCCTGTTTTGACGCCGGCAAGGCCGGTTTTAGCGTCGATAGGTTTTATGCTAAAGTCCATGGGTCGCTCCTTCTCGAGACGCAATTATAGTCTTCTATTCAATGATTTTTCAGCGCGCTCTTCGACGCGAATTGGTCAGTACCGCTGGCGCCGTCTTCACCACACTCTTCACGATTACGATCACCGTCATGCTGATCAAGATTCTCGGCCGCGCGGCCGGGGGGAAGGTCGCATCCGCGGATGTCGTCGCCCTGATCGGCTTTGCAGCCCTCAAGTACCTGCCAATCATCCTCATCCTCACCGGCTTCATTTCCGTGCTCGTGGTTGTCACCCGAAGTTATCAGGACTCGGAAATGGTCGTGTGGTTCGCTTCCGGTATGAGTTTGTCGCGCTGGGTCAAGCCGATCCTGATTTTCGGGATGCCGATCATCCTGCTGACCGCCACGCTCAGCTTTGTGGTGACGCCATGGGCGAACCGGCAGAGCGCCGAGTTCCAGGAGCGCTTCCAGAAGCGGGAAGATATCGCCAGGGTTTCACCGGGCAAGTTCCAGGAGTCCTCTTCGGCCAATCGCATCTTCTTCGTGGAAGGCGTGAGCGGCGATGCGAGCAAGGTGAAGAACGTATTCGTCAATACGGTGAAGGATGGCCGTACCAGCATCGTCGTCGCCAAGGAAGGTTCGATCAACATCGATGAACGCGGCGACAAGTTCCTGGTGATGGACCAGGGAAGACGCTATGACGGAATTCCGACCCAGCCTGACTTCCGGGTGATGGAGTTCGAACGTTATGGCGTGCTGGTCGCGCGCCAGTCGCAAGCCATGATTGGCGACCTGTCCGCAAGTTCCCTGACGACGCCGGAGTTGCTGGCAAATCTGAATCGGTTCAACAGCGCAGAACTGTTGTGGCGCATCTCCGTGCCGGTGATGGGGACGTTGCTGATGCTGCTTGCGATCCCGTTAAGTTTCGTGAATCCGCGCGGCGGGCGTTCCGCGAACCTGCTGATTGCCCTGTTGCTATTTGTTATCTACAGCAACATGGTTAGCGTGTTCCAGGCCGCGGTGGTACAGCAAAAGCTGTCGCTCGCCATGGCATGGTGGCCACTGCATCTGCTCGCAGCATTCCTTGTCATCGTGCTGTTTTCATGGCGCTTGCTGATCAATAGCCCATATCATCCGGCGGCTGCGTGGGGCGCATTCAAGCGCACCTATTTCACCAGGAAGGCGGCTGCGTAATGAAAGTCTTGTATCGCTATGTATCGTCCGAAATTGTCGGCGCGGTGTTCTTCACGCTGATTGCCTTCCTGGCGCTGTTTGCCTTTTTCGACCTCATCCAGGAACTGCGTGATGTGGGGCGTGGCAACTACCAGCTGCAACACGCCTTCCTGTATGTGGCGATGGGGCTGCCCGGTTATATCTATGACCTGATGCCCATTGCCGCACTGATCGGCACGATCTACGCGCTGGCGCAACTGGCTGCCAAGTCGGAGTTCACCATCATGCGCGCGTCCGGCCTGTCGACGGGCATGGCGGGCTGGATGCTGGCCAGGGTGGGAATCGTGCTTGTGCTAATTACCTTCCTGTTCGGCGAATTCATTGCGCCGGCCACGAGTGAAATGGCCGAGCGCTTGAAGCTGCAGGCGCGTGACTCGACGGTGTCTAAAGAATTTCGCTCCGGCTTGTGGACCAAGGATGTCATCCGCGAGCGCGGCATGAGCGGCGAAACGATTGGTTCACGTTTTCTGAACGTCAGGGACGTTACGTCCGATGGTCGCCTGCAGGAAGTGAAAGTGTATGAGTTCGATCGCGACTTGCAACTCACTGCGGTCCTCACTGCGGAATATGGCGACTACCAGGGTGAAAACCTCTGGCGACTTGCCAACGTGACGGAAACTCGCTTTTCAGCGGGCAAACCAGACCTCACCGCCACCGTGTCCACGAAGACCGCGCCAAGCAGAGACCTGGTGTCGGAGGTTACGCCGAATATTCTCTCGGTGCTGTTTTCGGATCCGGATCGCATGTCTGCGTACGGACTGGCAATGTACACGCGGCATCTGGCAGAAAATAAACAGAGCACCGAGCGTTACGAGATTGCATTCTGGAAGAAGTTGTTCTATCCGCTTGCAGTCATCGTGATGATGGCGCTTGCACTCCCGTTTGCTTACTTGCACTTCCGTGCAGGCGGCGTGAGCCTGAAGATCTTCATCGGCATCATGATCGGTGTGAGTTTTCAGTTGCTCAATAGTCTTTTTTCACATCTCGGCCTTCTCAATACCTGGCCGCCACTTGCGACGGCGGTGCTGCCGAGCAGCATCTTCCTGCTGATCGCGATCAGTGCCCTGTTGTGGGTACAAAAGCATTAGGAGACCGACATGCGCGCTCTTGTCCTGTTTGCCCATGGTGCCCGCGACCCGCGCTGGGCTGAGCCTTTCCGGCGCTTGCAGGAACTTGTCCAGAAGCAGCAGCCGGATGTCGTCGTCTCGCTCGCATTCCTTGAGCTGATGACACCGCGTCTGCCTGAACTGATGGCCGAACTGGCACAACGCGGTTGTACCGACGTGACGGTTGTCCCGATTTTCTTCGGGCAGGGAGGGCATGTACTGCGTGACTTGCCCGTCATGATCGAGCAGTTGCGGCTCGATTACCCTGGTGTCCGGCTTAGCGCTGCAGCAGCAGTCGGGGAAAATTCGGAGGTGCTGAACGCGATTGCGCGCTACTGCATCGGGACTATTTCAGGCTGATTACGCGTGTTGGCCTCGGCTGCGCTGGGCAGCCCTTCGGTTGTCCGCAGCTATCAACTGAAGTCTCGCGTCGGTCTGAAATGAAATTTCTCGCGCTTTCCCGGCCAACCGTTAATCGCGTGGCGCCATGGCTGCGCCGATCATGACCAATACCGGGCCCTGGCATTCCGCAAGGCCACGTTCCAGTTCACCTAGCTGTAATCGCTGCACGCGCTCATTGGCGCGGCTGCAGTTCTCAATGACAACGACGGGAAGTGTTGCCGGGCGCCCTTGTACCAGCAGCTTTTGTGCAGTAGTAATCGCTTCCCTGCCGCCCATGTATTGGATCAGCGTGTCGCAGTCGGGCAGAGTGGTCTGGTCGGGGTGACCCGGTGCCGTGCTTGACGTGAAAAACGCGACACTGCGAGCAATGCCGCGTTTGGTAAGAGGCTGTTTTGTCGATGCGGCGGCGGCCAATGCGGTCGTAATGCCAGGAATGATGTCGACCTCAATTCCCTCCGCTTCGAGTGCACGCAATTCTTCGTCAGCACGCCCGAACATCATTGGATCGCCACCCTTGAGGCGTACCACAAGAGCGTATTTTTTCGCGCACTCCACCAGCGTCTGGTTGATTACAGTCTGCGCAGTGGAGCGCTGCCTGGAACGCTTGCCGACGGAGATCTTCAACGCTTGCGGGCAAAGCTCCAGCATTTCTTCCGTCACCAGCGCATCGTAGAGGACAGCATCGGCGCGCGCGAGAATGCGCGCGCCACGCACCGTGATCAGGTCGGCGGCGCCGGGGCCGGCGCCGAGCAGAACCACCTTGCCGTTTTTCTTGTGCCCCGTGATGGTGGATGTCATGCGGCCACGCGGCTCAGGCGATGCGTATCATGCCGGCCGCCACCGTCTGGTGCGAGACTTCATCGATCAGGATGAAGGAGCCCGTCGCACGGATCGCATCGTAGGCATCCGCTGCCAGCGGTTGCTGCACGTTGATCGATACGGTGGCGATGTCGTTCAGCTTCAGGCCGTCGGCCGGGCGCCTTTCCTGGGTATTGATGTCGAGCAGGGTGTCGATCTTCGCCACGCGCGCAGCCACTTGCTTGGTGGTGTGCTTCAGCCAGTACTTGCGGCGCATATCCAGCGGCTCTTCCGATAACCAGCAAACATCCGCTGTGACAGTCTTCAACAACGTCGCCGGCCGATCCGCGGCAGCGAGCATGTCGCCGCGCGAAATGTCGAGATACTCTTCCAGCAGCAGCGTGACGGACTGTCCCGCGACTGCCGATTCCAGCGAGCCGTCGAGCGTCAGGATATCTTTCACAGTGGCGGTTTGTCCGCTGGGCTGGACCACGAGCTTGTCGCCCTTGCGGACCTTGCCCGACTCGATGCGGCCCATGTAGCCGCGGAAGTCGTTTGCTTCGTGGCCGTTATGACGTGCTACCAGCTGCACCGGGAAGCGGAAGGGCTCGTCGTGCGCGTCGTCGTAGACGGAGAGCGATTCCAGCAGCTCGATCAACGTCGGTCCCTGATACCACGGCATTCTGTCACTGGTTTCCACAACGTTGTCGCCCGCCAGCGCCGACAGCGGAATCGCATGCACATCGTTCAGCCCGAGCTGCTTTGCGAACTGCTGGTAAGCAGCGACGATGCGCTCGTAGACGGTGCGGTCGTAATTGACCAGGTCCATCTTGTTCACCGCGACGATCACATGCTCGATCCGCAGCAAGTGCGCAATGGTGGAGTGGCGCTTGGTCTGTGTCAGCAGCTCCACGCTGCCATCGTCGCCCAGCTTCACTTTCGACACATCGACCAGGATGATCACCGCGTCGGCAGTGGAAGCGCCAGTCACCATGTTGCGCGTGTACTGCTCATGGCCCGGCGTGTCGGCGATGATGAACTTGCGCTTCGGCGTGGCGAAGTAACGATACGCGACATCGATCGTGATGCCTTGCTCGCGCTCCGCTTCCAGACCATCGGTCAGCAGCGACAGGTCAACGGTATCGCCGACTGTGCGCTTGTGCTTTGCGCGCGAGATCGCATCGAGCTGGTCGGCAAAGATTCCCTTGCTGTCAAACAGCAGGCGGCCGATCAGCGTGCTCTTGCCGTCGTCGACGGAGCCGGCGGTGATAAAGCGGAGCAGGCCGCGCTCGGTGGCAATGTGGGCCGCTGCCAGGTGTTCTGCAACTACGGCGTTCATCAGAAATACCCTTCCTTCTTGCGTTTTTCCATCGATGCTTCGGATGTCTGGTCATCCATGCGCGTTGCGCCGCGCTCCGTGATTTGTGTGACGGCGGTCTCTGCAATGATTGCATCCACATCCGCGGCGTCGGACGACACCGGGCAGGTACAGGAGATGTCCCCGACGGTGCGAAAGCGCACCACGCGTGTTTCAATCACCTCGCCTTCGCGTGCCGGCGTCAGGTCAGTGAGCGGCACCAGCAAGCCATTGCGCGGAATGACCTGGCGCTCATGTGCGAAGTAGATCGATGGTAGTGCCAGCTTTTCGCGGGCGATGTATTGCCAGACATCGAGCTCGGTCCAGTTGGAGATCGGGAACACACGCATGTTTTCGCCCGGATGCACGCGGGTGTTATACAGGTCCCACAGCTCGGGGCGTTGTGCCTTCGGATTCCATTGTCCGAATTCGTCGCGGAAGGAGAAGATGCGCTCCTTGGCGCGCGCCTTCTCTTCATCGCGGCGGGCGCCGCCGATGCAGGCATCGAAATTGAATTCCGCAATGGTTTCAAGCAAGGTCACGGCTTGCGCGGCATTGCGCGAATCTGTCTGCGGGTTACGCAAGCGGACTGTGCCGCGCTTGATCGAGTCTTCCACGGAACGCACGATCAGGCGCTCTTCCAGTTCCTTTGCGCGGCGATCGCGAAACTCGATCACTTCCGGGAAGTTGTGGCCGGTATCGATATGCACCAGCGGGAAGGGAAATTTGCCGGGGCGGAAGGCCTTCTCCGCGATGCGCAGCAGCACGACGGAGTCCTTGCCGCCCGAGAATAGCAGCGCAGGATTCGTGCACTCGGCCGCGACCTCGCGCATGATGTGGATCGCTTCCGATTCAAGCCAGTCCAGGTGACGGTTGCTGGCGGCGTCCAGAAAGGGTTTTTCGACTGGTGTATTCATGTTTATAGCCGACCTTGTTGTTAACTTTCCCCCTTGAAACGGGGAGATATTTTTTATGCAGGAGAGACTGCCTTGATTCTGACGAGCTTGCCATCGACGACATGCAGGCCGCATTCCTTCGATTCCGGGTTCTCCCACCACCACCTTCCGGCACGGACGTCCTCACCCGGCTGGATCGCGCGGGTGCAGGGCTCACAGCCGATCGATGGATAGCCCTTGTCGTGCAAGGGGTTGTGCGGAACCTTGTTCGCGCGGAGGTAGTTCCATACGTCGTCTTCCGACCAGTCGGCCAGCGGGTTGAATTTGGTCATGCGGTGTGCCGGATCGTCTTCCTGCACCGCGAGTTCGGCGCGGGTCGTCGACTGCGCGCGGCGTTGACCGGTCACCCAGGCCTTGTTGCCGGCCAGTGCGCGTCCAAGCGGCTCCACCTTGCGGATGCGGCAGCATTCCTTGCGCATCTCCACGCTGTCATAGAACGCGTTCAGCCCGTGTTGCCGGACATAAGTGTCGACCGCGGTCGGGTCCGGCTTGAACAGTTTCACTTCGTAGTCGTAGGTTTCCCTGATGCGGTCCAACATACCCAACGTTTCCTGATGCAGGCGGCCGGTCTCCAGCGTGAAGATGCCGATCGGCAGCTTTGCCCGCAGGATCATGTCGGTCAACACCATGTCTTCGGCAGCGAGGCTGGATGCGAACACGGCCGGCGTGAAGTCGCTGGCGATCCTATTCAGCGTGCCCCGCGTTGCGGCTACCAGTCCTGTGAACTCGTCGGTCCGCATCGCCTTATTCCTGCGTCGCTTTCTGCCCGCGCTCGACGCGACGGAACAGCGGCTGTTTCTGATCCCAGGCGGCCGAATACGCTTCAGAGAAATCGAACAAGCCCTTCAGTGCATCGTGAATGCTGCGATCTTCGCGTGTTGCGAACGCATTGAAACCAACGCGCTGCATGTAGAACATCTGGTCGCGCAGGACATCGCCAATGGCGCGCAGTTCACCGGTGAAACCCAGGCGCAGGCGCAGGTTATAGGCGATCGAATAGCCGCGGCCATCGGAAAACTTCGGGAAATCGACTGCAATCACTGGCAGCTTTGCCACGTCGTCCTTCAGCACCTCGGGGCGTTCATGGCTGGCAATCCAGACACCGATATCCGTGCGGTTCTTCAGGGCGGTGCGCTGCGCTTCCCAGACGGTCAGCGGCACGATGTGTTTGCCGCCCGGCACAGCAACCGTTTCCGGCGTTTCGCCTTCAGCCAGTTTCAACACTGTCCAGTCGTCGGCGACAACTGCCTTGTCCTTGATGATTTCACGCATATTCGTCTTCTCCTACCAATGCGCCGCCTTCAATCGGCGAAGCATAAACATATTCCTTGAACGGCTCGACGCCGATACGGCGCACCGTGTCGATGAAGCGCTCGCCCTGCACGCGATCGCGCACATAGACCTGCAGCAGGCGGTCGACTACGCCCGGCACCTGTTGTGCCGAGAACGACGGGCCGATGATCTTGCCGATTGCGCTGTGATTGCCCTGCGCACCGCCGATCGAGATCTGGTACCACTCGGCACCATCCTTATCGACACCGAGGATGCCGATGTTGCCGATATGGTGATGACCGCAGGCGTTGATGCAGCCGGACATGTTCAACTCGATTTCGCCAATGTCGTGCTGGAAGTCGATATTCTCGAAACGCTCCGTGATGGCAGCCGCGATCGGGATCGACTTGGCGTTCGCCAGCGAGCAGAAATCGCCGCCGGGGCAGCAGATTACATCGGTCAGCAGGCCGATATTCGGCGTCGCCAGATGATGTGCCTTGGCCTGTTGCCATACTTCAAACAGGTCGGATTGCTTGACGTCGGCCAGCACCAGGTTCTGCTCATGCGTGACGCGCAGCTCGCCAAAGCTGTAGCGGTCGGCCAGGTCGGCCACGAAGTCCATTTGCTCGGCGGTGGCGTCGCCCGGCGGCACGCCCGGTTTTTTCAACGACAGTACGACGGCGGCATAACCCGGGACTTTGTGCGGCTTGACGTTGCGTTTCAACCAGTTGTCGAAGGCCTTGCTTTCCGCGCGCTGCTGTTTGAGCTTTGCGTCTTCATTGGCCAGCGTTTCATATGGCGGCGCTGCAAAGTACGCGGCGACCCGATTGAATTCCTCTTCGGTGAGCGTTCCGGGACCATCCTTTAGGTCAGCCCATTCCTCTTCCACCATGCGGGCAAACTCGTCGACGCCGGTGGCCTTCAGCAGAATCTTGATGCGCGCCTTGAACTTGTTGTCGCGGCGGCCGTACTGGTTATAGACGCGCAGGATCGCTTCGATATAGGTCAGCAAATGCTGCCACGGCAGAAATTCGCGGATGAAGCTGCCGAGAATCGGGGTGCGGCCGAGGCCGCCGCCGACCAGCACGCGGTAGCCAATCTCGCCTTGGTCGTTCTTCACGATCTGGATGCCGATGTCGTGCATCATGATCGCGGCACGGTCCTGCGCCGCTGCGTTGAAGGCGATCTTGAACTTGCGCGGCAGGTAGGCGAATTCGGGATGGAAGGTGCTCCACTGGCGCACGATTTCGGCGTAGGGGCGCGGATCGACAAGCTCGTCGGGCGCCACGCCGGCATACTCGTCGGTGGTGTTGTTGCGCACGTCGTTGCCCGAGGTCTGGATCGAATGCATTTCGACCGAGGCCAGGTGCTCGTAAATATCCGGTACGTCTTCCAGGTTGATCCAGTTGAACTGAATATTCTGGCGGGTGGTGAAGTGGCCGTAACCGCGATCGTACTTGCGTGCGATGAAGGCCAGCTTGCGCAGTTGCGTCGAGGACAGCAGACCGTACGGGATCGCGATGCGATACATGTAGGCGTGGCGCTGCATGTAAAGGCCATTCTGCAGGCGCAGCGGCAGGAATTCTTCTTCGGTCAGTTCGTTGGCGAGGCGACGACGAACCTGATCTCGAAACTGCGAAATGCGTTCCTTGACGATCAGGTGATCATATTGGTCGTAACGATACATCTTTCTTTCCCAATCTTAAAAAACCAGTTTTGCGGCGACGCCGGTCAGCGTCGTTGCTAATAATCCACGGAGAATTTTTTCGGGCACGGCACGCGCGGCAAGCGAGCCGATGGTGATGCCTGGGACGGAGCCAAGCAGTAGCGCTCCCAGCAATTCCCAGTTGATCGAGCCCAGCCACCAGTGGCCGAAAGCGGCGATGGCCGTCAACGGAACCGCGTAGGCAATGTCGGTGCCAGCGATCTCTGCCGGGGACAGGCGAGGATACAGCAATACGAGGATTGTCGCGCCAATCGCGCCGGCACCAATCGACGAAATTGTTACCAGCGTGCCAAGCACGGCGCCGACAAAAATGGTCATTGCAGTCAGTTTTGCTCCCTGAAGCTGCTTTTCCGGATGGGCTTTTACCCAGGCTTGCATGCGGCCGCGGAACAGCAGCGCGATGACGGTCAGTAATACCGATCCGGCGATCGAATAGCGGATGATCTGGCCGATTTCCTTATCCAGCGCGCCGAAGTGTTTCAATGCGAAGGCGGCGAGAACAGCGGCGGGAAGTGCGCCGAAGCACAAGTGCCGCACGATGTCCCAATGTACAGTGCGCCGGAAACGATGGGCAAGAGTGCCGGCACCTTTGGTAATTGACGCAAAGGCAAGGTCGGTACCGACGGCAACCGTAGGGGATACGCCAAAGAGTAGTGTCAGGAGCGGCGTCATCAACGACCCGCCACCAACGCCGGTCAACCCGACGAGCGCCCCGACTGCAAAACCGGAAAGTACATAAGAAAGAGTCATATGACCTCACGCAAAGTAGCGTGAATCGTAATAAACTAATTCCTTATTCCAAACTACTTAGTATTTATTTGCTTATATGCCTTCCGGGTATAAGTAAAAATACTGAGAAGCAGCAAACCATCAGGGAAAGCAATGAATCTGCATCAATTGCGCTTCGTCCGTGAAGCGGTCCGGCAAAATTTCAATCTGACCGAAGCGGCGAAAGCCCTCTATACCTCCCAGCCCGGCGTTTCCAAGGCCATCATCGAGCTGGAGGAGGAGCTCGGGGTCGATATCTTTACCCGGCACGGCAAGCGGATCCGTGGCCTGACCGAACCGGGAAGGGCGGTGCTGCGTTCGGTTGAGCTGATCATGCAGGAGATCGATGGCTTGAAGCGCATCGGCAAGGAGTTTGCAGCGCAGGACAGCGGCAGTTTCACAATTGCGACGACGCACACACAGGCGCGTTATGCCTTGCCCAAGGTTGTGCAGGCTTTTACGCAGAAGTACCCGAAAGTGAGGTTGTCCCTGTTACAAGGGAATCCTCGCCAGATCGCGGACATGGTCTTGAAGGATCAGGCGGACATGGCGATTGCTACTGAAGCGATTGCCAGTGCGGATGGACTGATTTCGTTGCCGTGTTATCAATGGGAGCATGTGGTAATTGTCCCGCCGGACCATGCCCTGCTCAAGTCGAACTCGATTACCCTGGAAGAAATTGCCGCCTATCCCCTTATTACGTATGACAGTGCCTTCACCGGCCGTGCCAAGATCGACCACGCTTTTGCGCTCCGTGGGCTCAAGCCGGATATCTTCCTCGAAGCAATTGATGCAGACGTCATCAAGACCTATGTCGAGCTCGGCATGGGTGTGGGCATCATTGCCGGCATGGCGTTCGATGCCGAGCGGGACAAGGGACTCAACGCGATTTCTGCCGGGCATCTGTTCGGGTCAAACGTCTCCCGCGTGGCATTGAAGCACGGGGCTTATCTGCGCAGCTATGTATACAGCTTTATCGAATTGCTTTCGCCCTCGTTGAACCGCAAGTTGATCGAAAAAGTGATGAGCGGCGAAAAGGATAGTTACGAGCTTTGAAAGCGGTGGTGGTAATTTGCTTTGCAGATAGTTCGGCATCGAAGTAAAATCCCACCCGTCATTGGGGAGTAGCCGCCCTCCGAATTTGTGAAAGCATCGCGAGAGGGGCTTGCGTCAACAGACTTGACTTCGGTCATGGTGCAAGCGACTCCAGGTTTGGCGAGACCTTTGACCATGCTGCCCCTGCTTTGGGCCGGAGGGCGCGTGGTCAATGGTATCGATCCGGCCCTGGAGCATTCATGGAAGCATTCCTTATCTCGACCGGCATCGTCACCCTTGCCGAAATGGGCGACAAGACGCAGCTCTTGTCTCTCTTGCTGGCAGCAAAATTCCGCCGTCCCGTTCCGATCATCCTTGGCATCCTCGTCGCTACCTTGTTGAACCATGCGTTCGCCGGTGCAATCGGCAGCTGGCTGACCGCGCTGATCGGCAATGATGCATTGCGCTGGATCCTCGGCTTGTCGTTCCTGGCGATGGCGGCGTGGATGCTGGTTCCCGACAAGCTTGATGATGTTGACGCCAAGCCTGCGCGCTTCGGGGTGTTCGGCGCGACATTGGTCGCCTTCTTTCTCGCCGAAATGGGTGACAAGACCCAGATTGCGACGATCGCACTGGCGGCGAAGTACTCGGCATTTGCAGCGGTCGTGGCGGGCACCACGCTTGGCATGATGATCGCGAATGTTCCCGCTGTGCTGTTGGGGGGCAAGATCACGCAGAAAGTATCGCTGAAGGTGGTCCACGCGATTGCAGCGCTGATTTTTGCCGTGCTCGGCGTGCTGACCTTGCTGAACGTCGGCAGCCTGTTCTGACCGCTTTGCTTCCCGGGCACCATGAGGTCACGAGAGCCATGAGAGCCAAGCGATTCAGGCTCGCGTGACGCCCTGTTCCCGCGGGCGAAAGCCGAGCCGCTGCGACAGGCGCTGGGCATGGGCTTTCGTCTGCTGCGCGATCTCTCCCTCCCACGATTCATCAACATGCGCCGACGAGCCGACCACCGTCAGGGCAAAGCGCATGTGGCCGTCATGGTCGAACACTGGTGCCGAAAAGGCATTGAAGCCGGCCAGCAGCCGTTCCGCGGCGCGTGTTGCGCCAGGCTTGCGCGCTGCAGTGGGATCGAGGCGGCCGACCATGCGTGCCAGGCCGTGCGCGATGGTTTCTTCCAGCAGGGGAGCGAGTTCCTTGCGCGTGCGCGGCGCATCGAGCTTCTCCCCTCGGTTCAGTGCGAGTTCGTCGCGCAGCAGCTCTTCCGTTTCGCGCTCCGGCAGGAAGGCGGCAAAGCACAATCCGGTCGCCGTGTAAGTCATTGGCATGACGCTGCCGATCTGCAGGTTGATCGTGACTGGCCGTCGCGACTGCAGCAGGCGAATATAGGTCGGTCCGAAATTGCCCCAGATTGCCAGTGCGACGGTCTCGCTCGTTGCATCCCGCAGGCTCGCCATCGTCTCATCCGCCAGCTTCACCGCATCGAGCCTGCCCAGCGAGACCAGTCCCAGCTCCAATGCCAGCGCTCCCAGGTCATACAGCCCCGTGCCGGCATCCTGCTCGACCAATCCAACGCGTATCAGGCTGACAAGGTAGCGATGCGCCTTGGCAGCCGGCATGCCGGCGTTGGCAGCCAGTGTGGATAACGAAAGCGGGCCGGACGCTTGCGCCAGCGCCCGCAGCAGCGGGCCGGCTACCTCGACCGACTGAATGCCTTGCCTCACGTCAAGGACGTCGCTGGTTGATTTCATGGTGCGCTGGGATTACGATATGGTGAATTAATTTACGAATGCGTAATAGGCTGAATGGTAAATCAGTTCTCGCCTTAAGCCAACTTTCCTGACCAACGTCCTGACCAATACGCGGTTACCCAACAAGAAAAGGATTCCTGATGAAGCTTGCGACTTTGAAAGACGGAACACGAGACGGCCAGCTGATCATTGTTGCGCGCGACCTGAAGACTGCACATGTCGCCGACGGCATTGCACCGAACCTGCAACGCGCGCTCGACGACTGGCCGTACATTTCACCCCAACTCGAGCAGTTGTATGAGCAGCTCAACGCCGGCAAGGCACATCGCAGCTTCGAGTTCGATCCGAAACGCTGCATGGCGCCGCTGCCGCGCGCCTACCAGTGGGCCGACGGCTCGGCCTATGTGAACCATGTCGAACTCGTGCGCAAAGCACGCAATGCAGAGATGCCGGAGTCCTTCTGGCACGATCCCTTGATGTATCAGGGGGGATCGGACGACTTCATCGGTCCGACCGATGACATCGTGCTGGCTTCGGAAGAGTGGGGAATCGATTTCGAAGGCGAGCTTGCCGTGATTACCGACGATGTGCCGATGGGCACAAGCGCGCAAAGGGCGCTGTCGCACGTCAAGCTGCTCATGCTGGTGAATGATGTATCACTGCGCAACCTGATTCCCGCTGAGCTGGCGAAGGGATTCGGATTTTTTCAGTCGAAACCGGCGTCGAGTTTTTCCCCGGTGGCTGTCACGCCGGATGAGCTGGGTGATGCGTGGAAGGACGGCAAGGTGCATCTGCCGCTGCGGGCGACGTGGAACGGCAAGCTCGTCGGCCAGCCGAATGCCGGTGTCGACATGGTATTTAGTTTTCCGCAACTGATCGCGCACCTGACCAAGACGCGCAACGCGCGCGCTGGTTCCATCATCGGCTCGGGCACCGTATCGAACAAGGGAGGCAAGAAGGGGTATACCTGCATCGCCGAAAAGCGCTGCCTGGAGATGATCGAAGAAGGCGAGGCGAAGACGCCGTTCATGCATTTCGGCGACACGATTCGCATCGAGATGCTGGATGAAAACGGCAAGTCGCTCTTCGGTGCCATCGACCAGCAGGTGGTGCAAGGCGGCGCATCCAAATGACAGAACCGGAGGGACCATGGAAGCAGTGACGACTACGCAGGTTGGCTTGCCCGCAGCATTACCCGCTGCGGTGCCGATCAACGGTTTGCATCATTTCGCCTATCGCTGCCGTGACGCGGAAGAGACGCGGCATTTTTACGAGGACATCCTTGGCTTGCCGCTGTTTCATTACATTCGCAGCGACATCGTGCCATCGACCGGCGAGCATTGCCCTTACGTCCACATCTTTTTTCGTATGACGGATGGCTCATGCCTTGCGTTCTTCGACCTTGGCGACAACATGGCGCCGGCGCCAAGTCCGAACACGCCCGCGTGGGTCAACCATATCGCGCTGCGCGTGGATACGGTGGAGCAGCTGGAGTCGATGAAAATACGCCTGGAGGCGCACGGCATCGAAGTACTGGGCTTGACCGACCACCGCATTTTCAAGTCTATCTACTTCTTTGACCCGAACGGAATCCGGCTGGAGCTGTCGGCGCAGCTGGCTTCCAACTCGCAGATGTTTACTGAACAGAAGGGCATTCATGAGAAAATTGCCGCCTGGTCGAAGGAGAAAGCGGAGCGCCTGGCAAGGCCGTAAGCCGCAGCCTCCGACTGAGGAAGCATCTCTCCGATGTACGGTACCGGATGAATGCCGTGGCGTTTTTGTTCCTGTTGGCTTGACCGATGAGCTCTCTATTCAAACCTGCTGTTGCCTGGACGGTTTTCCTTGTTTTGCTTGCAATCTGGAGTGTGCTGGCGCTGCTGACGCATGACCATGGATGTACGTTGGTCGGAATGACGGTCAGTTGCAACGGTTTCATTGCCAAGCTCGGCTTTTACAACCTGCTTTTCGGCTGGGTGCCGGTGATGCTGGCGCTGTTTCTTGCTGGTGGGGTATCGGTGCGCAAAGTCATGAGCAGCCGCCCGCAGCAATAACTGTCGTCCGAAGCACTGCCGTCATGCATGCGAGGCCTGCGTTGCAGGCCGGATTGCATCACTGGCAAGGGAGGCTCCGGACAATGCGTGTCCGGAGCATGCGGGGAGAGGTCAGGCGGCCAGACGGATACTGCTTGTCTTGCAACCGTCGAGCAGGAACGCAAGGCTGATCACAAGCACCAGTTCGCCTTCGGCGGAACGGGCGGTTCCGTTCACCCCCGGGACTGACAATGCCGTCAGCGGCTTGATCACCAGGTCGGCCGTGCCATCCACCGCATCGACAGCGAGGATGTAGGGCTGGTGGGCGGCGATGACGATGCCGACCTTTTCCTTGCCACGTTCGTAGCCGAGGATGCCGGCCAGTGAGCGGACCGCAAGCGGCCTTCCCTGGTCGCGCAATACCGGTGCGCCGCCGACTTCATCAAACATTTCCGGCAATTCCACCACGCGCTGCACGACTGCCATCGGCATGGCGAGTGCTGCCCCCGAAGTGCGGACCAGCATGGTGGGAACAATCGACAGCTCGATCGGCAGGCGGATCGTAAAGCGTGTGCCTTCGCCGAGGGCAGAGTCGATGCGGATCGCGCCACGGTGCTTCTCGACGGCCGTCTTCACGACGTCCATGCCCACACCGCGTCCCGACACGCTGGAAGCCACTTCCTTGGTGGAGAATCCGGGCAGGAACACCAGCTGGAATGCTTCTTCCGCCGATTGCGCAACGTTTTCGCTGATGAGACCCTTTGCGAGGGCCTTGGTACGCAGCTTGACGGGATCCATTCCCTTGCCATCATCGGAAACTTCAATGATGACGCTGCTGCCTTCCTGCCAGGCCTTCAGCAGGATCTTTGCCTTGGCGGGCTTGGTGGTCGCTGCGCGTTCTTCAGCCGTCTCGATGCCGTGATCAAGCGCGTTGCGCAGCATATGCACGAGCGGGTCGTACAAGCTGTCGACGACGACGCGGTCGACTTCCGTCTCGGCGCCTTCGATGACCAGTTCGACGTCCTTGCCGAGGTCGCGTGCGAGTTCGCGCACGAGGCGCGGAAATTTCTGGAACAGCCGGCCGACCGGCTGCATGCGGGTGGCGAGTGTTGCGCGCTGCAATTCCGTCGAGTAGCGCGAGGCGCGGCTCAGGGTTTCCTGCAGTGCGGCCATCAAGGTTGCCGCCTGGCCGTCGAACTTGAACTGCGATAGTTTTTCCACCAGCACGGCTGCCTGGTTCGCCGCCTGTACCGATTCACCCGCGACCTCGAGCAACGCGTCCAGCTTGACCGCGTCGATACGGATACTGTCTTCCTTGACCTGCGCAGTGATCGGTTTTGCACCATGGTCGTCTGCGGTGCCTTTGGGAGCTGCGGCTGGAATCGCTGACGATGCCGCAGCAGAAAGCGGAGCGGCGACTGGTGCAGCAGCGGGTGATGCGGCTGCAGGGAGGGCGGAAGCGGCACTGGCTGGAACAACCGCGCGATACAGCGCATCCCAGTCGATTTCGTCGGGCGAGGTGCTTGCCTGCGCAGCTTCGGACACTGCAGGTTCCGGTGCTGCAGGTGTCGCTGCCGGCGTGGTCGCCTTGCCATCGATAGCCTGCTTGAGGATTTCTTCGAGCGGAGCGGGCATCGGTTGCAGGGTTTCCGGGGCTGCACCATTGGCCAGTTGCGTCAGCTGGTCTGCGACGAAACCGCTGGCTTGCAGGCCGGCTTCGATAGCGGTCGGCGTCACCGGCACTTTGCCGGTGCGTAGTGCATCGAACAGGTTTTCGGTCAGGTGGCAGGCGGACACGATGGCCGCGAGGTTCATGAAACCTGCGCCGCCCTTGATGGTGTGAAAGGAGCGGAACAGCGCGTTGAGCGTATCGCTGTCGTCGGGACGGCGTTCCAGCGTGAGCAGGTGCTCTTCCACGTTCGTCGCGAGGTCAAGCGCCTCGACGACGAATTCCTTGAGCATGTCATCCATCAGAACCCCAGATCTGCAAGCAAGCTGTCGACGTCGTCCTGTGCCATTGCTGCGCCTGGTGCGGACGGACCACTCATCAGTTCAGTTGGTTTGTTTTCTGCCATTGCGGCTTTCACTTCCGGCGGGGCATTGTCGCGCAGCAGTTGCGCGAGCTCCTGCTCCGCAGTGCTGGTAATGGCAACGATCTTCTTGATCAGCTGGCCGGTGATGTCCTGGAAATCCTGCGCCATCATGATTTCGAGCAGGCGCGCCTTTTCCGATTCCGACGCCTGCATGACGGTGGCGGCAAACTGCTTCGAGTCGCCGGCAAGCGCCTTGAATTCATTGATGCTGAGCTTGCCTTCAAACAGCATCGCCCAGCGATTCTCCATTTCCTCTGCCTTCTTCGACAGGGCTTCCTGTTCCGGAATGCCGGTGTCCACGGTATTCAGCACCTTATTGGCAGCCTGTTCGGTCAGCGAGGCAATATGCTCGAGGCGGCCCTGTGCATCGGTAATCTGGTTGGCAACGTTCGACAGCGAGCGGTCATAACCGAGCTGGCGCAGCGAGTCGTGCAGCATGCGCACGATGCCGCCCAGACGTTCGTACATGGGCTTGTCGGACTGAGCTTCGCTGCCCTCTGCAAGCGCGGCTTGCGCCTCTCCATCTTCTTCCGCAGCGGCTTCCATCGCAGGCGCGGCCGGCGCGGAAACTGTTTGAGCGACTGTCTCGGCCCGCTGTGCGGCTACTTCGTCAAACAATGCTTCGAGATCGTCTGCTGCGTCGGTCATGTCGGTACTCTCTGTGCTCGTGGGTGGCATTCTTCTACGAAAAATACCAAGGTTCGTGATGTTGCCAGATCTTTATTTGCGCCGTGACGGCGCGGCTGTTCAGCAGAATTATCAGTCAGGGCTTTCCTGTGCGCAACTTAAAACATCATACTGCTGCGCCGTGTTGCCGCAAACCCGGCACGGATCAAAAATTTCTCAAGTCGAGGCCAGATTGGACGAAGCAGCGGGAATGTCGCTGACCAGCGCGACCACGGCCTCATATAAAGGCCCGCCTGGCGTTGCGAACGCATCACAAATAGTCAAATGGTTCATATCGGGCAGTGCAATATCGCCGCGGTGCCAGTCTTTCCATGACTCTGCAATCAGTCCGGTCTGGCGCTTGAACTCCTCGGATTCCTGCCCGCCGAAGGCGGTAATGAAAGGTGCGTCATGCGCCTTGGGCATCCATGCCGGCGACAGGCGGTCAATGTCGTGCCCCGTCAGTTTCAGGTCGACATTCACGAAATCGGCATGCAGCACGGGTTCAAGATCGTAGATGCCGGACAGGAGAATGGCCCCCTTGACCAGGTCCGCCGGCAAGTCCGGTGCAAACGACGGCCAGAGTGCCGCGAGCATCATCGCCGTCAGGTGCGCACCCGCGGAATGCCCCGCAACCACAATGCGCTGTGGGTCAAAGTCGTATTTTTCGGCATTGCGATAGAGCCAGGCGAGGGCGCGCAATTGCTGAAGCACGATCTCTGCGATCGACGCATCCGGGGCCAGCGTGTAGTTGGTCAGCGCGACGTTGAATCCGGCGCGTGTATATGCCGGTGCGACGAAGGAGAAATCCGACTTGTCGAGCGAGCGCCACCAGCCACCATGGATAAACACCAGCAGCGGCGCATCACCGCGATTGGTCGGAAAGAAGTCGAGGCGCTCACCGCTCGATTCGCCGTAGGCCAGGTCGAACAGCGCGGCATGCGTACGACGCACATGGGTGGATTCCTTCAGCCAGCGCGTGAAGATGCGCGGATGGTCAGGAATCATGGCGCGGGCATTGTATTGCTGGGTGTAGTAATCGGCTTGTTTGTTCATGAAAGCACAGTCTGTGTTGTTGTCCGTGCAATATTGCCCGGCGTGACGAAGTGAACCCGAGAGTAGCAAACTTTATGGAAAACCGGTGTCCGTATCTTCCACAGTGAGAATGCTTATTTGACGAGCAACGTCGCAGCGCATACACTGCCGGGGTTTTGGTGCCCGCGCGCATGTCCATGCGTGCAGTTAAACGGGAAACACGGTGCTTGTCATAGAGCTAACGTGTGCTGCCCCCGCAACGGTAAAACAATCGTCATTCCACGAATGACCGGCTGTCTCTTCATGCCACTGTGCTGTCCTGCATGGGAAGGTGAGGCGACCTGACTTGTTAGCCCGGATACCGGCCAAGACTGGGGAAAGTGCTGCGACGGGGAGTCTCGCGAACATGCATCGGTCCTGGGCATCATTGCCGCTATTCCGTTCATCCGTTTTCGATCGCCCTGTCATGCCTTTCGTTGAATCCGGCATGCGGGGAAGCATGCTGGGGGCTTTTTTCGAAAACAACATCATGTATTTTTCCACTTCACGTCCCGGCCTTGTGGCATGGACGCCGCTCGCTCTGGTTTCTGCCATCTCCGCTGTAGTCTCTGTGAATGCTGCTGCACAGGTTGCTGACAAGACGCTTGCTCCAGTCGTCGTGACGGCATCGCGCGTTGAACAGGCACAGGTTGATGCCTTGCCCCACACGACGGTGCTGACCTCGGAGGATATTCGTCAATCGCAGGCCGTTGATTTGCCGGCGCTGCTCAAACGAGAGGCGGGCATCCAGTTCACGCAGAGCGGTGGTTATGGTCAGGCAAGCGGCTTGTTCGTGCGCGGTGCCGAAACACGTCAGACGCTGATCCTGCTGGATGGCGTACCGCTGACGAAGCAGGATGCAACCGGTACCGTCAGCATCGAGCACCTGATGCTCGACCAGATTGACCGTATCGAAATCGTACGCGGCAACGTATCGAGCATCTATGGCTCAGGTGCCGTCGGTGGCGTGATCCAGGTATTTACCAAGCGCGGCGATGGCGCACCGCGTGTCACCGTGAATGCCGAGGCGGGTTCGCGCGACACGACGCGCGTGTCTGCCGGTGTCAATGGCTCGTCCGGCGGGACGCGTTATTCCATTGCAGCTTCGAACTTCAGGACGGATGGTTTTTCATCGATCGACACCAGCCAGCTTGCAAGTGGAAATCCGGACAAGGACGGCTATCGGAACACCAGTGTCAGCGGCATGTTGGCGCAAGAGTGGAGCAAAGGACATGAGCTGGGGCTGCGCTTTTCGAACACTGAAGGAAAATTTGATTACGACAGCAGCTTTGGTGCGCCTACCGATATTCACAAGGGCAAGACCGACGTCGACACATTTACCTTGTTCTCGCAGAATCGCTTTGCATCCAACTGGTCCTCACGCGTGTCCTACGCCGTCTCGCGTGACAAGAATGCAAACCACAACGACACGACGTTCGGCGTGAATGACAACCGTTTTGCCAGCAAGACGCGCATGTTCCAGTGGAATAACGAAATCGCGTTGTCGACGGACTGGACTACGACAGCCGGATTGGAGCGCCAGTTGCAGGAACTCGACAGCAACGATGGTTTCGGGACAACCTTCAGTGCCAATCGCTACGCGAACAGCGTCTACACGGGCTTGCAAGGCAAGATCAACGCACATCAATTGCAGTTCAACGTGCGCCATGATGATACCCAGCACGTCGACTCCGCAACGACCGGCTACCTTGGCTATGGCTACAACCTGACGAGCGCACTCAAGGCAACCGCAAGCCTGTCGACCGGTTTCAGTGTGCCGTCGCTCGGATACCTATATGCACCATTCTTCGGCAATCCGGACCTGAAGCCGGAACGCACCCGCTCGGCGGAAGTCGGTATGCAATATGCGACTCCTACAGCTCTTATCCGCGCAACCCTGTTCAAGACACGTATCAAGGAGCAGTTCCAGTATGACTTCGCAACAAGTCGTTTCGAGAACGTGGCCCAGGCGAGCAACAAAGGACTTGAGCTGAGCGCCACCACCAAGTGGCGGGATACCGATCTGCGCGCCAGCCTGACGCTGCAGGACCCCGAGGACGAGACGACGGGACAGCGCTCGCGCCGTCGTGCTGAGACACTTGCTTCGTTGGCGGCCAATCATACCTTCGGCCAGTGGCAGGTTGGAGGTGACGTCGGCTACACAGGATCGCGTCCCGACGGAACTCGCCGCCTCGGCGCTTACTGGACAGCCAACCTGACAACGCGTTATGAGCTGCAAAAAGACGTGTCCTTGTACGGCCGCGTCGAAAACCTGTTCGATCGCGACTACCAAACCGCCTACGGCTACAACCAGGCACCACGCGGCGTATTCGTCGGCGTGAACTGGCAGCCGTAAGAAAGGCGAAAACGGCGATGCGGCGCGCAATCACCATTCTGCTCAGCCTGGCGTTGATCGCCATGCTGGTGGCAGCCGCCGCCACCCTGTGCGGCAGTACGGGGTGCACGCGAAGCATCGCCGGCAATGACGTGTTCTGGATGCTGCGTGTGCCGCGCGCACTTGCGGCATTCGCAGTGGGTGGCCTGCTGGCTGTGGCCGGCGCGCTGATGCAGATCCTGCTGCGCAATCCGCTTGCCGATCCATATGTGCTGGGCTTGTCCGGTGGTTCGGCTGCTGGTGCGCTGTCGGCGATGTTTGCTGCGGCGTACTTCGGCCTGCCGATGGATGGCGCAGGTGGTATCGGCGCCGGGGTGGGGGCGGCTGCAGCGATGCTGCTGCTGTTTGCCCTCGTGCGCCAGCCGCTGCGTCGCTTGCCTGTTGCGCCTTACGCGGTGGGCCATCGCCTGATTCTCACCGGCGTCATGATCGCCTCGGGATTTGGCGCCATCATTACCCTGATCCTGAGCCTGGCACCGGATGCCCAATTGCGCGGCATGGTGTTCTGGCTGCTGGGTGACCTTGAAGGGAATCGTTTCATCTTGCCAGCGTGGCTCGTGCTGCTTGCTGTCACGGTGTGGGCAGTCATGAATGCGAAGCGACTGAACCTGCTTGCGCGGGGTGAAAGCTTCGCGCAATTGCTCGGCGTGCCTGTAGTGCGACTGCGAATCGCAGCACTTTGCGCGGCATCCATTGCCACCGCAGCAGCAGTGACGGTGGCAGGTACAATCGGTTTCGTCGGGCTGGTGGTGCCGCATGCAATGCGGCTTCTCTTTGGTAACGACCAGCGCATCCTGCTGCCTGCCGCAGCGCTTGCTGGCGGCACGGTACTGACGCTGGCGGATTTGGTGGCGCGCACGGCCGTCGCGCCAACGCAATTACCGGTTGGCGTGATTACCGCGCTGATCGGCGTGCCGGTGTTCCTCTGGCTGCTATCGCGGAGCAAGGTATGAATACGCTATTGCTGACTACCGAATCGCTGCGGGTGGAGGCCGGTGACAAGCTGCTGGTTGACGGCCTCAATCTCGGCGTCCGTGCCGGCGAGTTCTGGTGCATCATCGGCAAGAACGGGGCGGGCAAGAGCACCTTGCTGCACACGCTGGCGGGGCTGCTCGATCCTGCTTCGGGGCGCATCCTTCTTGAAGGTGCGGAAATGCGCAGCCTGCGGCCGGAAGTTCTGGCGCGCCGGCGCGGGCTGATGGCGCAGCAACAGCTTGATGCGTTCTCCAGCACGGCGCTGGATACGGTGATGGCTGGCCGGCATCCCTATCAGGTAGGACTTGGCTGGGAAGACGAGGACGACCGCGCGATTGCACACTGGGCCCTGTCGGCAGTGGGGCTGGAAGGCATCGAAGAGAAAGATGTGATGAGACTCTCAGGCGGGGAAAGGCAGCGCGTTGCATTGGCGACCCTGCTGGCACAGAACCCGGACCTTCTGATGCTCGACGAGCCGACTGCGCATCAGGACGCAGCCGCGCAACTGGCGGTGATGGGGCTGGCACGCGAGATCGTCAATCGTGATCCGGTGTCGGCAGGGCGCGGCAAGGCGGTGATTGCCGCATGCCATGACCTGAACCTTGTGTCGCGCTATGCGACACATGTTCTGGCCCTGGCGAAAGGGCAGCACTGGGCAGGAACGACAGAGCAGGTGCTGCTCCCGCCTGTTTTGCAGCAGACCTTCGGCTGCGGTTTCGAGGTGGTCGAATCGGAGCAGGGGCGACTGTTTATTCCGGTCGCGCATTAACCCGGTTTTCTACGAGTATTCCTGCCGGGACACCCGCCACCGCGGAAACGGTGATGTAGGGTTGCCCATTCTTTTTCCTGACATCCCAGCCGGTGATGCGACGCCCATCCTCAGGGAACAGGTCCAGCTTTCTCTCCACCAGCTCGGGAATGAGTGTTGCAAAAAGGAAGGCTGCTTCCTCTCCCAGTGGTGCGACGAGTTCTTCCAGTTCATCCGAACGATAAGGTTCGGGAATGGCGGCGAGATTCCATGCAATCGTGCCGGCAGCTACGATCAGCTTGAGTTCGTCGATGGTAGTGGCGTCGTCGATGTAGGGATCGATCAACTCGATCAAGCAGGGCGATATCTTGCTGCCCTCCTCGTGTTGGACCGGCCAGTCCTTATCGGCGAACCCGAGATGAAGATGCCGTTCCCGCTTGCGCCTGCTTGCCTTGCCCATGGCGGCCTCCTTTAGTCGACGAAAGAAAGGGGTTAGACGTGGGGTGCGGCGGCATGTTCTCGAGTTGTACGTGAATACGCTCTATCAGGGCGTCGAGTGAGATAGGTGGCAGTTATCACCCTAGGTGCTGAGGAGCATCCCGATTTGCGAGGGATGCGGGCAGGCGGCCGGCGGGCCGCTGCCGCTCAGGCCACCTTTGACTCAGCACGCCGCTGCAGCACAAAGATCGGCTGCGCCCAGTGCGTATCCTTCTTTTTCTTGCTGGTGATCAGCGTCAGTTCCGAAGGGTCATACACGTCGGTGTTATGTGTCAGCGGCGTCGTCATCAGGTACTGCGCATCGGTGTTCTTCAGGAACTCGCCGACCAGCTGGATGTTGCGGATGTCCAGGTGGGCGAACGGTTCGTCGATGAACACGAAGCCGCCGGAGCCGTCATCCGACTTCAGCAGGCCGATCAGCAGGATCAGTGATTTCATCACCTGCTGGCCACCGGATGCTTCACCGTCGTTGAGGCCGATCGGGCCCTTGCCGTCGAACTTGAAGCGCACATGCAAGCCGGCTTGCGCCAGCTGCACGTCGTCGTTCTCGAGGCGCACCGGATCGACATGGACTTCAATGCCGGCCAGCTCGCCCAGCTCCTTGATGTTCTTGCTATAGGTCTTAATCGTGTAACGCAGGCGCTCGATATACGCACCGCGCGCATTCTCCGTTGCTTCGATTGCACGGTTGTTCTGGTAGCGGCGTTCCTCGGTTTCCGCCTGGCGGCCTTGCAGCAGACCGTTGAGGCGCACATGCTGGTCGACCACCGTCGAGTCGGTTTCCCAGTCGTCGCGCTCGAGATCAGCGGCGAGGTGCTTCAGGCGGAGCTCCACCTGGTGTGCGTTCTGGTGTTCTTCGACCAGCTGCTGCCGGCGGGCGAGATTGCGCCATGCAAAGGGCAGATGACGCCAGGTCTGGCGGATTTCGCGCAGTTTCTCCGCATGCGTCTGGCGTTCTTCGCGCAGGCGCTTTTGCGACTGGCGTACATGCGCCTCGCTGTCCGCCAGCGCACGCTTGGCGTTCTGCCAAGCGTTGTCAGCCAGCGTACGGTCTTCCGTTGCTTTCTTCGTCAGCGGGAACAGTTCGCCAAGGCGCGTACCGACTTCGGTCCGTGCCGCCTTCAGCGGTGTCGCGCTGTGTGTTGCTTCATCGAATTCCGCCTGACGCGCAACCAGTTCCTTGGCCGCGTCGACGCCTGCAATGCGCGCCTTCAATGAACTGACTTCACTTGCGAGCTTGTTGATCTTCAGCGTGAGCTGGTCTTCCTGTGCTTCCAGCTTGGGCAGCGAAGCCTGCAATGCTGCGAGGCGCTGCAGGCGACCGGCATCGCCGAAGCGGTAGCGCGATGCTTCCACGAACAGCGAGCGGCCACCGCGACGCTCGCGATGGTAAGCCTCCGGTGTGATCCATTCTTCGCTGGACGGCAGCTTGGTGCCGGCATCGACGGAGTCGACGCGCATGATGCGCTCGAGCTGGTCGATCAGCCATGCCGGCGCCGGCGCAGTGAAGCGAACCACCGACAGCAGGCTCTTGTCCTTGACTTCGGGCGCTTTCACACGGTCGGACACGATGAAGTGCCCGTAGCGTTCCTTTTCGCCAATGCTATAGGCGGCGGCAGCGTCGCGCGGGTTTTCCAGCAGCACGACCGAGGTGAAACCGCGCAGCACACCTTCGACTGCGCCTTGCCAGCGCGGATCGGTGACCTCGACGATATCCGGCAGCATCGCATGTTCGATCTTTGCATCGGCCAGCGCGCGGCGCATGGAGCGCACGTTCTCCGGATCGGGCAGGGCGGATTTGCTTTCCAGCGCGGCGATTGCGGCACGGTCGGCGGCAATGCGCGCCGCCAGTTCGTCGCGCGCCTGCCGCTGGCGCATGTACTCGGCTTCCTTTTGCTCGAGTTGCGTCGCGACGTCGGCAATGTCGGCACCCTCGTCGGCAGCCAGTTTCTGCAAGCGGGTTTTCTGTTCCAGCAGGCTCTCCAGTGGCTTGAGCTTGCTGTTGATTTCGGACAGGCGCTTTTCCAGCGTCGACTTTTCTTCTTCCAGTGCGGTTTCCTGCTGGTGCGCGGCGCTCAAGGCGTTTGCGCATTCCGCCACTTCGGAACGGCGGTCCGACAATTGCGCATCCTGCACCAGCAGCGAAGAACGGGACTCGCGCAGCGCCTGGCTGGTGGCGGCTGCCTTTTCGCGGATATCGTGGTATTGCAGCGTCGGCAGGATTTCTTCCTGCAGGTCGCGCTGTTCCTTGTTCAGGCCTTCCCACTGGTGATAGTTCGCCGCGCGCAGGCGCAGGCGTTCGAGGTTGGTCTGTGCGGATTCCAGCTCGGCTTCGAAACGCTGCAGTTCCAGTTCGGTGTCACGCTGATGGCGCTTGGCCTCATCGTAGGCATCGAGCACTTCCTTGTCACCGAACACCTGGAACACGAGGTCGAGCAACTGGCGCGGTGCGTATTCGCACAGCTTGTCGGTTTCGCCCTGCTCAAGCGCCAACACTTTTGCCATTGCGGGCGACAGGCCGGCATTGGCAAGGCGTTTGCGGTAGGTTTCCAGTCCCAGCCAGTCGGTGGCGTCCTGTACTTCTTCAATATCTACGGCACCGCCGCGCATCAGGTACTGGCGCTTCCAGTCGCCGCCATTCTTCTGGATCTGGCAGAACAGGGTGACTTCGTCCTCGCTGAAAAAGCCTGAGGAGCGGAAAGGTCGGTTCGACAACTGGCGTCCCGTGGCGCGGTTGTCGACCACGGCACGCAGCCAGGAAGTCTGCTGCCCGGCGTGGCGCGCGTAATGTTTGTACGAGCGACCCATCGAGCAGTCGAGGCCGAACAGCGTGCGCAGCGCATCGAGCAGCGTGGTCTTGCCGGAACCGTTCTGGCCGGCGATGGTGATGATCTTCGCATCCAGCGGAATGTTCTTGACGCGTTGCCAGTAGTCCCAGTGGACCATCTCCAGCGATTTGATATGAAACATGCGTGTCCTGTTCGCGAGTCTTATTGTTCAACGTTCGGGAAATTGAGGATGGCGGCTTCCTTCGGCGGCGGGCGATGGAAGATGTCGGCCAGCGCACCGTTGATGATGCGGTCCTTCAGCGCGTCGGTATCCATCATCAGGTCCAGCAGCGGACCTTCGACGATCATGTCGCCGCGACGCTCGATGAAGCCGAGCTTGTTGAGGATGCCGAGGTTCATGTCCATGCGCGTCTTCTTGCCCAGCTTGTCGCCGAAGTCGGCCAGCAACGCACGGTAGGAAATGCCCATTGACGCATCCTCTGCGCGAGGCAGCGGCTTGTCCTTGCCGAACATGTCTTCCTGGTCTTCCAGCGCATGCTGGTGCGCTTCCTGACGCTCGCGCTTGGGCAGGATGATCATTGCCCACAACACCACGAGTAGCGCAACGCCGTCGCGCGCCAGGCCCATGTTGTTGTTCTGCCAGACTTCACGCGAACCGAAAATCTTCGGCTCGATTTCCCGCGCCAGTCCGAGCGTGACGTTGTCGGCATAGACGTTGTCGAGGAATTTCATGCCGCAGGCGGCGAGCCGGTTATCGACATCAAGGCGAAACACTTCGTCGGTCAATGCGCGTTTGACCAGCTTGTTCTCGCGCGCCAGTGTCTGGTGTGTCAGCAGTTGCGCAATCAGGAGTTGTGCTTCATCACTCATCTTCGGAATCCGGTTGATTGTCTTGTTTGGGTGTCAGTGTCGCGAGCGAGATCGCGGCCACGTGCGGGTCTTTCAGTTGCACCATGTCGTCGCGTGGCGCGAAAACGAGCGGCAGCCGGGCCATGGTTGCGGTGCCGCCCTGGAGCGCAGCTTCGCTTTCATCGCCCAGCAAGGGCAATAGCGAAGCGCGATAGGACGCTACCGCGAAGTGGGCGGGCAGCAGCGTTTCGTGAACTTCGCCTGCGGCAGTGGTGGAATTGGCAAAGGTCGACAGGCGCGTCAGCCATGTATCCAGCTCCACCGGGATGGTGGCCGCTTCGCTCTGGGCGATGTGCGCGTCTTCGCCGCTCGGCAGCGCGTCGTCCACACCTTTGTTCCGGTCGGTAAACAGCTCGGTCTCGGCAACGTCGATCATCTCCGACGGCGTGATGAACATCGGCGTGACCGGCAGGGAAATCGCATTGCGCGCCAGGCCGGCGAGATCTTCATGCTGCATCAGCCAGGTCTTGATGTCCGTCGTCGACAGGCCGGACTGGCCGAGGTGTACTCGCTGGCGTTCGATCTGGTTGAGTGCACGCGAGAACATGCCCTGCATGTTCAGCAATGCGCTCTGTGCGCGGCCAATGGCCTGCGCCGCGCGGTGCGTGGCCGAGTCCGCATCCGGATCGGTGGTGATTGCCTGGATGATCTGCGAGCCCTTGTCCACCCAGTCGCAGGCGGTGTGCCACTTTTCCTGCGCTGCACGCAGGCGGAACTCGGAGCCGGATGCGATCGCATCGCGGAATTCTTCGGTCAGGTCGACCATGCGGCCCAGCAGATGCTGCAATTGCTCGACGGTGACGCCGCCAACGGCCTGGGCGCCTGCAACCTGCGACAGCAGGAAGCCCATCTCCGCTTCGTCATTGTCCTCGTCCATTGCCATCAGACCTTCGATGGCGGCGAGGACGTTACGGGCGGTCGGTGTAATGCGATACACGCCTTGCGCCGCATCCCACGCAAGCAGGTTGTGCGCGCGCAGGCGGGCCAGCACGGTTTCCAGGCTGTCCGGGTCGAGATAGCCGAGCTTGGTATTGATGTCGGCACGCGACAAGGCGCCGGCCTGTGCATCCGCGGCCAGTTCGCCGAGCACCAGCAGGCGCACCAGCACGCCATCGAAGCCGCCATGGAACAAGGCGGTAAAAGCCTGCAGCAGCGGTTGTGACCGCTTCAGGCGAAATACCTGTTCGATATCGTCTGGGGAGATTTCCGGCTTGAAGTAGGCTTGCAGGGACGTTTGTTGATCTTCGTCCGGCGGCGGGAGGCCGGCATTCGTCGATGTATTTTGCATCCCGGTATTTTAAGGCAGCGCCTTGCCTGACAGAACCAGAAATCACCGCATGCACAGCCATCGTCTGAAATCAGCATGCTATTCTGTTAAAAATGTTGTCTTCAGGCACGTAATTCCACTGATTGAACGTGAAGTGTGGCATTCCAGAGGGAGGAAACCATGCCAGTCATCGTCGTTGCAAATCCAAAGGGTGGTGTTGGTAAAAGCACAATAGCAACCAATCTGGCGGGATACTTCGCCAAGCGCGGGCACAAGGTCATGCTCGGTGACGTCGATGTCCAGCAGTCTTCCCGTGCCTGGCTGGCGCTCCGTCCTGGCAGCCTGCCTCCGATCGCACCTTGGGATATCGTCAACGGCCATGTCGCCAGGCCGCCGAAAGGGACGACGCATATCGTGCTCGACACGCCGGCCGGCCTCGGCGGGGCGCGGCTGGATGAGGTGCTTCGCATCGCTGACAAGGTCGTAGTGCCGTTGCAGGCATCGATGTTCGATATCCTCGCAACTCAGGAATTCCTGCAGCGCCTGGCTGCCCAACAGGGGAAATACAGCGTTGGCGTGATCGGCATGCGAATCAACATTCGCACGCGTGCCGCAGACCAGCTGGCACATTACGTCGGCAATCTCGGTCTGCCTGTACTTGGCTATCTGCGCGACACGCAGAATTACGTACAACTCGCCGCCCACGGCGCGACGCTGTGGGACGTCGCGCCATCGCGCGTGGAGAAGGACGTAGAACAGTGGCAGGCCATGGTGAGCTGGCTCGGCTAGCGACCAGCGCGAATCCCGCGAACAGCACAATGACTTCTTCGAAGCGGATGGGAATCGTGTTGTCTTACTTTAACGGTGGTTGCTGCTGCGTTATAACATTGTTCGAACGTTTGTCGTGAGGCGTTTAGGCGGCCCACTATTTTCGATTCCGGGCGATATCCAGCTGCTGGCAGAGCGCTTCGGTCGCATCGAGGATGCGCGGGCCGGACCGGTTCATGAGGCCACCATCGATGAGGAAGAGATTTCCGCGTTCCACCGCTTTCAGTCCTGAAAAGCGGCGCCAGCCGGAAAGCACGTCGTCCTGTTCGCCAGTGCTGGCAATGATGACATCCGGGTTTGCCTGAAGAACCGCCTCCACATTGACGGTCGGGGCAAGCTGCGGCAGGTCGCTGAACACATTCCTCGCGCCGCAAAGGCGCAGTGCGATGGATACCGGATGCTCGCCGTTCAACGTCATCAGCGGATTGCGCCATATTTGGTAGAACACGGTCACCGGCGTGCGCTGCTGATATGTCGACCGAATGTGTTGCAGTTGGTCGCGGAAGACCGATGCTGCCGCCTTGCCTGTCTGGTCAGTGCCCGCCAGCGTTGCAAGCCGTTCCAGTGAGGTCGCAATGGTGGGAAAGTCGCGTGGCTCGCTCTCAAAGACGGGGATGCCGAGCTCGCGCAGCTTCCTGATCTGGGCCGCGGAATTGCCGCTGCCCCAGGAGACAACCAGGTCAGGCTTGAGCGACATGACGCGTTCCAGGTCAAGTGCGACGCCACTGCCGACCGAGGTGATGCGTTTTGCTTCCGGGGGATAGTCGCTGTATTCGACCACGCCGACGATATAAGGCCCGGCGCCGGCGGCAAACAGGATCTCGGTTGCATGCGGCGACAGACTCACGATGCGGCGCGCCGGCTGTGGGAGGGTGACGCTGCGCTTGGCGTCGTCCACGACGGTGATGGCGCCCAATGCGGCTGACACAGGGAGTAACGCCAGTGCGCAACATGTCAGCAGCCGGGCAATGCGATGTCGCATAAAAAGAGATGTCGGTCACCGGCCAGCCACCGGTCGGATGGCCGGCGACCGGTTTTTCAGATTTCCAGATTGTCGATCAGGCGCGTCGTGCCCAGTTTGGCAGCAGCAAGCACCACCAGCGGTGCGCCTTGGGCGAGGTCGCCTGCCGACGGCGGCTGCAGGTCGGCACGCTTGCGCACCGAAATGTAGTCCGGCTTCCAGCCACGTCCGGCCAGCTTGGCCATCGCATGGCGTTCCAGTTCGAACATATCGAGATGGCCAGAGCGCACTTCCTCGGCGACTTCGTTCAGCAGTTTGTACAGCTCTGGCGCCTCGGCACGCTCTGTGGTGGACAGGTAGCCGTTGCGGGAGGACAGCGCAAGACCGTCTTCCGCACGATAAGTTTCGGCGGCGATGATCTCGGTCGGCAGCGCAAACTGCTTCGCCATGTTCCGCACGATCATCAGCTGCTGGTAGTCCTTCTTGCCGAACACCGCCACGCGCGGCTGCACGCAGGAGAACAGCTTCAGGACGACAGTGGTTACGCCGGTGAAGAAGCCGGGGCGAAATTCGCCTTCGAGGATGTTGCCTAGGTCATCCGGCGGACGTACGCGGTATTCCTGCGGCTCCGGATACAGATCCTTTTCTGTCGGTGCGAACAGAACGTAGACGCCTTCCTTTTCAAGCTTTTCCACGTCAGCCTGGAAGGTGCGCGGATACTTGTCGAAATCCTCGTTCGGCCCGAACTGCAGGCGGTTGACGAAGATCGACGCCACGACCGGATCACCGTGCTTGCGTGCCAGACGCATCAGCGACAGGTGGCCTTCGTGCAGGTTACCCATGGTCGGCACGAAGGCGGTGCGCAGTTGGCCGCGCAGCTGGTCGCGCAATTCGTCAATGGAAGAAATGATTTTCATGAAACAGCCTTGCTACGGTTAAGTGCCGGGACGGCAGGGGGATCAGGTGGGTGAATAGGCGAGGCGGACGTAGATCGGTGCAAACGCTTCTGCCTGCGTGATTTCGATCAGCGTCTCCTTGGCCAGCTCGAGCAGTGCGATGAAGTTGACGACAACGACAGGAACGCCGCGCGAGGGATCGAACAAATCGGCAAATTCGACGAACTTGGCCGATTGCAGGCGGCGCAGGATGCTGGTCATGTGCTCGCGCACGGACAGTTCTTCGCGCGTGATCGTGTGGTGCTGGGTCAGCTTGGCGCGCTTGAGGATATCGGCCCAGACCGCCTGCAATTCGCTGATGTGTACATCCGGCCAGCGCGTCACGACGTTCTGTTCGATATAGACCTGCGTGCGGACATAATCGCGACCGAGCTGCGGCAGCGTGTCGAGCTGCTGGGCAGCGAGCTTCATCTGCTCGTATTCCAGCAGGCGGCGCACCAGTTCGGCGCGCGGGTCGGCCGCTTCCTCTCCGGTATCGGCCTTCTTTACCGGCAGCAGCATGCGCGACTTGATCTCGATGAGCATCGCTGCCATCAGCAGGTATTCCGCTGCCAGCTCCAGATTGTGCACGCGGATCTGGTCGACGTACTCCAGGTATTGGCGCGTGACCTGCGCCATCGGAATGTCGAGGATGTTGAAATTCTGTTTGCGGATCAGATAAAGCAGCAGGTCGAGCGGACCTTCGAACGCTTCGAGGAACACCTCCAGCGCATCCGGCGGGATGTACAGGTCGGTCGGGAGCTTGAACAGCGGCTCGCCATATAACTTTGCGTACGCCATGCCGTCGATCACATCCGGTGTCGAGTCCGGCTGGCCCACCAGTGCACGTTCCGGGGCGTCAGCCGGCAAATGCGCAAGCAGCGCGTCCTGCTGCGTGCTCATTGATTACTTGGACTGGTACACGTAAGGCTGCTGCTTTACACGTGACTCTCTTGCTCGCTTCGTCGCGTCGAGGTCGATCGGCGCCTTGTCCCACAGCAGGGCACGGCCCTCGCGCTGGCGTTGTTCGATCCCCGGATCCTTGGACTTCATCTCGTTCAGGAACTTGGTGAATTCGGACTGGTAGAGCGATTGTTGCTTGCTGAATTTCATGATGTTGAACAGGGTTGCCGTGAAAGTTGGGCGCTATTTTACCCCGTCTTCCTGACGATTCAGTCAATCACCGACGTGACAACAGGAAATGTGATTGCAACATATGCAAGGTCTGCTGCAGGCAGGATTCATGCCGCAATAGCATTTGCCCGTACTACTGCCTGCTGCAAGTCATCCACGCAGTTCTCGCTGCCGAGGCGCTCGAGAAATCCGGTGCGCTGCATCAGGCTGAGCGGCTGGTGGTTGGCGCCGCAAATGATCAGCTGGCAACCTTGCTTCATCAGCGACTTGTGGAAGGTTTCCAGCGCGTCGAGACCGGTTGTGTCGAGATTGATGAGCTGGTGCAGTTCCAGTAACAACGCTTTCTTCGGGGCGGCTTTTTCATTGTTCAGCTGCTCCATTTTTCCCACGGTACCGAAAAACAGTGAGCCGAAGAGGGAGTAGGCAGCCACGCCGGGAGCCAGTGGGGCCGGCATTGCCGACTGTGCCATGGGTTCGATGCGGGTAAGGCTAGAAATCCGGTAGATGAAGAAAATGCATGCCAGAACCAGTCCGACTTCCACCGCCGCCGTGAGGTCGATGATGACGGTGAGCAGGAAAGTGGTAACGACCAGGATCCGGTAGTTGAGGGAAAAGTGCATCAAGCGAACAAACTCATGCCATTCACCCATGTTGAATGCGACATGCAGCAGGATGGCTGCCAACGCTGCAAGCGGCACATTTTTCGCGAGCGGCGCCGCGACCAGCACGATGACCAGCAGGGTGAGTGAATGCACGATGCCCGCAACCGGCGAAGTCGCACCGGTACGGATGTTGGTGACGGTGCGTGCGATGGTACCGGTGGCCGGAATGCCTCCGAAGAAGGGGGCAATGAAGTTGGCGGCACCTTGCGCCATGAGTTCCTGGTTCGGATCGTGCCGGTCACCGGTTAGATTCTCGGCCACGCGCGCGCATAACAATGATTCGATTGCACCCAGCAGCGCGATGGTGATCGTCGGCGCCATCAACTGCTTGACGAGTTCCCAGGAGAACTCTGGCAGCTGGAAGCTCGGCAGCGCCTGCGGGACGCCACCGAACTTGCTTCCAATGGTTTCCACGGGAAGCTGGAAGAGGCTGACGGCGAGCGTGCTCAGGACGAGAACCACGATCGGGCTCGGGATCGGCTTCAGCACTTTGAACAGGCGTGGATACTTTGGCGGTGCCTGGCCGGGGACAGTGCGGAACACGGCCGGCCAGCTGAACATGACAAGGAGCGAGACTGCGGCAATTCCCAGCGTCACCCAGTTCACCGTGTGTGCATTCATCCCCAGCAGCTTGATTTGTGCGAAGAAGTCACCCGGCATCTTGCTGATGTCCAGCCCGAAGAAGTCCTTCATCTGCGAGAGTGCAATCAGCACTGCAATCCCGTTGGTGAAGCCGATCACGATCGGTACAGGGATGTAACGGATGAGTGTTCCGAGGCGGAACATGCCCATGGCGAAGAGCAGCATGCCGGCGAGTATGGTCGAGATCAGCAGGTTGGCGAGGCCGTATTTCTCGATGATGCCGTAGATGACAACGATGAATGCGCCTGCCGGTCCGCCGATCTGGACGCGAGAGCCACCGAGTGCGGAGATCAGAAAGCCACCGATGATGGCGGTAAAAATGCCGGCTTCCGGTTTTGCGCCAGACGCGATCGCAAATGCCATGGCAAGTGGCAATGCGACCACGCCGACGGTCAGTCCTGCGCTCGCGTCCGCCAGAAATCGCGTACGGTCATATCCCTGGAGGGCATCGAACAGGCGGGGGCGAAAGCTAATGTTGGCCAAGCTCATCCAGTCTTCCTCCCCCTTGCTGCTTGTGTCATGAGAACCAGTGCCTGGAGCGGACCTGGCCGACGCAGAATGATGTTATGTGGGAGTTATTGTGCGCTCGAGTGGCCGAGCCTGCCAAGTCCTGTGCGCACGGACTGTGGCGCACATGACCTGGATCAGTAGCCGAGCCGCTTTCTCATGACGGTCGGTGTGGGCTCGAGAGGATTGGCGTGACTGTATTCCAGCTCCGGTGCACGTTCGAATCCGAAGGCGGCATATAGATCGAGCAATCTCGTCTGGTCGGCGCGCACGGCAAGCCGCAAATCCGTTACTTCGGCGGCCAGAGCACGATGGATGATGGCCTCGACGAGATAGTGCGAAAGATGCTCGCCGCGGTGGGCGGGCACGACACCCATGCGCATGATTTCCCAGACATTCGGTTCGCTTTCGACTGGCACCCAGCGTGCCGAGCCGATCGGCTGCTCTTCCTTGAGCAGTATGAAACCGCCGCCGGCCTGCAGGTCCTGCAGCACACGCACCTCTGTCTCGTGATGGCCGCTTGAAGTGACGGCCACCTTGTCCGCCCACGCGGCACGCGTCAGCTCCGCAATCAAGGGTGCATCGTCGAGCGATGCTTCTCGAACGACGATACTCATTTGCACCACGCCCGAAAGCGACTGTCTGGGTTGCTCTGAGTTGCCATGGTCAACGGACCCGCATGCCCGGCTCTGCGCCCGGCCACGGGTTCAATACATAGATGCCCGGATTGGCCTTTTCGTCCGCCGCGGAGGCCGCCAGTACCATGCCCTCCGAGATGCCGAACTTCATCTTGCGTGGCGCAAGGTTGGCCACCATGACGGTCATCTTGCCGATCAGGTCTTCCGGTTTGTAGGACGATTTGATGCCGGAGAAAACATTGCGCGTGCGGCCTTCGCCCACGTCGAGCGTCAGGCGCAGCAGCTTGTCGGAACCTTCAACATGTTCGCAGTTGACGATCTTTGCAATGCGCAGGTCGATCTTCGCGAAATCGTCGATCTTGATTTCCTCGGCAAGCGGCTCGATTGCGCCACCGGCAGGCTGCGCCGAAGCCTGTGCTGCAGGTGCTGCTTCCGCCGGCGGCTCGAACAGTGCATCGAGCATCTTCGGATCGACGCGCGTCATCAGGTGTTCGAAGTTGCCGATGGAGGTCGGGCTGTTTTGCAGGTCTGCCCACGTCAGGTCGCGCTCGATGCCGAACAGCGTGGAAACTTTGCGTGCCAGCGCCGGCAGGATCGGTGCCAGGTAAATCGTCAGGCAGTAGAAAGAGCGCAGCAGGTTGCTGCAGACGTCCTGTAGCTCCTGATTGTTGGCCGGATCCTTTGCCAGTTCCCAAGGCTTCTTCGTGTCGACGTACTGATTCACTTCGTCAGCCAGCGCCATCACCTGCCGGATTGCCTTGCCGTACTCGCGCGCTTCGAAAGCTTCCTTGATGGCGTCTTCTTGTTCGCCGAAGCGCAGGCGCCAGGTCATCGCACCTTCGCCGGTGATCGGGTCGCTCAGTTTGCCGCCGAAACGTTTGGTGATAAAGCCTGCGGCGCGGCTGGCGATGTTGACATACTTCCCGATCAGGTCGGAATTCACCCGCAAGACGAAATCGTCGGGATTGAAGTCGACGTCTTCCACCTTTGCGTTCAGCTTGGCGGCGATGTAGTAGCGCAGCCATTCCGGGTTCATGCCGATGTCCAGATAGCGCAGCGGCGAAATGCCGGTGCCGCGCGATTTCGACATCTTTTCGCCGGAAACAGTGATGAAGCCGTGCACGAACACATTGTTCGGCACCTTCAGGCCCGAGAACTTCAGCATCGCCGGCCAGAACAGCGTATGGAAGTAAATGATGTCCTTTCCGATGAAGTGATACTGCTCGGCGGAAGCATCGTTCATGAAAGCCTGGTAATCGCGGCCGGTCTTGGCGAAGTAGTTCTTCAGCGACGCGAGGTAGCCGACCGGCGCATCCAGCCAGACGTAGAAATACTTGCCCGGTGCATCCGGGATCTCGATGCCGAAGTACGGCGCATCGCGGCTGATGTCCCAGTCGCCCAGGCCTTCCTCGCCTTCCAGCCATTCCTTGGCCTTGTTGACGACTTCCGGTTGCAGGCGGTTCGGCGCCTGCGTCCATTCGCGCAGGAATTCCACGCACTTCGGGTTCGACAATTGGAAGAAATAGTGCTCGGATGAGCGCAACACCGGTGTGGCACCAGACAGCGTCGAATACGGATTCTTCAGGTCGGTCGGCGCGTACACGGCGCTGCACACTTCGCAGGAATCGCCGTACTGGTCCTTGGCGCCGCACTTCGGGCATTCGCCCTTGATGTAGCGGTCCGGCAGGAACATGTTCTTGACCGGATCAAAGAACTGCTCGATGGTCTTGGTCGTGATTAATTTTGCGGCATCTCGCAGGCGACGGTAGATGTCCTGCGATAATTCATGGTTTTCCGGCGCATCGGTCGAATGCCAGTTGTCGAAGCTGATGTGGAAGCCGTCGAGATATTGCTTGCGGCCCGCAGCGATCCGGGCAACGAATTCCTGCGGTGTCACGCCGGCTTTTTCCGCGGCAATCATAATTGGTGCGCCGTGGGCATCGTCTGCACCGACGAAGTGCACCTCATGGCCCTGCATTCGCTGGAAGCGTACCCAGATGTCAGCCTGGATGTATTCCATGATATGGCCGATGTGGAATGCGCCGTTGGCGTAGGGCAGGGCGGTGGTGACAAACAGCTTGCGGTGCGGTGTGGTGCTCATTTGGCAATGCTTGTTGAGGAAAAACTGCCATTCTAGCAGCGCATGGGCGCTTATCGCAGCGATCCGCTGTCAAACGCAGGGATCCTGTTCCGGTCGGCGGCGCCTGTGAATTGGTTTAGACTTGTTGCAACAAAATTCGGGAGAAGTAATGACTATTACCATCGAAGCCGTGAAGGCGGCGCTATCGCAAGTGATCGATCCGAACACCGGCAAGGATCTGGTGTCCGGCAAGTCTGCAAAGAATATCCAGGTCAACGGTGCGGACGTCTCCCTCGACGTCGAGCTGGGCTACCCCGCAAAAAGCCAGATCGAGATGATTCGCCAGGCAACAGTGGACGGCCTGCGCAAGGTGCAGGGTATCGGCAACGTGCAGGTGAATATCCATTCGAGGATCATTGCGCACTCGGTACAGCGCGGCATCAAGCTGATGTCGAACGTGAAGAACATTATTGCCGTTGCATCCGGCAAGGGCGGTGTCGGCAAGTCAACCACTGCCGTCAACCTCGCGCTCGCGCTTGCTGCCGAGGGAGCGCAGGTCGGTATCCTGGATGCAGATATCTATGGTCCGTCGCAGCCGATGATGATGGGTATTTCCGGTCAGCCGGAATCGCTTGACGGCAAGACGATGGAGCCGCTGGAGAACTATGGCCTGCAAGTGTCGTCGATCGGCTTCATGATCGATCCCGACCAGCCGATGGTCTGGCGCGGTCCGATGGTCACGCAAGCCTTGCAGCAATTGCTGGAGCAGACCAACTGGCGCAACCTCGATTACCTGATCGTCGACATGCCTCCGGGCACCGGCGACATCCAGTTGACGCTTTCTCAGAAAGTGCCGGTGACGGGCGCCGTCATCGTCACCACGCCGCAGGATATTGCGCTGCTGGATGCGCGCAAGGGCTTGAAAATGTTCGAGAAAGTCGACATTCCCATCCTTGGCATCGTCGAAAACATGAGCATGCACATCTGCTCGAACTGCGGTCATGCAGAGCCGATTTTCGGCCAGGGCGGCGGCGAGAAGATGTGCGCTGATTATGGTGTGGACTTCCTCGGTGCCTTGCCGCTGACGATGTCCATTCGCGAACAGACTGATTCCGGCAAGCCGACCGTCGTCGCCGATCCGGATGGCGCTGTCGCAAAGATCTACAAGGAAATCGCGCGCAAGGTCGCCGTCAAGGTTGCAGAGAAGGCGAAGGACATGACCAGCAAATTCCCGAATATTGTCATCAAGAACGACTAACGTTGACGCCAGCGCCGTTTTCATCCCTGTTGCTGGCAGGGTAAAATAGCGCGTCCTTTACCAACACCCAACACGGCTTTGGCACCCCAAGGCCGTTTTTATTTGCCATGACAGTCCGTACCCGTTTTGCACCGAGCCCGACCGGTTATCTTCATCTTGGCGGCGCGCGCACCGCGCTTTTTTCCTGGGCCTATGCCCGTCATTTCGGCGGCACCTTCATTCTCCGCATTGAAGATACCGACCTCGAGCGATCGACGCCAGAAGCGGTGCAGGCAATCATCGACGGCATGAACTGGCTCGGCCTGCATCACGACGAAGGTCCGTTCTACCAGATGAAGCGGATGGACCGCTATCGTGAAGTCGTGGCGCAGATGCTGGAAGCCGGCTCCGCCTACTATTGCTACTGCACGCCGGATGAAGTCGAGGCGATGCGTGAACGCCAGCGCGCCATCGGCGAAAAGCCGCGTTATGATGGTACCTGGCGCCCAGAGCCGGGCAAGACCTTGCCGGCGGTGCCGGAAGGTCGCAAGCCGGTCGTGCGCTTCAAGAACCCGCTCGACGGCGACGTGACGTGGAACGATGTCGTCAAAGGCGCGATCACGATCTCCAACCGCGAACTGGACGACCTCGTGATTGCGCGTCCGGACGGCACGCCGACTTACAACTTCTGCGTTGCGATCGACGACTGGGACATGAAGATCACCCACGTGATCCGTGGCGACGACCATGTGAACAATACGCCGCGCCAGATCAACATCTTGCGCGCACTCGGTGCGCCGTTGCCGGAATATGGCCATGTGCCGATGATCCTCGGTGCCGACGGCGAAAAGCTATCGAAGCGCCATGGTGCTGTCAGCGTGATGGAGTATCCGGCGCAGGGCTACCTGCCGGAGGCGATGCTCAACTATCTGGCGCGCCTCGGCTGGAGCCATGGTGACGATGAAATCTTCTCGATGGAGCAGTTCACCCAGTGGTTCGATCTCGACCATCTGTCCAAGTCACCGGCGCAGTTCAATCCGGAAAAGCTGGCCTGGTTGAATAACCATTACATCCGGCAGGCTGACAATGCTCGCCTCGAAGCGCTCGCACGGCCGTTGATGGAGAAGGACGGTGCACAGTTCGACGGGGCACCTGACGTGCAGTCCGTGATCGCATTGATGAAGGAGCGCGTCAACACGGTCAATGAACTGGCGGATGCTGCCATGCTGTTCTATCGCCAGCCATCGCCGGATCTGGCCATGCTGTCGCAGCATGTGACGGAAGATGTCAAGCCGGCGCTGCAACGCCTGACTGTGCTCTATGAAACGGTCGAATGGAATAAAGCGTCGCTGTCAGCTGCAATGAAAGAAGTGCTGGCCGTCCACAAGCTGAAGATGCCGCAACTGGCCATGCCTTTGCGCCTCATCATTACCGGCCAGCTGCAAACGCCTTCGATTGATGCGGTACTCGAGTTGTTCGGACGGGAGACTGTCCTCGCGCGCCTCGAAAAATTTATCAAGTAATTTTTCGAAAGGGATTTACACCCGAGAAAAACCTTTGCTATACTCTCGTTTCTTCGCACGGGGGTATAGCTCAGCTGGGAGAGCGCTTGCATGGCATGCAAGAGGTCAGCGGTTCGATCCCGCTTACCTCCACCAGCGATAAACGTGCGATAAAACGGTTTTGTCCCCATCGTCTAGAGGCCTAGGACATCACCCTTTCACGGTGAGTACCGGGGTTCGAATCCCCGTGGGGACGCCAGATTACACTGGCATCTGAAGGACCTGATAGCGAAAGTTATCAGGTCCTTTTTCTTTGTGGCGCACGATATTGCGCAGACGACTGGCGTCGTAGAGCAGTTGATGCTTTTGCTGGTTCCTGTGCTGATCCAAAGGCAGAGTAAATGTTTTTTGCGTGCAATTCGGAAATCTGTAGTAAAATGCGCGGCTCTGTTCGACAGGTTTCTGTCCCCATCGTCTAGAGGCCTAGGACATCACCCTTTCACGGTGAGTACCGGGGTTCGAATCCCCGTGGGGACGCCAGATAAAACGCCGCGCGATTGCGCGGCGTTTTTCTTTTTGCGCTTGTTCTCGTCTTGCGCCGCCTTCGGTACCATTTCGCTTGCAAAAGCGAGTCGCTCCTGCTTCAGCAAGGAGCCACTCCGCTCCAGTTCCACCAAATCAATCCCGTCTCGCTTGAGCTCTCGTTTTGTCAAATATGCCCGCAAAGAATAATAGCCATCCAATCTCTCTGGTTATCTTCTGCAAAGTTGTAGATAACTTTGGTGACATTGGCATCTGCTGGCGACTCGCAAGGCAATTGCTGCAGGAGCGCGGCATTGCGGTGACGTTATGGGTGGACGACTTGCGCAGTTTTCGTCGCATTTGTCCGGATGTGGCTCTCGGAGTCGATGTCCAGCAGGTACAGGGCGTGACCGTGCGCCACTGGCAAACCCAGGAAGGTGTCTTTTCGGTCGACGATATCGCGGACGTCGTCATTGAGTTCTTCGGTTGCGATATTCCTCCGGGCTACATTGCCGCGATGGCGGAATGCGAGCCGCGTCCCATATGGCTGAACCTCGAAGGGCTGACGGCGGAGGAGTGGGTTGAGGGGTGCCACACCTTGCCTTCTTCCCATCCGCGCTTGCCGCTGACGAAGTATTTCTTCTTCCCGGGCTTCACCGCAAAGACAGGTGGTTTGCTGCATGAGGCAAAGCTGGAGGAGCAGCGGCGGCAGTTTCAGTCGGATCCGACGGTCATGGCGGCTTTCCTTGCGCAGTTCGGCGTGAGGGCGGAGGAAATGGCGTCGTTGAAGGTGTCCTTGTTCTGCTATCCCTCCGCGCCGGTGTCGGCATTGTTCGATGCATGGCAAGGCGGTGACGCAGCGGTGACTTGTCTTGTGCCGGAAGGTGTTGCGGCGGACGCAGTGAATGCGTTTCTGGGGAAAGAGGGCAGGGCAGGTGATGCCGCGCACCTTGGCGCCCTCACCGTGCGCGTCCTGCCGTTCGTGCCGCAGCCGGACTATGACAGGTTGCTTTGGGCGTGTGATCTGAACTTCGTGCGCGGTGAGGATTCATTCGTCCGGGCGCAGTGGGCGGGCAAGCCCTTCATCTGGCACATTTACCCGCAGGACAAGAATCTCCATCATGTGAAGCTGCGTGCTTTTCTGAAGCGGTATGTCCCTGGCATTGAAAGCGTGAATGCACTGTCCCTGCTCTGGAATGCGGCCATTGAGGAGGATGAGCAAATGACATGGCAGGTGCTCTGGGCGCAATTCCGGGCTGACATGTCGGAGTTGGAGGAACATGCAGGTAGCTGGCGGCGGCAAGTGCTGGCAAACGGCGATCTCACAACAAATTTACTGAAGTTCGCCAGTTCACTTCGACCGATGCCCAAGGAAAACGGGGTATAATGCGCGGTTAATCTATATCGCTTGATACAGTCAAGCGTAATCTACGGCGCCGTTGGCGATGAGGCGGCAGTTGGTTTCCAAGTAACTATCTTTACGTACATTCTCTATGAAATTCGCAAAAGAAATTCGTGTTGGCAACATCATCATGGTTGACGGCAAGCCGTTTATCGTGCTGCGTTCTGACGTCAACGGGTCGAGCCGCACGGGCTTCACCTACAAATGGAAGATGAAGAATCTCCTGACGAACGCGCCTCTGGAAAACGTGTTCCGCGGCGACGACAAGTTCGATGTCGTTATCCTCGACAAGAAGCCGGTGACCTTCTCCTACTTCGCTGATCCGCTCTATGTCTTCATGGACGAAGAGTACAACCAGTACGAGATCGAAGAGGAAAACCTGGGTGATGCATTGCATTACCTGAAGGATGGTATGGAATGCGAAGCAGTTTTCTATGACGGCAAGGCGATTTCCGTTGAACTGCCGATCACGATCGCGCGCAAGGTTGTTTACTCGGAGCCGGCAGTCAAGGGCAACACTTCGGGCAACGTCCTGAAGGAAGCCAAGATTGAAAATGCGATCGAGAAATACCAGCACATTGTCCAGGTTCCGCTGTTCGTCAGCACCGACGACGTGATCGAAATCGATACACGCACCAACGAGTACAAGCGCGTGGTTCGCAACTGATCGAATCCGTGTTCGAGAAAAAGCGCTGCAACATGCAGCGCTTTTTTTATGCCATTTATTACCTGTTGTCGTGCGACTTGCTCGACCCTGCTTGGCTGGAAAAACGCGTGGCGGTGAACTCAGGGAGATGACCTGGATCACTCCGACTCGCTGCTTGATGCATCACTGGCTGAGGCATCACTAGTCGGTTTTCCTCCTGCCGAGTGGCGGAATTTTTCCCGCACATCGAGCAGCTTCTTCACCTTGGAGCCCATCTTCATCAACGACATCAGCGTCTCCGGTGTCAGACGCTGCATCTCGTTGAACCAGGTGGAGGAAAGCTCAATCAGCTGGTACATTTCGCGCATGCGATCCTGGGCGAGTCGATCTTCCTCGCTGGTCGGGTTCTCGAGCAGCGCATCGCGCAGCATGGACAAGGTAGGCTCAATCTCGCGCCGACGGCGTTCTTCGAGCAGCGTGCGGAAGATTTCCCAAATGTCTTTTGGCGGCTCGAAATACTCGCGTCGGTCTCCTGGTTGATGCAGAAGTCGCACCAGCCGCCAGGACTGCAGCTCCTTTAAACCCATACTGACATTGGATCGGGAAAAACCGAGACGATCGGCAATTTCATCCGCGTTGAGCGGCGTGCCGTGCACGTAGAGCAATGCATAGATTTGCCCGACGGTACGGTTAATTCCCCAGCGGCTTCCCATTTCGCCGAAGTGGAGGATGAAGCGCTGAGCGAGAGGGCTAAGTGGAGTCATGTTGGCTAATGAGTTTTCAGCAAGTCCTGAAAGTATAGAACCCGAACGTGGCGCCTATCTGATTATTTCTCCGCAGAGCACATCGGGGCATTATTGGTACTTATAGTTTTAGGATGGGTGACTGCTTCCTTTGCATCATTGCTGCGATGCAGCTAAACTTGCCGCTGCCTTTTGCGCGCAGATTGTATATAGTGCGACGCGTGTTTTTAAGCCCTTGGAGACTGAAGTTCATGAAGCGCCTGCCTTTGATCCTGATGATGGTTCCTGCACTCGTCCTCGCCTCGTGTACTTCACTAAGTCCTGATGCGGAATCCGCATCAGTCGCAGACAAGAGCCGGGGTGCAAGCGCCTATGTACCGAAGCATGCACGCCATTCAGATCTTCTTGCCGATCGCGTCAAGGTGCGGGACGCTACCGGCATCGTCGAGGTACAAAAGATCGAATTTCAGTACGGCATATCATCGGTTACCGTCGAACGGCTGGCACGGCGCTTTGCCTGCAATGGTGCAGGTGCCGGGCTGATTACGGAAAAAGGGCCGGTTGAGGTCTACCGCATGCAATGCGACAACGGCACCACGTTTCTCGCAAAATGCGAGTTGCGCCAGTGCCGCCCGATGCGATAGGCGGAAAGCGAAACAGCCCCTTGCTTGGCGAGCGAAAGGGGCTTGGTGTGCCAGGAGGCTGTATGTGATCAGTCGTCCTTGGCAACCTGCAGAATCAGCTTGCCGAAGTTCTTGCCCTCAAACAGCATCAATAGTGCCTCGGGGAATTTGTCGAGCCCTTCGACGATGTCTTCACGTGTCTTGAAGCTGCCTTCCTTCATCCACTTGGCCATTTCGGCAACGCCAACGTGATAACGATCTGCATAGTCGAAAACCACGATGCCTTCCATGCGGGCACGATTGACCAGCAGTGACAGGTAGTTGGCCGGACCTTTCACTGGCGTCGTATTGTTGTACTGGGAGATTGCGCCGCAAATGATGATGCGGGCCTTCAGGTTGATGCGGGTAAGCACATCATCGAGGATATCGCCGCCGACGTTGTCGAAATAGACATCGACGCCCTGCGGGCAGTGCTTCTTCAATCCCTCGCGCACCGATTCGTTCTTGTAATCGATGCAGGCGTCGAAGCCGAGCTCGTTGACCACGAAATCGCACTTGTCCTTGCCGCCCGCAATACCGACCACACGGCAACCCTTGTGTTTTGCGACCTGTCCGACGGTCTGCCCGACTGCGCCGGCCGCACCGGACACGACGACGGTTTCACCGGCCTTGGGCTGGCCGACTTCCAACAGGCCGAAGTAGGCGGTCATGCCGGGCATGCCGAGTGCGTTCAGGTATTTCGGCAACGGAGCTGCCTTGGGATCAACCTTGTAGAGTGCTGCGGTTTTGTCATCCGCGCGACCTGCCCAGAACTGCTGAACGCCGAGGCTGCCGGAAACATAATCTCCGACGGCGAACTTTGGCGACTTCGATGCAACGACCTTGCCGATGCCACCCGCACGCATGACTTCATCAATCGCCACCGGGCGGATATAGGATTTTCCTTCGTTCATCCAGCCGCGCATTGCAGGATCAAGGGATAAGTACAAGGTCTTGACCAGTACCTCGCCATCGGCGATGTCGCGCACTGGTTCGGCGGTGAACTTCCAGTCGCTCTGTTTGGGCATGCCGATAGGGCGTGCGGCGAGGCGGATTTGCTGATTGGTGGGGGCGGTTGTATTCATGTTGTCTCCTGTGGTGAGCGATGACCGGCACGGGTCCGTGTTGGGTATGACCGCTTACTATACATGAAATAAAACGGTCGTGCTTTTTTGCCAAAGTGTAACAGTTTGAGACGGGCACGGAACTTTCCGGTCGGCATACAGACCAAGTGGGGAGCCGCAATTGCTGCGGTTCAACAGAGGTGGGGAGTTTGCTTCCTGCAGCGCAAACGCAAGTTAAGTGTTGCCTCGTTTTCGACGCGATGGGAATGCTGGGTGCGTTTCCATTACATCGCAAAAGTCACGTTCTAACTACGCATCATTTTCAGGAGATCACATGCTTCGATCCGAAACGCTTTTTGGCAAGCGCGAATCCAATACGCCAAATTCCCCGCTGAACACTGCTCCTGGCATCATGCCGGCCGGTGCAGGCGGCTTTGCCAAGACTGCACCCGCGGGCGCAGCTGCAACCGAGAACTCCTCCAGCACCGCCGAAGGTGGCAGCAAACTGATCGTCGGCCCGAATATCAAGCTCAAGGGCGTTGAAATCACCGACTGCGACACGCTGGTTGTCGAAGGCCGTGTGGAAGCCACCATCGATTCACGCGTGATCCAGATCGCCGAGCGCGGCGCATTCAAGGGCTCCGCTGAAATCGATATCGCCGAAATTCGCGGTGAATTCGACGGCGACCTGACCGTGCGCCAGAAGCTGGTGATCTACGCGACCGGCAAGGTCTCGGGCAAGGTCCGCTACGGCAAGGTTGTGATCGAAGAGGGCGGCCAGCTCTCCGGCGACATCCAGGTTGGCACTGCAGCGGCAGCCGCCAAGGGGCTGTCTGTTGCAAAGGTCGGCTGATCGTTTTTGGCAGTAGTGCATGCCATGACCTTTGGTTAGTGGCGAAGATGGAGAAAACCCGGATTACGCAGTGCGTATCCGGGTTTTTCTTTTGCGCGGCATTCTGTCTCGCTGGCAAGGCGTGCGACAATATCGGACTTTGGTTCGCCGCAATATCAATACATCCATGATGCACCCGGAATACATTCTCACCTTGTCCTGCCCCGATCATCGCGGCATTGTCCATCGCGTATCCGGCTTCCTCGCCGAACATGGCTGCAACATCATCGACTCCGCCCAGTTTGGTGATGCACAGTCGAAGCTGTTCTTCATGCGCGTGCATTTTGCTGCGGAAGATCCGGGAGTCAGCGATGCGCAACTGCGTGCCGATTTTGCGGAAGTGGCAAGAGAGTTACAGATGAATGCGCAACTGCATGACGCGCGTAAAAAGCCGCGCATGATGCTGATGGTGTCGAAGATTGGACACTGCCTGAATGACTTGCTGTTCCGCTACAAGAGCGGCCTGTTGCCGGTAGAGATTCCGGCGATCGTCTCGAATCACACCGACTTCTACCAGCTGTCCGCAAGCTACAACATTCCTTTCCATCACCTGCCGCTGGCGACAGGCGCGTCACCGGAAGCCAAGCGTGCACAGGAAGAACGCGTGCTGGAAATCGTAAAGGCCAACGACATCGACCTGGTCGTGCTGGCGCGCTACATGCAGATCTTGTCGCCCGAGATGTGCGACGCGTTGAGAGGGCGGGCGATCAATATCCATCATTCCTTCCTGCCGAGCTTCAAGGGTGCCAAGCCGTACTACCAGGCGCATGAGCGTGGCGTGAAGCTGATCGGTGCGACGGCACATTTCGTGACGAGCGATCTGGACGAGGGACCGATCATCGAACAGGACGTTGAACGTGTGGATCACGCGATGGAGCCGGACACGTTGACCGCAATCGGTCGCGACGTGGAGTGCGTGGTGCTGGCACGCGCGGTGAAGTGGTTTGTCGAGCACCGCATCCTGCTCAACGGCCACAAGACGGTCGTGTTCAAGTAATTGCTGCAATATTGAAACGGGCGGCGTGCGCCGCCCACGTATTCATTGCATCATCCCTTCATTCGTTCAGTCGACCGGAAGCGTCCAGGTCCTATGTCAGCACCCGCGTTAGCCAGACGCTGATGTCCGCAATTTCTTCTTCACACACCGAGTGCGGCATGGCGTAGGCATGCCACTCAACGTTGTAACCGAGCGAGATCAGCATGTCGCGTGATTTCTCTGCAGTGAAAAGGGGAACGATCGGGTCGCTGCGGCCGTGTGCGAGAAAGATTGGCGTGTCGTGATTGGCGCTATGACGCTCGTCTGGCAGCGTCGCATGGATCGGCAGGTAGCCGGACAGGCACAACAATCCCGCCAGCTTCTCCGGATGCCGCAAGCCGGTTTGCAAGGCCATCGCACAGCCCTGTGAGAACCCGGCAAGGATGATGCGGTCGGCCGGGATGCCACGTGCCTTCTCTTGGGCGATCAAATGCTCGACCATGGTTTGCGATCGGCGCAGCCCGACCTCGTCCTCACGCCCGGCGATATCGATGGTGAGGATGTCGTACCACGCACGCATCATGTAACCGTTGTTGATCGTGACCGGCATGACAGGTGCATGCGGGAAGACGAATCGGATTGCCGGGCAGCCGCTCAGGTCAAGTTCGCGCACGATGGGCACGAAATCGTTGCCGTCTGCGCCCAGGCCGTGCAGCCAGATGACGGAAACGCCCGGATTGGGGCCGGATTCGATTTCTATGGTTTCCAGCACTTTGTTCATTGTTCAGCAGGGTCGCTGGTCGGGCAGCGTGCCAGGTACAAGTAAGGGTTATTTCTGCCGGATCGCCGACTTCGGCCGGAATGCCTTGCACACGGACTCGTCGGTTTCGATATAGGGCCCGCCGATGAGGTCGATACAGTAAGGTACTGCGGCGAAGATGCCGGAGACCACCTGCTTACCGTCTGTATCCTTCAGGCCTTCCAGCGTTTCCTTGATGGACTTCGGCTGCCCGGGGAGGTTCATGATCAATGCTGCATGATCCGCCGTTTCGCGGATCACCGCGACCTGTCGCGACAGGATCGCGGTTGGCACAAACTTCAGGCTGATCTGCCGCATCTGCTCGCCGAATCCCGGCATTTCCTTGGTTGCCACGGCAAGCGTTGCCTCGGGTGTCACATCGCGCCGTGCCGGGCCTGTGCCGCCAGTTGTCAGCACCAGGTCGCACTTCAGGTCGTCAACCAGCTCGATCAGGGTTTTTTCGATCTGCGCCCGTTCATCCGGGATCAGGCGGGTTTCCATCTTCCAGGGGCTCGTCAGCGCCGCGGTAAACCAGTCGCGCAGGGCGGGAATGCCCTGGTCTTCGTAAGTCCCGCTGGAGGCGCGGTCGGAAATCGATACCAGGCCGATCAGGACATCGTCAGGATTGCTCTTCTTCTGCGTCGTCATCTTCTTGAGGGGCGCTCGTGGAAGGCTGCGCCTGGAGTTGTTTGAGGATCTGGAAAATCTCGCGATACGCCTTGGGCGGCTTGTTTTCCGCCTGCTCCTTGCGCGCATTGCGGATCAGTGTCCGCAACTGCTGCACATCGACCTCGGGATACTGCTCCTTCAGTTCAGTCAGTGCCTTGTCGTCGGCCAGCAGCTTCTCGCGGCGACGCTCCAGTGCATGCATCGCAGCGGTTTCCGCCTTCGAGGCGCCTTTCCAGCTGTCGAGCACTTTCTGGATCGCGGCCACTTCATCTTCTTCCAGTAAGCGCATCTTCTTGCCGACATACTGCATCTGGCGGCGACGGCCTTCGTGATCCTTGATCTTCTGGCATTCCAGGATCACTTCACGCACATCTTCCGGCATCGGCACGCGCATCACGCGCTCCTTCGGCTGCGAGACGAGTTCTTCGCCCAATTCCTGCAGCGCGGTCATTTCGCGCTTGAGCTGCGACTTGGATGGGCGGTCGTACTGCTGCTCGAACTCGTCGGAACGGAAACCGACGGCGCCTCTGTTTGGATTAACCATGATGAATCAAAGCCATTGTGTAAACGACTGCTATGATAACTGTTTTAGCGACCTTCAAAGAAGAACAAGCCCATGAGCAATCCCGTATTTACCCATACCCAGGACCAGTTGAGAGAGCTTGCGCAGGACATGCTGCGTTTCGCCAAGGAAAAAGGTGCGTCGGATGCATCCGTGGAGATCAGCGAGGGCAATGGTCTGTCCGTGACGGTGCGCAAAGGCAAAATCGAAACCATCGAACAGAACAAGGACAAGGGGATCGGGGTAACGGTCTACTTGGGCGAGCAGGGACACATCCGCAGGGGCAATGCAAGCACCTCGGATTTCTCCACGCAGTCGCTGAAGGACACAGTCGAGGCTGCCTATAACATTGCGCGCTTTACCGCGGAAGACGATTGCGCCGGCTTGCCGGATGCCGACACGCTGGAGATGAACCCGCGCGACCTGAACCTGTGCTATCCGTGGCTGATCTCGACAGAAGAAGCGGTCGAGATTGCAAAGCGCTGTGAAGCGGCAGCATTTGCGGTGGACAAGCGCGTGACCAATAGCGAAGGCGCAAGCGTCTATGCGCAGCAATCGCACTTCGTCGCCGCCAACACGCGTGGCTTTATGGGCGGCTATCCGTATTCCCGCCACACGATTTCCGTGTCGCCGATTGCCGGCAAGGGTGCCAACATGCAGCGCGACGACTGGTATTCCTCGATGCGCGACCCAGCCAGGCTTGCCAAGCCGGAGGACATTGGCCGTTATGCGGCCGAACGCGCGCTCGCCCGCCTGAACGCGCGCAAGCTCGATACCCGCAAATGCCCGGTGCTGTTCGAGGCCCCGCTTGCCGCAGGCCTTCTGGGTGCGTTCGTGCAGGCAGTCTCGGGCGGCGCGCTGTATCGCAAATCGTCCTTCCTGCTCGATTCGATCGGCAAGGAAGTGTTTGCCTCGCATATCCAGGTAGTCGAGGATCCTCATATTGTCGGTGGCGTCGGTTCATCGCCGTTTGACGAAGAAGGTGTCAAGACCTTGCGGCGTGATGTGGTGAAAGATGGTGTGGTACAGGGTTACTTCCTGTCCACCTACTCGGCGCGCAAGCTCGGCATGAAGACGACCGGCAACGCTGGTGGCTCGCATAACCTGTCGCTGACTTCCAGCCTGACCAAGCCGGAGGACGATTTCAAGGCCATGCTCGCCAAGCTCGGCACCGGACTGCTGGTGACCGAGTTGATGGGGCAGGGTGTCAACTATGTCACTGGTGATTATTCGCGCGGCGCGTCGGGTTACTGGGTCGAGAACGGGGTGATCCAGTACCCGGTCGAGGAAATCACCATCGCCGGCAATATGAAAGATATGCTCCGTCAGATCGTTGCTATCGGTGTGGATACCCTGATTCGCGGCACAAAGGAAACCGGCTCGATCCTGATCGAGAGTATGACCGTCGCTGGTAATTAAGAACGCGGCCTGCCGGCTGGGCGCGCGGATAGCAAAAAGGGGTGGATCAGCTGATCCACCCCTTTTTCTTTTTCTGTCTTTAAATGGACTTGCTCTTTACCTGAGGTTTTTGGCAGGTACTGCGACTGCAGGAGGGCGAAAAAACAGCCCGCGAACGGGCTGTAATGATTGGTGCCAGATTGTCTGGTAGAGCGGCGGCGCCGCTTGTTTCCTTGAATGCAGGCTTGGCCGTCAGCGATCAGGCATTTGCCTTGGAAGGCGGCATGTGTGCTTCGACCTGGTCGAGCACGGCTTCCGGCTCTTCCGCTTCTTCCACCGTCTCATTGTTCAAATGCTGGCGCATGCGCTCCACGTCGAGGTCCCCCGTCCACTTGCCCACCACCACGGTTGCCACACCATTACCAATCAGGTTGGTCAGGGCGCGTGCCTCCGACATGAATCGGTCGATGCCGAGAATCAGTGCCAAGCCGGCGACCGGTACGCCACCGACCGCGGACAGCGTCGCTGCCAGGACGATGAAGCCGCTGCCGGTGATGCCTGCAGCACCCTTCGATGTGAGCAGCAATACAGCAAGCAGGGTCAATTGCTGGCTCAGCGACATCGGGGTGTCGGTTGCCTGCGCAATGAAGACTGCCGCCATGGTCAGGTAGATCGACGTGCCATCGAGGTTGAACGAGTAGCCGGTTGGGATGACGAGGCCGACGACCGATTTCTTTACACCCAGGTTCTCCATCTTTGCCATCATGCGCGGCAGCACGGATTCCGATGACGATGTGCCGAGGACGATGAACAGTTCTTCCTTGATGTACTTGATGAACTTCCAGATCGAAAAGCCGTGCAACGCAGTAATGATGCCAAGCACGACAAAGATGAACACCAGGCAGGTTAGGTAGAACGTACCCATCAGCTTGCCGAGGGACAGCAACGTGCCGACCCCGTACTTGCCGATCGTGAATGCCATTGCACCAAATGCGCCGATCGGTGCGACTTTCATGATGATGCCGACGATGCCGAACAGGACGTGCGACGATTTTTCAATGAAGTCGAATACCAGTGTGCCGCGGCCACCGAACTTGTGCAGTGCAAAGCCGAACAGCACGGAGAAGAGCAGCACTTGCAGGATGTCGCCCTTGGCGAATGCGTCAATGGCGCTCGACGGGATCACGCTCAGCAGGAACTCGGTGGTCGTTTGCATCTTGCCAGGCGCCGTGTAGGCAGCAATGCTCTTGGTGTCGAGGGTGTTCGGGTCGACATGCATGCCGGCGCCGGGCTGGATAAAGTTGACGATCACGAGGCCGATTATCAGTGCCACCGTGCTGACGATTTCAAAGTACAGCAGTGCCAGGCCGCCAGTCTTGCCGACCTTCTTCATGTCTTCCATGCCGGCAATGCCGATCACGACCGTGCAGAAAATGATCGGAGCAATGATCATCTTGATCAGCTTGATGAAGGCGTCTCCCAACGGTTTCATTTCGGCGCCAAGGCTCGGATAAAAATGCCCGAGCAGTACACCGATGACGATGGCGGTCACCACCTGCACATACAGTGACTTGTAGATCGGTTTCTTTTCCATGTTACTTCTCCGTGATAAATGAATTGCCACTGCTCGCGCGATGATCCGAGAACGTATGCCAGAGAGTCGGACGGAAATTTCTGTTCAGGAAGGGGTAAAGCGAAGAATTAACCAGCAGCAAGGTGGCGTATTGTCGGCGCCGATAGTTCCATGGGGCAATTGTGGACATCCGCATGGATGCACGCGTAAAGATTGGCGAGAAGTTGATTTGCGGTATTGATTATTTTTTTAAAAGGTGTCCAGCGGCAGCCGGAATTAGTGATTGCGGTACGAAATTGGAGGAGAGCGGAGGACTTGATGGCTACGTGTTACTGCGTAGGCAGAATTGCAATCCTGAGGCAATGTTGCCTGCTGTTAGACTAATATTTCATATCCGCAGTACAATCAGAATCCTAAGCAAAGACAAGAAATCCTAAAACTTTGTTTGGCATGTTCAGCGGACGCTGCGCATTTCTTTTGCATCGCAGCAGTTTTTCCGATTTCATGAACTTCGCGTCGCTGTATTCCTGCCTGGGGCGTTTTTGGGCGACGGATGCCAGCGTGTCTAACATTTTGATCCTTCAGGAGAACAGATGGAACGTCGTTCCTTTCTAAAAAAAGCAGCCGTCGGCGCAACGGCTGGTGCTATCGCCGCGCCTGCACTGGCGCAGTCACTGCCCACGCTGAACTGGCGTCTGGCATCGAGCTTTCCGAAGTCGCTGGACACGCTGTTTGGCACCGCTGAAGTGTTCAGCAAGCGTGTTGCAGCACTGACCGGTGGAAAATTCAACATCCGCGTATTCGCCGGTGGCGAAATCGTGCCGCCGCTGCAGGTGGTCGATGCAGTACAAAACGGCACCGTCGAGATGGGCCATACCGCACCGTATTACTATTTCGGCAAGGATCCGACCTTCGCATTCGATTGCGCCGTTCCGTTCGGCATGAGCTCCCGCCAGCAAACGGCGTGGATGAATGACGGTGGCGGCATGACGTTGATGCGCGAGTTCTACAAGGACTACGGCATCATCAACTTCCTCGGCGGTAATACTGGCGCGCAGATGGGCGGCTGGTTCCGCAAGGAGATCAAGACGCTTGACGACATCAAGGGCCTGAAGATGCGCATCTCCGCATTTGCGGGCAAGGTGATGCAGCCGCTGGGCCTGGTACCGCAGCAGCTGGCTGGTGCGGATATCTACCCGGCACTGGAGAAGGGCTCACTGGACGCGGTCGAATGGACCACGCCCTACGACGACGAAAAACTCGGTTTCCAGAAAGTGGCGCCGTACTACTACGCCCCGGGCTGGTGGGAAGGTGGCGCACAGCTGTCTTTCTATGTCGGCATGAAGGAATGGGAAAAGCTGCCGAAGGAATATCAGGCTGCGATCGAGGCTGCGTCCTATGAAGCGCACGTGGTGATGCAGTCGGAATACGATTCCAAGAACCCGGCTGCTCTGGCACGCCTGATCAAGAATGGTGCAAAGCTGCGCTTCTTCTCCAAGCAGATCCTTGACGCCTGCTACAAGGCTGCAATGACGACGATGGACGAGGAAGCCTCCAAGAACGCCAAGTTCAAGAAGGTCTATGACTCCTATCGTCGCTTCCAGCGCGAGCAGAACCAGTGGAACTCCGTAGCTGAAATGCCGATGCAGAACTACCTGGCCAGCCGCAAGTAAGCGAAACACAAGCGACAGCCATACTGACGCAGACGGCCCGCATGTTCCTGGACATGCGGGCCGTTTTACTTGGCCTTTTCTGTCTGCCTCACGTGCACTTGCAGACCTGGCTGATCAACCAATATACCGAGAAGCCGGTTATAACGAGCTCACCAAAAAAAGCAGGCGAAGATTCGTTGAATATTTTTCAGCAACCCCTGAACGCATGAATCGTCAACCTGACGAAAAACGTCTTTCTTTCTATGAAATTCCTGCGTAGCTTACGCGAAGCTTACTCAGAAATCGCCGCGCATCAATATTTTTCATCTTCCGTCAAACTTCGTGCGCGTGATGGTGCGATGCAAGGCGTTCACAGGTTGCTATCCAATAGTCACGCTCATACAATCTTTGCCAGCATATAGCGATCCTATATGTACCTTGCGTACGAGTCCGTATGGCTAATGATGTTTAATCCAAGGAGACAAAATGGAACGTCGTTCCTTTCTGAAAAAGGCAGCAGTTGGCGCGTCGGTTGGCGCAGTCGCTGCTCCCGCACTGGCGCAGTCACTGCCGACGCTGAACTGGCGTATGGCTTCCAGCTTCCCCAAGACGCTGGATACCGTGTACGGCGCGTCCGAGACCTTCTGCAAGCGCGTCGCTCAACTGACCAATAACAAGCTCAACATCCGCCTGTTCGCCGGCGGCGAGATCGTTCCTGCGCTGCAGGTCATGGATGCTGTGCAGGCCGGCACCGTCGAAATGGCGCACACTGCGCCGTACTACTTCTTCGGCAAGGATCCGACGTTCGCATTCGACTGCTCCGTACCGTTTGGCTTGAACTCCCGTCAGCAGACCGCCTGGATGGAATTCGGTGGCGGCAAGGCCCTGATGCGCGAGTTCTACAAGGATTACGGCATCGTCAACTTCATGGGTGGCAACAGCGGCGCACAGATGGGCGGCTGGTTCCGTAAAGAGATCAAGGGCGTGGCGGACCTTCAAGGCCTGAAGATGCGCGTCGGTGGCTACGGCGGCCGCGTGCTGGCCCGCCTCGGCCTCGTGCCGCAGCAGATTGCGGCCGGCGACATCTATCCTGCACTGGAAAAGGGCACCATCGACGCTGCAGAATGGATCGGTCCGTACGACGACGAAAAGCTCGGCCTGTTCAAGGTTGCGCCGAATTACTACACACCGGGCTGGTGGGAACCGAGCACGCAGTTCTCCTTCTACCTTGGCATCAAGGAGTGGGAAAAGCTGCCGAAGGAGTACCAGTACGCGATCGAAACGGCCGCATATGAAGCGCACGTCCAGATGCAGGCTGAATACGACGCAAAGAACCCGGCTGCTCTGGCCCGCTTGATGAAGAACGGCGCCAAGCTGCGCACCTTCTCGAAAGAGATCATGGAAGCCTGCTGGAAGGCGACCAACGAAGTGAACGACGAAGAAGCCAGCAAGAACGCCAAGTTCAAGAAGATCTACGACCAGTGGAAGCGCTTCCGCCAGGACCAGAACCAGTGGGCCTCGGTTGTTGAAGCACCAATGCAGAACTTCATGATCAGCCGCCGCTAACCGCTTGGCTGAACCTGACTGCAAATCCGCCATGCGCGAGCATGGCGGATTTTTTTTGCCTGTCGGATTGCTCCCAGCTGCAGTGGATTGCCGCGCAACGGCATGTTTCGAATGCATAGCAGGTCACGCTGGATCAGCGATAGCGCGTTCCTGCAATCGATTCGAGCATGAGCTTCCCGGGCCAGGCGGTCGACGGGACGTCGACACCTAAAATCAAAGAATCACGCGTGCAACACCGTCCTTCCTGGAACTCGGAACCAGCGAGGTTGCTGCGGCACAAACCATGCAGCAATTGCACAATCGCTGCCAGTGCTGAATCGGTGTGTGGCATCGAGCCTTCTCAAGTCCTCTCGATAGCAACTTCACCGTTGGCCTCATCGATCCTGCGTTGAAAAAGGTTTGGCAGTGCGGCTGAATGGCGTTGGCAAGCGCGATGACGGGAAGCGCGACATCTACCAGATGACAGCACGACAATGCGCCTCGCTGGCAGAGCGCGCAATACAGAACTTCATGCGGGCATGGAAATGCGCCGGCGGGTATCCAAGGTTACCGGATTGCCTGCAGTGCTCAGGTGCTTCGCACTGACTTTGCGCAATAAAAAACCCCGCAGGGAGAACCATGCGGGGTTGGCGTGGAGGTCGTCTTGCTTACTTCTTCTCTTCGTCCGTCGAGAAGTTCAGCTGGGGGGCTTCGCTGTCCGTTGGTTCACTGTCTGTGGAGAAGTCCAGTTGCGGCATTTCACCACCCACGCCAGGCATGGGGATGTCGATCTTCAGTTCGATCTGTTCCTGCATATCGATCCTCTCGGCGACCGACACGATGCCCGGGAAGGCGATGATCAGGCCTACCATGATGACCTGGATCGCCACGAAGGGCACGGCGCCCCAGTAGATGTCTGAAGTTTTGACCTCCTTTGGCGCTACCGACCGCAGATAGAACAACGCAAAGCCGAACGGCGGGTGCATGAACGAGGTCTGCATGTTCACGCCGAGCAGGATGCCGAACCAGATCAGGTCGATACCCAGTTTCTCCGCGACCGGCCCGACGAGCGGCACCAGGATGAACGCGAGCTCAAAGAAGTCGAGGAAGAACGCCAAGCCGAAGAACAGGATGTTCACCACGATCAGGAAGCCCATCTGGCCGCCCGGCAGTGAGGTGAGCAGGTGCTCGACCCACAGGTCACCGTTGACCGCACGGAAGGTCAGGCCGAATACGGACGAGCCGATCAGGATGAACAGCACGAAGCACGACAGACGGGTGGTGGAATCCATTGCCTGCTTCATCAGCGACCAGGACAGGCGACGGTTCATCATTGCCAGGATCAGCGCACCGAATGCGCCCATACCGCCGCCTTCAGTCGGCGTTGCGATACCGACGAAGATCGTGCCCAGCACCAGGAAGATCAGCGCGAGCGGCGGAACGAGTACGAACACGACTTTTTCAGCCATGCGCGACAGCATGCCGAGGCCCAGCTTGCGGTTAAGCAGCGCGACGATGAATGCGCCAACGATGCCGACGGATGCGGAATAGATGCCGACTTCATCGGACGCGGCTTTCGGGTGCGTCGAGCTGTAATACGTGGCAAACGCATACGATACGCCGATTGCGGCGGCGAGCAGGACCAACAGGGACACGACGCCGCTCTTGCCGTTCGGCTCGCGCAGGTTGCGTGCTTCCGGCGGCAGGGCAGGGACGGCATGCGGCTTGAAAATCGATACCGACAAGACCCAACCGGCATACATTGCGGTCAGCAGCAGACCCGGTACGAAGGCGGCCTTGTACATGTCGCCAACGGAACGGCCAAGCTGATCGGCCATCACGATCAGCACCAGCGATGGTGGGATGATCTGTGCCAGCGTCCCCGACGCGGCAATAACACCCGTCGCGAGCTTCTTGTCATAGCCATAGCGCATCATGACCGGCAGCGAGATCAGGCCCATCGAAATCACTGAGGCAGCCACCACACCTGTCGTTGCCGCCAGCAGGGCGCCGACGAAAATCACGGCATAGGCCACACCGCCACGAATCGGACCAAATAATTGACCAATCGTGTCAAGCAGGTCTTCCGCCATCCCCGAGCGTTCCAGGATCAGGCCCATGAAGGTAAAGAACGGAATTGCCAGCAGCGTATCGTTGGCCATGATGCCGTAGATGCGGTTCGGCAGCGCCTGCAACAATTCGGGCTTCAGCAGGCCGAGTTCAATGCCCAGCAAGCCGAAAAACAGGCCGTTCGCGGCAAGCGCAAATGCGACCGGGAAGCCCGATAGCAGGAATACCACCAGGGCGCCGAACATGATCGGCGCCATATTCGCAATGAGAAACTGCTCCATTTTTTGTGTCTCCGACGATCAGTTGAGTTTGTTCGCGGCTTTGATCGCCTCGATTTCTTCTTGAGGATTGGCGCCATGCTTTTCGAACTCGCTGGCATCCACCTTGCCTTGCAGGTAGCCGATACGCTTGATCAGTTCAGAGAATCCTTGCAGGGCCAGCAGCAGGAAGCCAACAGGAATCAACAATTTCGCCGGCCAGATGATCAGGCCGCCTGCATTGCTGGAGACCTCCTGGTTCTGGATCGACAGCCATGCGTAAGGCACGGCGTAATACAGAATGATGATGGTGATGGGAAGCAGGAAGAACAGGAATCCGAAGATATCGATCCAGACTTGTGTGCGCTTGGAGAACCTGCCCACGACGACGTCGATGCGGACATGCTCATTGCGGCGCAGGGTATACGAGGTCGCAAGCAGGAAAACTGCGGAGAACAGATACCACTGGATTTCGAGCCAAGCATTTGAGCTTGTATGGAAGATGTACCGAACCAGAGCGTTACCGGTACAGATGAGCACCGCGACAAACAAAGCCCAGCTGATGGTGAGCCCTATCTTTTCATTGAGCTTATCAATGAGCCTCGATAAGGAAAGCAAGAAAGACATGGTGTGTCTCCAATTATGAAAAATCGTTGTATCGATCACGCGGTTAGTGTGACCGACATCCTAGAATCATGGGGATTTTTTGGTTTTGCCGCAGTATATGTCATTTCATCTTTCCTGCGAACAATTAGACAGGGCGCGGTATTCTTTTCATGCAGTGCTCAAAAAGGTGAATTTTTTTGCCCGAGTTTTGCCTCATTTTTGTGCATTTTTTCGTGATTTTTACGTGTTAACACGTATGGACATTCGATGGATTTTTTTTGCCCTTCATGGGGACATGTCTGTGCTGCCCGCATCCGGGACGAATGTCGGACGAAAAAGCGATCGCACGACGCGATCAATGTCTCGTGCAGGTCTTCTGATGAATGGGGGAAATTATCTGATTACTGGGATGCGCTGCGAGGGGATGCTGCGTCGGCCGTTACTGATCGACGCAGCGGGGTAGTGCGGATTAGCCTAACTGGCTGCGCAAATGCGCAATGGCGGCGCGGACCTGCACGGGTGCAGTGCCGCCAATGTGATTGCGGGAAGCAACCGAGCCTTCCAGCGTGAGCACGTTGAAGACGTCATCATTGATCAGCGGGGAGAATGCGCGCAGCTCGTCCAGCGACAAGTCGGTCAAGTCGCAGCCACGTTGTTCGCAGGCGCGCACTGCATGGGCGACAGCTTCATGCGCGTCGCGGAAGGGCAGACCTTTCTTGACGAGGTAGTCGGCGAGATCGGTTGCCGTCGCATAGCCTTGCAGTGCAGCAGAGCGCATCGCTTCCGGTTTGACCGTGATGCCGCGCGCCATGTCGGCGAAGATACGCAGCGTATCGGTGACGGTGTCGACGGTGTCGAACAGCGGTTCCTTGTCTTCCTGGTTGTCCTTGTTGTAGGCCAGCGGCTGGCCTTTCATCAGGGTCAGCAGGCCGATCAGGTGGCCATTGACGCGACCTGTCTTGCCGCGTGCCAGTTCCGGTACGTCCGGATTTTTCTTTTGCGGCATGATCGACGAGCCGGTGCAGAAGCGGTCAGCGATATCGATGAAGCCCACGCGCGGGCTCATCCAGATCACCAGTTCTTCCGACATGCGGGAAATGTGCGTCATCACCAGCGCTGCTGCGGCGCAGAATTCGATGGCGAAATCGCGATCCGACACAGCGTCCAACGAATTGCGGCAGACGTCGTCGAAACCGAGCGTCTTCGCGACACGTTCGCGATCGATAGGGAACGTGGTGCCGGCCAGTGCGGCAGCGCCGAGCGGCAGGCGGTTGACGCGCTTGCGGCAGTCAGCCATGCGTTCTGCGTCGCGGCCAAACATCTCGACATAGGCCAGCATGTGATGGCCGAAGGTGATCGGTTGTGCCACCTGCATATGGGTAAAACCGGGCAGGATGGTATCGGCATGCTGTTCGGCCAGGTCCAGCAGGGCCAGGCGCAGGTCGCGCAGCAGATCGCTGATGCCGTCAATGGCGGCGCGCATGTAAAGGCGGATGTCAGTGGCCACCTGGTCATTGCGCGAGCGGCCGGTATGCAGGCGCTTGCCGGCGTCGCCGACCAGTTCAGTCAGGCGCTTCTCGATGTTCAGATGGACGTCTTCCAGATCCAGCAGCCATTCGAACTTGCCGGATGCGATCTCGGACTGGATCTGTGCCATGCCGCGCTGGATGTCGGCATAATCCTGCGCGCTGATGATGCCCTGGTGCGCGAGCATTTCTGCATGTGCCAGCGAGCCCTGGATATCGGCATCGGCCATGCGATTATCGAAGAAGACGGAGGCGGTGTAGCGTTTGACGAGGTCGGAGACCGGCTCGGAAAAGCGGGCCGACCAGGCCTCGCTTTTTTTGGAAAGTTGTGCTGTCATAATTGAATCCCGGTGAATACGCGATTATAGAACAAGCTCCCCCTCATGCCGCCACCTACAACCACAATGAATGCAAACAAGCCGACCGAAATCGTCGTGCCGGATTGTTGCAATATCGGCGTGGTATGCCGCACGCTGCTGGGCGTGAACGCCGCTGCGTTCATCGGCATCCTCGCGCAAGCTCCTGACCTGCGCGCAGGCCTGTCCACCTTCGTCGAAGCGTCAATGGTGATCGAAATGGCAAGCCTGTGGTCGCTGTTCGCCGTGTGTGGACTGCGACGTTTGCTGGAGCGCGCGCAAGGCGCCGGCACAGTGTCTCCATGGCTGCAGCGTGTTGCCTGCGCTGCGACTCCCGCCGCTGTGACCGCGTTGGTCATCCACTTTTTTGCTTCGATCGACTGGCTGCTCGGGACCTTTGGGCAAATGACAGTGTTGAAAGGCGTGGTGACAGGCGGTGTGATGGGAGCCGCGTTTCAGCATTATTTTGAATTGCGCACGCGCGCCTATTCCCCTGCACTGGTCGAGGCGCGCCTGCAGGCGCTGCAGGCGCGCATCCGGCCGCACTTCCTGTTCAACAGCCTTAATGCGGTCCTGGCCCTGATTCGTGATGAGCCGCGTCGAGCGGAAAACGCGCTGGAGGACCTGGCAGACTTGTTCCGCGTATTCATGAGCGACCCGCGCAGCATGACGACGCTGGAGAACGAGATCCGGTTGTGCCGGCAGTACCTGTCGATCGAGAAGATCCGGCTCGGCGAGCGCCTGCAAGTGCAGTGGCGCGCGGAGAACATCAGCGACAGTGTGTTGCGTAAAGCGCAAATTCCGTTGCTGCTTTTACAACCGCTTCTGGAAAACGCCGTTCATTACGGCGTCGAGCCTTCCACGCAACCGGTACAGATCCAAATCCATGTGAGCCGCGCGCTCGACCGCCTTCAGATTGTTGTGGTGAATCCGTATCATCCGAACGCGGAAGCGGGGCAAGGAAACCACATGGCGCTGGATAACATTCGCGAGCGGCTGGCGCTGTTGTACGATGTCGAAGCACAATTAACAACAACGGTCGCGCGTGGATTCTTTGAAGTGCGGCTGCGCTTTCCGTATGTGAAGGGGACTGGATGAAACCGCGGCTTTTCATTGTCGATGACGAAGCGCCGGCGCGTGCCCGGCTGAAGACCTTGCTCTCGGATATAGCGGCGGAATGCCCGCATGAGCTGGTGGGCGAGGCGGACCAGGCGCAACGGGCGCTGGATGGCATCGCGATGGCAAAGCCGGACATCGTGCTGCTGGATGTGCAAATGCCGGGCATGACCGGCATTGAACTTGCCGCCCACCTGATGAAGAATGCGACACCGGCTCCCGCCATCGTATTCGTCAGCGCCTATGATGAATACGCCTTGAAAGCCTTCGAAGTACATGCGCTGGATTACCTGCTGAAACCCGTACGCGCGTCGCGCTTGGCGGAGGCGATCCGTCGCGTTTGCGGCATGCGCGGTCCGGCAGCATCGCAAGGTGAAGCGCTCGCCGGTGCGGCGAACGTCCTGAATACCGTGCGCCAGCATTTTTCCGTGCAAGAGCGAGGCCGTGTGCTGCTGGTGCCGGTGGCCGATGTCATTTATCTCAAGGCGGAACTGAAGTACGTGACGCTGCGCACGAGAACGCAAGACTATCTGCTGGAAGAGTCCCTGACGTCCATTGAAGAAGAAATGAAGGCGAATTTCGTGCGCGTACACCGCAATGCCCTCGTCGCCCGCAATGCCATCGTCGGTGTGGAAAAAGGCGTCAATAACGCCGATGGCGATGGAGACAATGAGAAGGCGCAGGAGTCGTGGCAGGTCATCCTGCGCGACGTGGATGAGCGCCTGCCGATTTCGCGGCGGCAGTGGCCTGTGATCAAGGCCTTGGTTCGATAAGCTCCATCATCGGTGAAAAACGCGGACATTCAGGTCCGCGTTTTTCTTTCTGCGTTGTCAGCCGGTATTGCGCAAACCTGCAGCAATGCCGTTAATCGACAGGTGGATGCCGCGGCGCACCCGTTCGTCCATCTTGACTCCGCTCGCGGATGAAGCGCGATGGCGCTTGATCAATTCGACCTGCAAGTGATTCAGCGGATCGAGATACGCGAAACGGTTCTTGATCGAGCGCGCCAGCAGCGGGTTGCCTTCTAGCGGCACTTTCGCGCCGGTGATCATCCTCAGGCAGGTGGAAGCGCGCTCATGCTCCTGCACGATGCGCTTGAAGATGCTGTTGCGCAGCTTCTTGTCGCTTACCAGCTCCGCATAGCGCGACGCGACGGCAAGGTCGGTCTTGGCAAGCACCATGTCCATGTTGGACAGGAGCGTGGCGAAGAAAGGCCATTCCTTCAGCATTGCGCGCAGCAGCGCGAGGCGCTTCTTGTGATCCTTCGGTTCGCCACCTTCATCCAGCCATGACGTAACGGCACTACCGAAGCCATACCAGCCCGGCAGCAGCAGGCGGCACTGCCCCCATGAAAATCCCCATGGGATCGCCCGCAGGTCCTCGATGCGGCGCGTGGACTTGCGTGAGGCTGGGCGTGAACCGATGTTGAGCTCTGCAATTTCTGCAATCGATGTCGCGGAGAAGAAATAGTCGGTGAAGCCAGGTGTTTCATACACGAGGTTGCGGTAGGCACGGTAGGCGCGTTCCGAGAGTTTTTCCATCACGCTTTCAAAGGCGACAAGCCTCTTCGCCTGTTTGCCTTCGTTCGCGTGCGGCGCCAGGCTCGCTTCCAGTGTGGCTGCGACCAGCAGCTCCAGGTTGCGATGGCCGATCTCGGGATTGGAGAACTTCGAGGCAATGATCTCTCCCTGCTCGGTCAGGCGGATCTGGCCGTTCACCGTGCCGGCGGGTTGCGCCAAGATCGCCTCATAGCTTGGTCCGCCGCCACGTCCAACCGTGCCGCCGCGGCCATGGAACAGGCGCAGCTTTACACCCGCACTGTCGAACAAGTCGACCAGGCGGTTCTCTGCCTTGTACAGCTCCCAGTTCGACGTCAGGAAGCCACCGTCCTTGTTGGAGTCGGAATAGCCGAGCATGACTTCCTGCAGGTCGCCCTGCCGTTCGATCAGGTGCCGCACCTGGGGCAGGGCCATGAAGCGTTCCATGATCTGCGCCGCGCAGCGCAGGTCGGGAATGGTTTCGAACAGCGGGATGACCATCAGTTCCATGCGGGCATCGGCCACCTGCCCCGTGCTCGCATCCCATTCCATGTGCAGCAGGCCGGTTTCCTTCTGTAGCAGCAGGACTTCGAGCAGGTCGGAAACGGTTTCCGTGTGCGAAATGATGTAGTTGCGGATGGCGCGGTCGCCATAGCGTTGCCGGATTTCGCGCGCGGTTTGCAGAATCGTCAGCTCCGAGGCCGTCTCGGCGGAATAGTCGAGATAGGGCGAATACAGCAGGCGCGGCTTGCCTAATTCTTCCAGCAGGAGCGCCACCTTTTCTTCTTCCGGCAGCGACGCGTAGTCCGCATGCTCCTTGGCACGGGAGAACAATTCGGTCAGCACCTTCTCATGCACGTCGGAACTCTGCCGCATGTCCAGGGTCGCCAGATGGAATCCGAAGATCTCGGCCGCACGCTTGAGCGCGGCCAGACGTGGCTTGATCAGCATCGCGCCGTGATGGGAGCGCAGTGAATCAACGAGGATTTGCAGGTCGCGGCTGAATTCGGCGGCGTTCGCGTAGGGAGCGGCAGGAGCGACCTCCTGCCGCAGCACATGCGCCACGCCGAGCGTGCGCGCCGTGGCGGCAAGGCGCGCATACAGGCCGATCAGTGCGCGACGATAAGGTTCGTCGGTGCGATGTGAGGAATGGTCCGGAGACGTTTCGGCCAATGCCAGCAGTTCCGGACTCACGCCGACCAGAAGTGTGGAAATCGAAAGCTCTGCGCCCAACGCATGTACTTCGTCAAGGTAGAAATCGAAGATTGCCGTTGATTGCCGGACCAGCGCATGCCGCATCGTGCCGGCATTGACGTTGGGGTTGCCGTCGCGATCACCGCCGATCCAGCTCCCCATTTGCAGAAATGGAGGCATTTCCTTTTCGTTCGTACCATGGCGCTGCGGGAAGTGCGAAGCGATCTCGCATTCGATGTCCTCGTAGAGATTCGGCAATTCGCGCAGGAAGGTAATGCGGTAATACGACAGCGCATTCTCGATCTCGTCGGCGACGGTCAGTTTCGTGTAGCGCAGCATGCGGGTCTGCCATAAGGTCGCGATGCAGGCATGCAGCAGTTCGCTATTGCGCGCCATCTCCTTGGGCGTCAATGGATGGTCGCGTTCAGCCAGCAGGCGGGCGATCTCCCGTTCGGCGTCCAGGATGCTCTTGCGCTGCACCTCAGTCGGATGGGCGGTCAGCACCGGTGATATCAGCGCTTCCTTGAAAAAGTTGCGCACGGCATTGCCCGATACGCCGGCATCATCCAGACGGGCCAACGCATAGGCGATGCTGCCTTGCTGCGGAGCGGAACCGGCCAGCAGGTGGGCACGACGGCGCCGGTTGTGGTGCTGGTCTTCGGCAATGTTTGCCAGATGCGAGAAATAGGAAAATGCGCGAACCACCGAAATCGTCTGGTCGCGCGTCAGTTTCTTCAACAATTTGTTCAGCTCGGCACCGGACTGCGCATCCGATTCGCGGCGAAAGCGTACTGCGGTCTGGCGGATCGTTTCGACCACCTGGAATACAGTTTCGCCTTCCTGTTCCCGCAGCACATTGCCCAGCAGGCGGCCAAGCAGGCGGATGTCTTCCTTTAACGGCGCGTCTTTGTCGGAAGATGGTTTTGCGATGGCCGGTGGCATATCATTTTTTCTTGCCATGTTGAATGTTTGCAATCAGTTTTCTAGGAGGGCAGAAGGGGAAGCGGATGTGGCTTTGAGGCACGATTTGCGAACATACGCATGATAGAATCCGCGGATGATGCGATTAGCATCCAAGAAAATCGAAAGAGCGCCTCGTGAAAGTATCCCCTCCATCAAAATTAGTCATTGCCTCGCGCGAAAGCCGCCTGGCGATGTGGCAAGCAGAGCACGTCCGCGACAGGCTTTTGGCATTATATCCACAGTGTAGTGTCGAGATTCTCGGCATGACTACCCAAGGCGACCAGATTCTCGATCGCGCCCTTTCCAAGGTGGGCGGCAAAGGTCTGTTCGTGAAGGAACTCGAAGTGGCGATGGCCGAGAAACGCGCTGACCTGGCCGTGCACTCGCTCAAGGATGTTCCGATGGAGTTGCCTGAAGGATTTGCACTCGCTGCTGTCCTCGACAGGGAAGATCCGCGCGACGCTTTCGTCTCCAATAACTATGCCTCGCTCGACGAGTTGCCTGATGGTGCGATTGTCGGCACCAGCAGCCTGCGTCGGCAAGCGTTAATCGCTGCACGATTCCCCAAACTGGTCATCCGTCCGCTGCGCGGCAATCTCGATACCCGCCTCGGCAAGCTGGATCGCGGCGAGTATGCGGCCATCATCCTTGCCGCTGCCGGTCTGAAGCGCCTCGGCATGCCGCAGCGCATTCGCGCACTGATCGAACCGGAGCAAAGCCTTCCTGCACCTGGACAGGGTGCAATGGCCATCGAGATTCTCGAAGGTCGCGATGACCTGAAGCAGGTGCTTGCACCGCTCAATCACGAAGCGACTGCGCAAGCGGTCGCCGCCGAGCGCACGGTGTCGCGCATCTTCGGTGGAAGCTGCCAGATTCCCCTCGCCGCATTTGCAACCGTCAACGGTGCATCGATGCGGTTGCGCGCAATGGTGGCGACGCCCGACGGCAAGCGCATCGCCAGTGCCGAGGCCGAAGGGCCGACGAATGCACCCGAGGCACTCGGCCGTCAGATCGCCCAGGCATTGCAGGCGCAGGGCGCAGACGACATCCTTGCTGCATGCAGGGCAATGGATGCCGGCTGACGTCCGGCTGGAGTAGTCCGGCGCCGGTATCGCGGCGATTTGACGAGCGATCCCTGTTCGACAGTGTGCAGATGCCGAGCGTCAGAGTGCACTGTCGGACAACATGACAGGCACCCAATTCCTTTCGCATGATGACAGACCGTAATGCACGCCCCGCAGTCCGCCCAGTAGTGATTACGCGCCCGCTGGCACAAGCCACGCCGCTGGCGCAGCGCATCAGTGCTACGGGACGCGAAGCCATCGTCTTTCCGCTCCTGGATATCCTGCCATTGCCCGACCAGAGCCAACTGCGTCCGGTCCTCGAAGGACTCGGTCAGTATGCAATGGTGGCCTTCGTGAGCCCGAACGCAATCAATTCTGCTTTTGCACTGCTGGACGCCTGGCCGGCACACGTCACGATCGCGGTGGTCGGCGAGGGCAGCAAAGCCGCGCTAGCAAAGCATGGTTTGACTCCGGCGAATACGACCATCGTGAGCCCGGTCGATCCGCATCGGACCGATTCGCAAACACTGCTCGAAGTGCTGGATATCGAGTCGCTGCGGAACAAGCGGGTCCTGATCGTGCGAGGGGAGACTGGAAGAGAGTTGCTGGCAGACGCCCTGCGCGAAAAGGGAGTGCAGGTGGAGACGGTCGCAGCGTATCGACGAGCGGCTCCCGTATTGGACGCCGCAGGCAAGATGCAGCTGGCGCACCTGCTTGATACACAATGCGACTGGATAATTACAAGCTCTGAGGCGTTGCGCATCCTGATGCAGATGGTGCGAGACATTGCCGGTGATTCCGGTTTGCTGAAGATGCAACAGCAGACACTGATCGTGCCGCATGTCCGGATCGCAGAATCCGCGCGCGAACTCGGTTTCGACAGGCTTGTACAGACCGGTTCCGGCGACGATCAACTATTAGCCGCGTTACAATTTTGAGCATGAACGAATTGCCACCTTCCTCAACTCCGCAGCCTGATTCGGTGCCATTGAAACCTGCCGCGCTCCCACGGCCGCATGCCGGTACATCGGCCAACACGCTGCTCTACGGCGCCATTGGTCTCCTGCTTGTCCTTCTTGGCGTCCAGTGGTGGACTACGCAGCGGGAAATCGGAGACCTGCGCCAGGACCTGGCACAACGCCTTAAAGGTGGCGAAATGATGGCGACCGAAACCAAGGTCGTTGTCCAATCGGTGCAGGACAGCATGAAGGAGGTACAAGCGAAGGTCAACGTACTCGAGAGCAAGCAGGTCGAAGCGCAAAGCCAGCAGCTTGCACTGGAGCAGCTGTACCAGGAGCTGTCGAGGAGCCGCGATGACTGGGCGCTGGCCGAAATTGAACAGGTATTGTCGACGGCAAGCCAGCAGCTCCAGCTGGCGGGCAATATCCAGGGGGCGGTGATCGCATTGCAGAATGCGGACAACCGATTGTCGCGTTCGGACAAACCTCAGTTCATCATCATTCGCCGCGCGATCGCCAAGGATCTCGAGTTGCTCAAGTCATTGCCAGTCGTTGACATGACCGGCATCGCGCTTCGCCTCGATAGTGTGATTGGCCAGATCGACGGCATGCCGCTGCTGTCTGACGAAAAGCCCGCAATGCCGGCGACGGAGCCAAAGGTCTCGCGCCGTGCGCAGAAGAACGCCGAGGCAGCCGCCGTTGAAGACAAGCCATCGGATCGGGCTGACTGGCTCGCCAGCCTCGAGAATGCATGGCACAGCTGGACGAGCGAGATGTGGGGCGAAGTCCGGCAGCTTATCCGCGTGCGCAATGTCGATGTGCCTGATGCGCTGCTGCTCTCGCCGTCGCAAGCCTACTATGCACGCGAAAACCTGAAGCTGCGCCTGCTGAATGCTCGCCTCGCGCTGCTGACCCGCAACGAGGCTGCTTTCCGCAGCGACCTGATTGCCGCACAAGATGCGATCGCAAGGTATTTCGATACTCGTGCCAAGCAAACGCAAACCGCACAGGCATTGCTACGCCAGGTGCAGGCAAGCAATCTGTCCATTGAGATGCCCACGCTGGCCGAAAGCCTGAACGCCGTGCGTAACTACAAGGCGAAGCCATAACGATGCGCATTTTTCTTTCGCTGCTCATCCTGTTTGCTGCCGCGATCGGACTCGCGGTCGGCGCGCGTTTCAACCCCGGCAACGTCGTCTTCTTCTATCCGCCGTACCGGATTGACTTGTCGCTGAATTTCTTCCTGTTGCTGTTGGCACTGCTGTTCGTCGCGCTGTACCTGATTATTGGCGCGATCCGAAGCACCAGGGAAATGCCGCAACGTGTCGCCGCATATCGCCGTGATAAGCGCGAGCGCGAGGGCAACCGTGCGTTGCGCGATGCACTGAAGGCTCTTTTCGAAGGCCGTTTCGGCCACGCAGAAAAGGCGGCGTCCCGCGCCATCGACAGTCCTGACAATGCCGGACTCGCGGTGCTGATTGCTGCGCGTGCCGCACACCGGATGGGGCAAGCCGAACGCCGTGATGCCTGGCTGGCGAAGATTCAGGATGATCAATCGCTCAAGACCGCGCGTTTGATGACGGCAATCGAGTTGTGGGTCGACGGACACGAGGCGGAACACGCACTCGAAGCCGTGCGTGAATTGAATTCCAGCGGCACCCGCCATATCCACGCATTGCGTCTTGCCTTGAAGGCCAACCAGCGTGGAAAGAATTGGCCGGAAGTCCTGCGACTCGTGCGGCTGCTGGACAAGCGCAACGCACTCCATCCTGCTTTATCGCGACGCCTGCGAGAGTTGGCCTATGAGGACTTGCTGACGAAGCAGGCACACGATGCCGAGTCGATCCAGCGTATCTGGGCGTCCATTCCGAATGAAGACCGTGTGAAGCCGTTTGTCGCAATCCGGGCAGCGAATTCGTTCAATGGGAAGGGTTTGCATGACGAGGCGCGGCAGGTTGTAGAAAATGCGCTTGCAGTCGAATGGGATGAGCGTCTCGTTCGCGCGTATGGCAATTCTGCCGGCAACGAAGGTTCGGCGGCATTGCTGGCGCAGATCGAACACTGCGAGGAGTGGCTAAAGTCCCGGCCGACCGATGCTGAACTTGCATTGACGCTTGGTGCACTTTGCCTGAGGCAGAAGTTGTGGGGCAAGGCTCAGCGTCATCTGGAAGAGGCATTGTCCTCCGCAACTTCACCGGAAACCGTGCGCGAGGCACACCTGAAGCTGGCGCAGTTGCATGAGGCGCTCAGCCAGCCGGAGCAGGCTGCGGCGCATTACCGCCAATGTGCACTGGCATCCGTACTATAGGCGGAAATTGTTGCGCGTCCGTCTGCAAATTCCTCACGAAGTTTCCTGCATCGCAGGCTACCGAAAACAATTCACCGCCGTTACGCCACTTCGCGTGCTGCAATGCACGAACGCCGAACGAAAACCGATATAATCTGCGGTTGCAAAATTTTCTTTACCTTTGAGAGAGCATCATGAGTTTGAGCAACGTACCAGCCGGACGTAATCTGCCCGATGATTTCAACGTCGTCATCGAAATCCCGATGAATGCCGATCCGATCAAATATGAAGTTGACAAGGAAACCGGCGCGATTTTCGTAGATCGCTTCATGGGCACTGCAATGCATTATCCGTGCAATTACGGTTACATTCCGCAAACCATCTCCGACGATGGTGACCCGGTTGACGTCCTGGTGGTTACGCCGTTCCCGCTGATTCCCGGCGTCGTAGTGCGTTGCCGTCCGATCGGCGTGCTGAAGATGAAGGATGAGGCTGGCGGCGATGCAAAACTGCTGGCAGTCCCGGTCGACAAGGTCCTGCCGCTCTATAGTCGCTGGCAAAAGCCGGAAGACATGAACGAGATGCGCCTGCATCAGATCCAGCATTTCTTCGAGCACTACAAGGATCTCGAGAAGGGCAAGTGGGTCAAGATTGAGGGATGGTTCGGCCCAGAGGAAGCGAAAGCCGAAATCATGGCCGGCGTCGAAAACTACAACAAGGAACACAGCAAGTAAATCTTGCTTTCGAAGCAAATCAAAAGCGCACCCACGGTGCGCTTTTTTATTTCGCGCAGAGCATCAGCGTCACATCGACAATTTCTGCGGGATACGTCATCATGAGCGCTTGCGTCTGCACACATTGGAGTATCTGCACGTGGTTTCACATAATTCAGCGCCAAGCAAACCTGACGCCGGATTCGGGGTTGATGAAGATTCCCCACGTAGTGCGCGCAACCGGTTGCTGCAAAAAATCGGCGAGGAGGCTGATCTGCCAGCCTTGGGAAGTTCAGTTTCCCGCGTTATCCAAATGACATCTTCGAATGACGAGGCGGTACGCAATCTGGCCCACTTCATTCTTTCCGATGTTGCACTGACCCAGAAAATCCTCCGCATCGCCAATACCGTTTCCTATCGCACGGCATCCGGAACGTCGGTAACGACGGTGTCAAAGGCGATCTTCCTGCTCGGTTTTGATACGGTGAAAACCATTGCGCTTGCGATGCTGTTGGTTGACAGCATGCCCGGCAAACACGCAAAAAGCGTCCGCAACGAGCTCGGCCATGCGCTGTGCGCAAGCATCCTCGGGCGCGAAATGTCACGACGCAGCCAGTTCAAGAACGCCGAAGAAGCATCCATCGCTGCCTTGTTCAAGAACATCGGCAGGCTTTTGGTCGCTGCGCACGACCATGAGTCTTACAGCAAGATCATTGCCCTTGTCGAAGAAGGCACCCATACGCCTCCGCAGGCATCGATGCAGATTCTCGGTTGCAGTTTCGAGTTATTGGGTGATGCCGTCCTGCGCGAATGGAACATGCCGGACTCCATCGTACAGGCGCAGTCGCCCCTGCCATCGGGCGTGCTGAAACCGGCCAAGGCAAGACAGGAATGGCTGCAGCAGGTTGCGGCATTCAGCTCTGCTGCTGCCCGCCTTGTTTCCGGAAAGCCGGGCGCCAGCCAGGATGCGGCAAGCAAGGCGGTGCTGACGCGCTTTGGCGGTGCGCTTGGGCTTGACTATGGAAAGCTGACGCAGCTGCTGGCTGATGTCGCCGAAGAAACGCAGGTGCTTGCGAGCACAGCAGATCTTGTGCTGCATGCAGACGAGCATCCAGAGTCGACCGAGAACGCGTCGCAAGAGCAGGCAGGGTCTCCGGTGGCGGATTTGCCCGGTGAATTGCTGCTGGATGCGCACGAGGATACGCCGCAGTTACAAATCATCGAGCGCCATCCCAGCGGCAAGCCCGTCAATGCACGTGATCTTCTTCTCGCAGGCGTGCAGGATGTCACGCAAATGATGGCATCCGGCCGCTGCAAGGTGAACGACCTGATACTCCTGGTGCTGGAAACACTCTACGGCAGCATGGGGTTCCGTTTTGCGACCGTGTGCCTCAAAGACGTTAGCACTCACCAGTTCCGCGCAAGGCTGGCGATCGGGGAAAAGAGTACCGAGCGACAGGCAGGATTCGTCTTTCCGATCGCGTCATCGCGTGACCTGTTTCATCTGGCGCTGGAGAATGATGCCGACCTGATGATTTCCGATGCGACTGCGCCGAAGATCCACAACCTGCTGCCTGCCTGGCATCGGGCCTTGCTTCCGGACGCGCGCAGCTTCATCGTATTGCCGCTCGTCGTGCAGAAGAAACAGCTGGGGCTGTTTTATGCGGATCGTGCACAACCCGCCGTGGAGGGTGTGCCAAGCGATGAAACGTCGCTGATCAAGACGCTGAAGGGGCAGGTCCTGGTAGCGTTGAATCCCCGTTAAACCGATTTCGGTGTGCCATCGCGGGCGTACCTAACTCGATATCGAGTTGAGCCACTCGCAAGGAGGCGCTGAGCCATTCGTCAGCGTAGCAGGCGGATCGCGGTGAGTGCACCGAGTGCCGCCACACCTAGCGACAGCACGGCAATCCACCGCAGTTGACGACGCATGGCGGGTGGTGCGCGGCGCGGTTCCGGTGACGCGAGAGGTGCAAGAGCAAGTTGAATGCGCTGATGCGTGCGGCGCTGCTTTATGACATAGCGCCGCAGGTCGAGTGCCATCTGCTCTGCATTCTGGTAACGCTTTTCCGGGCGCTTGCTCATTGCGCGCATTACTATCTCCGACAGGGCGATCGGAATCTTCGCATCGATCTCATGCGGCGCCGGCGGTGCCTTGTATGCGATCTGCTGCAGGAGCTTATGTGCGCTATCGGAGCGAAATGGCGTGCGACCGGCCAGCATTTCAAACATTACCGCGCCGAGCGCGTAAATGTCGGAACGTTCGTCTGCCGGCTTGCCAAGTGCCTGCTCAGGCGACATGTAATTGGGCGTGCCGAGCATTTTGTCGGGATGGTACAAGGTGAAGTGTTCTTCGTCGCTGACTGGCTGCTCAGCGATCCGATTCGGTGCCCGGGCAATGCCGAAATCGATCAGTCTCGGATGCTCGTCGTTCACCATGAAGATATTGGCGGGTTTGACGTCGCGGTGGACAACGCCGCGCTGATGCGCATAACTTAGCGCCTCAGCCAGCTTCCAGATGATCCATGCGACCTCGTCTGGTGTAAAGCGATGTCCGCTTTCGAGGAGCCTGTGCAGTCCGCGCCCCTGCAGGTATTCCATCGCAATATAGGTCGTGCCGCCTTCGCTCGATGCCTCGTAAATCGTGACGATGTGCGGATGGGAGAGGCGTCCCGCTGCGCGCGCTTCGTTGATGAGCTGGCTCTCATAGCGGCTGCGTTCGGCGGGGGTCAAACGCGGATTGAAGGTCTTGATCGCAATGTCGCGATCGAGTACAGGATCGTGGCCGAGATAAACGCATCCTACAGTGCCACGGCCAAGTTCACGGGTCAGGTAGAAGCGGCCTACCCTGGTAACGGCGGGGCTGGCATTTGTTCGCGTTGCGGCGTGCTGTGCTGTCATGATGCCAAAGCATGCCGCGAAGCGCAGCCTTTGGCAAGAAGTTACGCATGTACTTGTCTTATCGATGCAGTTCTGCCTGGATCATCGACACATAGAAGTTACCTTACCTTGAAGGGGCTGCGCTCGTCCAGTTCGTCGATGTATGCCGCGATATCCCCAGTCTCCTGCTGCAGGAAGCGGTCGATGGCATCGGCGAATGCCGGGTGGGCGAGCCAGTGGGCGGACCAGGTTTTCTTTGGAAGGAAGCCGCGCGCCATCTTGTGTTCCCCTTGCGCGCCGCCTTCGAAGCCGGCGATCCTGTGCGTGATGCAGAATTCGAGAGGCTGGTAATAGGCCGTCTCGAAATGCAGGCACGGGACATCTTCAACGGCACCCCAGTAACGTCCATACAGAGTGCGTTCGTCGTGCATTACCAGCGAGCTGGCAACCGGTTTGTTGTCTCGTTCGGCGACAATGAGCAATAAATGTTCTGGCATGGTGATGCCGATGCGCCGGAAGAAATCGAGGCTGAGGTAAGGCGTCGAATAATGCGCCGCATAAGTACTGTCATAGCAACGCTTGAAGAACCGCCAGTCGGCTTCGCTTGCTTCGTTGCCGGGAATGTGGCGAAAGCGGATACCTGCGCCATGGACCTTGCGGCGCTCGGCGCGGATATTCTTTCTCTTCTTGCGATCCAGCGTGGACAGGAAGTCGTCGAAATCGGAATAACCAGGATTGGTCCAGTGGAACTGGACGCCTGTACGCAGCATGAATCCCGCTGCCTCGAGTTTTCTCGCCTGCTCTTCAGGAGAAAACAGGATGTGTGTCGACGACAGCGCGCTGTTCTCCTGCAAACGGCACAAGGCTGAAATCAATTCCTTCTCGGCCGCGTCATCGCGGGCAAGCAGGCGGCTGCCGGCGACCGGCGTGAAGGGAATCGCCGACAACAGCTTGGGGTAGTACTTCATGCCGTTGCGCCGATAGGCGTCCGCCCAGGCCCAATCGAACACGTACTCGCCGTAGGAATGGTATTTGACATACAGCGGCATGGCCGCATCGAGGCGGAGCTCGTTGCCGGCTTCGCGCCACAAGGTCAGATACTGGGCCTGCCATCCGGTATCCGGCGATGCACAGCCGGTGTCGTGCAGTGCATGGAGGAAGGCATAGGAGAGGAACGGGTTGGCGTCCGCCTGTGTGCCGACCAGCTCATTCCATGCCGGCTCGCCGATTTCGGAAAGAGAGGAAACGATTCGCGTGCGATAATTCACTGTGGATAATTAATGCTTTTCCTGATCCGCAGAAGGATCAGTTCATTGATCATGACAGTCAAAGTTGCCATTGCCCAAATCAACAGCACCGTCGGCGACTTCGCCCGCAATCGTGCAAAAATCGTGGAGTTTTCCCGCCGTGCCGCTGCACAAGGAGCGGACATTGTATTGACACCGGAGTTGTCCTTGACCGGTTATACGCCGGAAGACCTCCTGCTGCGCCATTCATTCTACGCAAAAACTGCCCAGGAGTTCGAGGTACTCGCCAAGGAGCTGGCAGACCTCAATGACGTGCATGTGGTCGTGGGCCACCCCGTTCTGCAGGATGGGAAACGGTTCAATGCTGCCTCTGTCATCGTCAATGGCAAGATGCTCGGCACTTACCGCAAGCACGATCTGCCCAACGACACCGTATTCGACGAAAAGCGGTATTTCTCGTCCGCTGACGAGCCATTTGTATTCGACGTAAAAGGCGTGCGCTTCGGCATCAATATATGCGAGGACACGTGGTTCGTACATGCACCGAGCCGTGCAAAAGCGGCCGGCGCGCAGGTCTTGCTGGTGCCGAACGGCTCGCCTTTCCACATGAAAAAGCAGTACCTGCGTTATGAGATGATGCGCACGAATGTCACAGGGGAGGGCATGCCGCTCGTCTACGCCAATCTCGTTGGCGGGCAGGACGAGCTGATCTTCGACGGCAATTCCTTTGTGATGGATACACTCGGCACGGTCTGCATGCAGATGAAGCATTGCGAGGAAGACCTGCAGCTCGTGGAATTCGAAAACGGACAACCGAGGGGTGGTTATCTGGCGCCAGAACTGCCAATCGAAGCGCTGGTGTATCAGGCGCTTGTGCTTGGCGTACGCGACTATATTGGCAAGAATGGCTTCCCCGGGGCCATCATCGGCTTGTCAGGCGGCGTCGATTCAGCCCTCACGCTGGCAATCGCAGTCGATGCGCTCGGGGCGGACAAAGTGCGCGCGGTGATGATGCCATCACCTTATACCGCCGAAATTTCCTGGATTGATTCGCGCGAGATGGTTCAGCGGATCGGTGTGCGCTACGACGAAATTCCCATCGTTGATTGCTTTGATGCATTCCGCAAGACCTTGGCAAATGAGTTCAGAGGGCTGCAGGAAGACACGACGGAAGAAAACATCCAGGCGCGCATCCGCGGCACAATCCTGATGGCCTTGTCGAACAAATATGGTTCGATTGTGCTGACGACGGGAAACAAGAGTGAAATGGCAGTCGGCTACTGTACGTTGTATGGCGACATGGCCGGCGGCTTTGCCGTTATCAAGGACATCGCCAAGACCTTGGTTTACAAGCTCTGCGATTACCGCAATTCTATTTCCGATGTGATCCCGAAGCGTATCCTCACGCGCGCACCTTCGGCTGAGCTGCGCCCGAATCAGACCGACCAGGATTCACTGCCGCCGTATGAGGTGCTCGACGCCATCATGCAGATGTATATGGAAGAGAACCATAGCATTGCAGAGATCATTGCTGCCGGGTATCGTGGCGAGGATGTCGAGCGAGTAACGCGTTTGATTAAAATTAACGAATACAAGCGGCGTCAGGCGCCGGTCGGAATCCGCGTCACGCACCGCGCCTTTGGTCGCGACTGGCGTTATCCGATTACTTCAAAGTTTCGCGAGTGATATTCAATAAGGAGTTTTTATGAAGCTGGTTACTGCAATCATCAAGCCGTTCAAGCTGGACGAGGTGCGAGAAGCCTTGGGCGAGATCGGCATCAACGGCTTGACGGTAACTGAAGTCAAGGGGTTCGGCCGCCAGAAAGGGCATACCGAGTTGTATCGTGGTGCCGAGTATGTGGTCGATTTCCTGCCGAAAGTGAAGATTGAAGCGGTGATCGACGACAAACTGGTGGATCAGGCAATCGATGCCATCATCAAGGCGGCACGTACCGGCAAGATCGGGGACGGCAAGATCTTCGTGCGCGAAGTGGAGCAGGTCATCCGCATCCGTACGGGTGAAACCGGCGCAGACGCCGTCTGATTCGGTGGCCGCCCGTGCCGCTGACGTTCGACTATTCCAGCCGAACGCCCTTGGCCCAGGTCACCAGGCGCAGCACAGTAATGGTGAGTGCGCTTGACCACAACGAAAAATCCGGCGGCACGCCGGATTTTTGCATCAGCAGGTACATCCAGCATCCCGCGAACGAACAGATCGCATAAGGCCTGCCGTCACGCAGGACCATCGGCACTTCGTTGCAGACGATATCGCGCAATATGCCGCCGAATATCCCCGTAATTACTCCCATCATCGATGCAATGAAGATCGGCATCCCGGCCTCCAGCGCTTGGGATACACCGACAATGGAGAACAGTCCCAGACCCAACGCATCGGCCGTCACAATCAGCCTTTGAGAAAAAAACCTGTGTACCGCACGTATGGCGGGCACTGCCACGAGAGAAAGCAGGAAAATCAGGATTGCGTACTCCTGATGCGTGACCCAGAACAGCGGGCGCTTGTCGAGCAGGATGTCGCGCAGCGTGCCGCCGCCGAAGGCGGTGATGAACGCTACTGTGAAGATGCCCGCCACATCCATTTTCTTGTTGCGCGCCTCGATAAAGCCCGAGAATGCGCCGACAAGAATGGCCATGATTTCGAGGATCTTGATTAAGGACATGCAGCGTACAGGAGTTGTTTGTCCCGCATGATACTGCGGTGCAGGACAAATGCACAGGATGCATCGAAATCCGTCGCATCGGCGCATGTACTTCGCCACGACCCGGTGGGGGGATTTACGCCTGCAGCAATACCACGAGCGCGCCGGATCCGCCTTCTGCCGCACGGGCCTGGCAGAATGCGATGACTTCCTCTTTCTGGACCAGCCAGCTGCGAACCTTGTTCTTCAGCACGGGTTCTTTATTGATTGAACCTAAGCCCTTGCCGTGGATGATGCGCACGCAGCGCATACCGCGCTTGACTGAATTGCGCAGAAATTCTGCGAGTGCTTCGCGCGCTTCTTCACGTCGCATGCCGTGCAGGTCGAGTTGCGCCTGGATGACCCAGTGGCCACGCCGCAGCCGCCGCAGAATGTCCGGTCCGATGCCGCTCCGTGCATAGCTGAGCTCGTGGTCGGTGTCGAGCAAGGTATCAACGTTGAACTCGTCCGACAGGGATTCTTCGAGTGCCGCCTGTTCGTCAGCCATACGCTGGCGCGGAATGGGAAGCGGGCGGGGATGACTGGATTCGACCTTGCCGTGAGAAGGAAGCGGGGCGACGTCGCCGACGCTGCGCCGGAACAGCTCGGCATCACGCCGACTTTCCTTTTCCCGCCGCAGGCGCTCTTCCTCCGCTGCCTTGCGCGCTTCTTCCTGGGCCTTGATTTGTGCGCGCACGGCTTTCAGTGCGGCGAAGTCCTTGATCGAACCAGACATGATGCATTTCCTGAGTCCGCCGCATCGACTGTGAAAAACGACGCGGCGGCTTACTGCTTTTCTACTGCAACCGTATCAGCCTTGCAGGTTTTCCAGATAACGCTGGGCATCGAGCGCAGCCATGCAGCCGGTGCCGGCGCTGGTGACGGCCTGGCGGTAAACATGGTCTTGCACATCGCCGGCCGCGAACACGCCCGGAATGTTGGTCGCCGTTGCCATGCCTTCCGTTCCGGCGCGCGTCTTGATGTACCCGTTGTGCATCTCGAGCTGACCTTCAAAAATGCCGGTGTTCGGCTTGTGCCCGATGGCGATGAAAACGCCGTGCACCGTCACTTTGCTGAGGCTGCCATCCTTGGTGGACTTGATGCTGATGCCGGTGACGCCGCTGTCATCACCCGTGACTTCGTCGAGCGTGTGGTCGAGCTTCAGTTCAATCTTGCCCTCGGCGACTTTAGCCATCAGGCGGTCGATGAGGATTGGCTCGGCGCGGAACTTGTCGCGGCGGTGGACCAGCGTCACCTTGTTGGCAATATTGGCGAGGTACAGGGCTTCCTCGACAGCGGTGTTGCCGCCGCCGATCACCGCGACGTCCTGGTTCTTGTAGAAGAAACCATCACAAGTGGCGCACGCCGATACGCCCTTGCCCATGAAGGCTTCCTCGGAAGGCAGACCAAGATACTGTGCCGATGCGCCGGTTGCGATGATCAGCGCGTCGCAGGTGTACTCGCCGTTGTCGCCGATCAGGCGGATCGGCTTCTCGTTCAGCTTTGCAGTGTGAATATAGTCGAACACGATCTCGGTGTTGAAGCGCTCTGCATGCTGCAGCAGGCGCTGCATCAGCTCCGGACCTTGCACACCCATCGGATCACCAGGCCAGTTTTCAACGTCGGTCGTGGTCATCAACTGGCCGCCCTGTTCGACACCGGTGATCAGGACAGGTTTCAGGTTGGCGCGGGCAGCATAAACTGCGGCGCTGTAACCGGCCGGGCCGGAACCGATAATCAGTACGTGGGCGTGTTTGGTGGTTGCCATAGCAGTGTGGTGAAGTGAAGGAATTTGTCGGGAATGAGCGTTCAATGCCGCTCAAAAAGGGCTTCTGTGTCTTGCAAATGTCGCCAAAAGGCGAATTTTCAAGCGTCGTCCGATTTATTCGGTATTGCGTTCGAAAAACTGGTTAAGATTATAGTCGAACCTGCCATGCGGGGCCGAGTGGCGACCCAAATTCGCTGCGATGACGGCCACAGACACATCCGCCACGGCGCCGCACCGATTCTTTCACGAGTTATGACCCGAACAACCCAAGCTTATACCCGCAATACTGCGTCGACTCAGGCTCCACCGTTACCCAATCGGCTGGTGCGCCTGTTGTCAGAAGCCCGCTGGATCGGACTGACCGTCGTTACCGCTTATTTGCTGCTTATCTTTCTGACATACGACAAGACCGATCCGGGCTGGTCGCAGGCCAACGTTGTGCCGCAACTGCACAACTGGGGCGGCCGCATCGGCGCCTGGATTGCCGACTTGATGCTCTTCATTTTTGGTTTTTCGGCATGGTGGTTTTGCGTCTTCTTGCTGCGTTCTGTGTGGACCGGCTATCGCCGACTGTCGCAGCGTTTCCTGCTGAAGGTCGAGCCTGAACCGGAGCATCATCATGAAATCTGGATCCGGTCGATCGGCTTTGTGCTGATGTTGCTGGGAAGCGTAGCGATCGAGTACCTGCGGATGTACACGCTGAAGGTGCAACTGCCGCGCGCGCCTGGCGGTGTGCTGGGTGAGCTACTCGGCGGCGCAGCGCAGACTGCATTCGGCTTTACCGGCGCCACCCTGTTCCTGTTGCTCCTGTTCGGCGTCGGCTTCAGCCTGTTCTTCCACGTTTCCTGGCTGACGCTGGCCGAGCGCATTGGTGGCGCAATCGAGGATGGCATCAATGCGATCCGTACGCTGTACGCCGCCCGAGAAGATCGCAAGGTAGGTCAGGTGGCCGCGGTGAAGCGTGAAGAAACGGTGGTCCAGGAGCGGGCGAAGATCGTCGAAGCCCCGCCGATCCGCATCGAGCCACAGGTCGTTGCGGTTCCCAAATCGGAGCGTGTGGAAAAGGAGAAGCAGGTTGCGTTGTTTGCCGATCTGCCGGACTCCAGCCTGCCGCCGCTATCGCTGCTTGATGAGCCGCCACCTGCACAGGAAACGGTCAGCGTGGAGACGCTTGAGTTCACCAGCCGCCTGATCGAGAAGAAGCTGTCCGACTTCGGCGTCGAAGCGAAGGTCGTCGCCGCGTATCCGGGGCCGGTCATTACCCGCTACGAGATCGAGCCGGCCACCGGTGTCAAAGGCAGCCAGATCGTCAACCTTGCGCGCGATTTGGCGCGCTCGCTGTCGCTGACGTCGATTCGCGTGGTCGAAACCATCCCGGGTAAGAATTACATGGGACTGGAACTGCCGAATCCGAAGCGCCAGATCGTGCGCCTGACCGAGATCCTTGGTTCCAAGGTGTACAACGACAGTCCGTCGTCGCTGACCGTTGCGCTGGGAAAGGATATCGCCGGTAATCCGGTGGTAGCCGATCTCGCCAAGATGCCTCACTTGCTGGTCGCCGGTACCACGGGCTCCGGCAAGTCGGTCGGCATCAACGCGACCATCCTGTCGTTGTTGTACAAGTCTGACCCGCACAGCGTGCGCATGATCCTGATCGATCCGAAGATGCTGGAAATGTCAGTGTACGAAGGCATACCGCATTTGCTCGCGCCGGTCGTCACCGACATGCGGCAGGCGGGCAATGCGTTGAACTGGGCGGTGGCGGAGATGGAACGCCGCTACAAGCTGATGTCCAAGCTGGGCGTGCGCAACCTCGCCGGCTACAACCACAAGATCGAGGAAGCAGCGAAGAAGGAAGAGAAGATTCCGAACCCGTTCAGCCTAACGCCGGATGCGCCGGAACCGCTTGAGAAGCTACCGACCATCGTGATCATCATCGACGAGCTGGCCGACCTGATGATGGTGGTCGGGAAGAAGGTCGAGGAACTGATTGCACGTATCGCACAGAAGGCGCGTGCAGCCGGTATCCACCTGATCCTGGCGACGCAGCGTCCGTCGGTGGACGTGATCACCGGCCTGATCAAGGCGAACATCCCGACGCGCATCGCCTTCCAGGTCAGCAGCAAGATCGACTCGCGCACGATTCTCGACCAGATGGGCGCCGAGACGTTGCTCGGCATGGGCGACATGCTATTCATGCCGCCAGGGACGGGCCTGCCGAACCGCGTGCACGGCGCTTTCGTGTCCGATGAAGAGGTGCACCGCGTGGTGCAGCACCTGAAGGCACAGGGGGAACCGAATTACATTGAGGGAATCCTAGAAGGTGGCGTCGCGGAAGAGGGAGGTGAGGCTGCATTGGGCGGTGAGGGTGAAGGCGGCGGCGAGTCCGATGCCTTATATGACCAAGCAGTGGCGGTTGTCCTGAAGAACCGCCGAGCTTCGATCTCGCTCGTGCAGCGCCACCTGCGCATCGGCTACAATCGCGCCGCACGGTTGCTGGAACAGATGGAGCAGAGCGGCCTCGTGTCGACCATGCAGTCGAACGGAAACCGCGAAATCCTTGTGCCAGCCGGAAATACAACTGAATAGGAAGCCATTTTGAATCAGGCGCAACAGAACAAGACCCCTTCGTTTTTTACTCACGCTGTACTTGGTCGCGTAGTGCGTGCCATTGGTGTTTGTACGCTCGTGCTGCCGGGCCTTGCCAGCGCATCGGCGCTGGAACAATTCAGGTCCTTCGTCAGCACGACGAAGGCAGCCAAAGGCGAGTTCATCCAGCGGCAAGTGAAGACGGCGGATGGAGCGCCAAAGGCCGCCAGCACATCCACCGGGACTTTCGTCTTTGCCCGTCCCGGCAAGTTCATCTGGACCTACCAGAAACCCTACGAACAACTGCTGCAAGCGGACGGGGAAAAGCTGTACATCTATGACAAGGACCTGAATCAGGTCACTGTACGGCGCCTCGGTGATGCGCTTGGCTCGTCACCGGCGGCAATCCTTTTCGGTAGCAACGACCTGGAAAAGAACTTCGTCCTCAAGGATGCCGGCAGCCGTGACGGGCTGGAATGGCTTGAAGCCACACCGAAGCAGAAGGACACGACCTTCGACAAGATCGGCATCGGGCTCAAAGACGGCGTGCCACAAGCCATGGAGTTGCAGGATTCGTTTGGCCAAGTGTCCCTGCTGTCGTTCAAGAAGTTTGAAAAGAATCCGCCGATGGGCGCGGATAAATTCAAATTTGTCGTGCCCAAGGGCGCCGATGTTTTTGAACAATAAACCTGCTGAACAAGGCGGTGCTGCCCGCTGAGAAAACAACAAGAACGGCACTTGCCGCCTCGCACCATGACCGCCATCCCCCTCGCCGAAAGGCTTCGCCCCCAAACACTTGACGACGTCATCGGCCAGCAGCATTTGCTTGGCCCCGGCAAGCCCCTGCGCGTCGCCTTCGAATCGGGCGAGCCGCATTCGATGATCCTGTGGGGGCCGCCTGGCGTGGGCAAGACGACGCTGGCACGCCTGATGGCCGACAGCTTCAACGCCGAGTTCATTGCCTTGTCGGCGGTGCTGTCCGGTGTGAAAGATATCCGCGAGGCGGTCGAGCGGGCGCAAGTCGTGCGCGCCAATACCGAGCGACGAACGATTCTGTTCGTGGACGAAGTGCATCGCTTCAACAAGAGTCAGCAGGATGCCTTCTTGCCGCATGTCGAGAGCGGCTTGTTCACCTTCATCGGCGCGACGACGGAGAATCCCTCGTTCGAGGTCAATAGTGCATTGCTGTCGCGGGCGGCAGTCTACGTGCTGAAATCCCTGTCGGACCAGGACCTGGAGGAGCTGATCGACCGAGCCTGCATCCAGGAACTCGACGGGTTGGATTTCACGCCCGAAGCGAAATCAACATTGGTGGCGAGCGCCGATGGCGACGGCCGCAAGCTTCTGAACAATCTCGAGATCGTTGCACGCGCCGCAGCGGCAAACCACCAGGAAGTTGTAGACGAAGCGCTGCTTGCCACGGCACTGGCAGAAAACCTGCGCCGTTTCGACAAGGGCGGCGACGCCTTCTACGACCAGATATCCGCCCTGCACAAATCAGTGCGCGGTTCCAACCCGGACGCGTCCCTGTACTGGTTCGTCCGCATGCTCGATGGCGGTGCCGATCCACGCTACCTGGCACGTCGCATCATTCGCATGGCGACCGAGGATATCGGCCTTGCCGACCCCCGCGCGCTGCGCATTTCGCTCGATGCCGCCGAAACCTACGAACGCCTCGGTTCACCCGAGGGCGAACTTGCGCTGGCCGAAGCAGTGGTGTTCCTTGCCTGCGCTGCAAAGTCCAACGCCGTCTACAACGCCTATAATGCGGCGCGCGCCTTCATTGCCAAGGACAAATCCCGCCCCGTACCGGAGCATCTGCGCAATGCACCGACCAAACTGATGAAGGAACTGGGCTACGGCAAGCTCTACCGCTATGCCCACGATGAACCTGACGCCTATGCGGCCGGGGAAACCTATCTCCCTGACGGGATGGCGGAACCGGGGTGGTATCAGCCCGTGCCGCGCGGGCTGGAAGGGAAGATCGGGGAAAAGCTGGCGTATCTGAAATCGCTGGATCGCGAAGCAAGAAAGAACTCGAAAAAGTAAACAGGCCTTGCTGCACTGGCTTCCTTGCAGACGATTGTCAAGTCCGCGGTTGTCAAGCCTAAATATGCAACGGGTTCTTTATGGACGCGATAATTGCCAGAACGACATGGCAATGCGTCATATGCAATCTTTCTAAGCTGTACACCTTAAACGGATCGATCTAGAATCTGTATCGTTTATTCGCTATAAAAAATAGATCGTGTGGCGAGGTTGAGAGGGGACTGCCCGCTGCCGGGATCTTGTCTGCTTTATCGAAACGGTACAGCCCATGAGTAACGTCAGCGTAACCGAAGGTTTGTGGTTCTCGATTCATATCGAAGGCGAGGAGTTCATCGCATTTGTCTCTGCGGAAGCGCTTCGGATCCACTTCAAGTCTCCTCAACGAGGCGAGCGCGGCCTTCTTCGTGCCTATCACCAGAACCAGGATGCCATCGACGCGGTGGCAATACAAAAATTCCTGAGAGGAGCAGATCGCCCGATCAGGTTGACGGCTTCCGACTTTTCCTAGCGTGAAGGAGGAGCGGGGACGCGGAGCAGCAGCAGTTTCATCGTGTAAATCACGACGAGCGTACCCAGCAAGTCACCGAGCACCATCACAAAGAATGCCGCTCCCACCGCGTCGCCACGCAGCAGCAGCCAGAGATGGTGCATCGACGGGCTGGCAACTGAATAGGCAATACTCAGGAGCAGAAGCCGCTTCGGATCCAGGTTGATGAGTGAAGCCTGCAAGCCATAAAGGTGTTGCGCGAGCTTGTAAACCAGATAGGGAGCGGCGGCGGACGCGATGCCGCCCGCGAACGACCGCAGTGGATCATCCGGAAAGAAATAGAAAACACAGGTTATCCAGGATGCAATCAGGATGCCGATTGCGCCCGCTCCGCCGAACAGCAAGGTACACAGAAGTCGCATTCCGGCGGGGAGATAAATCCAGTTAACTCCCCGAACCAGTTCAAAATTCGAGCTGTTGAACAGCCATTCGTTGGCAAGGAAAACAAGAAGAAAGAGAATGGCCGAGCCAGCCGCCATGGCGGCATTGAGAGAGAGGGAGGTCGGCATGGATGCGTTTCGGCGTAAAATCGATCTGGACTCTATAGCACTCTGCAACAACAGAATTGGCTGGGGAGTTGTGCGACGAAAGACATTATCACCATTTGGCCTGAAATGAAGAAAACGACCCGCCCCGCTGACATTTATCTGCGTTTTCTGCAACTCGCGGAAGCCATACGCGGATTACCTTCCTTGCCATCCCTCGATCCGCTTGAAGAGCGGATCCTTGCGCTGGTGGCACGGGCCAGCCAGCAGATGGAGCGGCTGTCGGTCAGGGACATGATGGCGAAGGAAGAGCTTGGATCACCTGCCACGATTCACGGCCGGCTCAAATCGATGCGTGAAAAGGGCTGGATCATGCTGTCCGATACGGAAGATGCGCGGCGCAAGCAGATCGAATTGACGCAGGCAGCACTGCTGCACTTCGACAAGCTCTCCAAGTGCATGGTGCGGGCGACAAAGGAATGACGTCCACTTTGCCGATAATCAAGCAGGCGGGGATCATTCATGGATGGATATTGCCTTTCACTTGATACAATCGCGGTTTCCGCATTTAACTTCCCCGCATTTCCATGATCGACATTCAACTCCTCCGCAAGGACATCGAAAGCGTCGCTGCACGGCTGGCAACGCGCAATTTCCGGCTCGACGTCGCCGCCTTCAATGCGCTTGAGGCAGAGCGCAAGCAGATCCAGACCCGCACAGAAGAATTGCAGGGCAAGCGCAATGCGCTGTCGAAGCAGATCGGCATGCTCAAAGGCAAGGGAGAGGACACCACTGCAGTCATGGCGGAGGTTGCCGGTATCGGCGATGAACTCAAGGCATCGGCCGAGCGGCTCGACGTCATCCAGGCGAAGATGAGCGAGTTCATGCAGGCCGTGCCGAATCTTCCGCATGAGTCAGTGCCGGTCGGGACAGATGAATCTGGGAATGTGGAAGTACGCAAGGTGGGCACGCCCCGTACCTTCGATTTCGAGGTGAAGGACCATGTCGATGTCGGCGCCGGCTTGGGACTGGAGTTCGACATCGCCGCGAAACTGACCGGCTCTCGCTTTGCAGTCATGAAAGGCGGCATCGCTCGCCTGCATCGCGCTCTGGCGCAGTTCATGCTGGATACGCATACCGGTGAACATGGCTATACCGAGTGCTATACACCGTATATCGTCAATGCCGATTCACTGCGCGGCACCGGCCAGTTGCCGAAGTTTGAAGCCGACCTGTTTGCGGTGAAAAAGGGCGGCCAGGAAGGAGAAGGCGAGTCGCTGTACCTGATCCCGACCTCGGAAGTCCCGCTGACCAACATGGTGCGCGACGAGATCATTGCCGCAGATGCGTTGCCGATCAGGCTGACCGCGCATACGCCGTGCTTCCGCTCCGAGGCCGGCAGCTATGGTCGTGACACACGCGGCATGATTCGCCAGCATCAGTTCGACAAGGTGGAGATGGTGCAGATCGTGCACCCGGAGAAATCCTATGAAGCGCTCGACGAGATGGTTGGCCACGCCGAAAACATCCTGAAGAAGCTCGGCCTGCCGTATCGAGTGATCACCCTGTGCACCGGCGACATGGGCTTCGGCGCCGCCAAGACCTATGACCTCGAAGTCTGGCTGCCGGCGCAGAATACCTACCGCGAGATCTCTTCAGTATCCAACTGCGAGGCATTCCAGGCACGCCGGATGCAGGCCCGCTTCCGCAATGCCCAGGGAAAGCCTGAACTGCTGCATACCTTGAATGGCTCCGGTCTGGCTGTCGGACGTACCCTTGTGGCCATCCTCGAGAACTACCAGCAAGCCGATGGCAGCGTCGACATTCCGGAAGCATTGCAGCCCTACATGGGCGGCACGAAGCGGCTGACGCGCATGGCCTGATTGCATAAACTTTGCGCTGGTGCTGTTTGTCAGCGGCGCAAGGGGACCGGAAACCCAGTGGGCATGATCGAGGCGAGGAAGTTGGCGTAGCATTAATTCGTCTGGCTGCTATTCCGTACCGGTGGAGACTCTGCTATACTTCCACGCTTTGCGGCCTTACCAGCTGCAGAACGACCGAATCAGGAGAGGTGGCAGAGTGGTCGAATGTACCTGACTCGAAATCAGGCGTACGGTTTCCCGTACCGAGGGTTCGAATCCCTCCCTCTCCGCCAGTAGTACCTTAAAGCCGCCAATGAGCGGCTTTATTTTTTTCTGTTCTCCCTACTTCCCTTCAACTCTCCTCGGCGTCATGTCGACTTTCAACAGGCCTTCACAGGTATTCCGGTGTTGACGATGTGAGGCTGGCTGCTTCCGATAGCCCTGTGCTGCACAGCACGGCAGGGTTTTGCGGGCGGCTTTGTTCATGTCGAGTGCAGCCGGTCCGTGACTTCCCACCTTCTGATTAAAAAACGAGTCCGCTGCCTTTCTTGAACAACGCAATGTCGAGATAGTTCGACAGCCGGTTGCTCTCTCCCGATGTCGCAGCCGACAAGCCGCCGAGGTCGATACTTCCGTTTTGCGAGATCAGCTCCTGCAGTGCCGAACGGCTGCTGCGCTTGGCTTGCTGGATGGCTTTGGCCAAGGACTTGGCGGCGGCAAATCCTTCCAGCGTCAATGACGATACCGATTCATCGCGGAACTTCTTCATCATGCTCAGGTGCTCAACCTGGATCAGGGTGGTGCCCGCGGCCGGATTGGGAACAACCTGCGAAAACACCGTCCATTCCACCGCGCGGGCGCCGGCCAGTTCACGCAGTGTCGACAGGTTCGTGAGGGATGTGCCGGCGACGAAGGTCTGACCGTCGTGCTTGCGGTATTCCTTGAGGAATTGCGCCGTTCCGATGGTGTCGGCAATCACGAGGATGAAGCCCGGCTTCGACGCTGCAAGCCGGCGAGCTTTCTGCGCCAGCAGTTCCCCGTTTGCGCCGATGCGCGCATTGCCTGCGAGCTTCAAGCCGTGTTCCTGGATCGCTGAAGAGAGGCTGCGATATGCATCCTGATTCAGAGGTGTGTCCTGATAGACGACACCGACGTCTTTCAGCCCCAGTTTGCTGAAATGGGAAAAGATGTGCCGGACTTCCTGCCTGTAGCCGGGACGCCAGAACAGAACGCGTGCGTTATTGGCGTACTCTGTCGCAGCTAAGGGCGCAAACAGGATGTGACCGCTGCGGCGGAAGGTTGGCGCTTCCAGAATGGCGCGCGTGGCATCATCGCCGACGCCGCCGAACAGATAATCAACCTGGTGCCGATCCAGCATTTCACTCACTGCCTTGGCGGCAAATGCGGGCTGGCCCTGGTCATCCTGAACGATGTACTGAACACGCCGGCCATGGATGCCGCCTCCAGCATTCACCATGTCGAAATAGGTCTTGATGCCTGCGACATAGTCGCGGCCGATGCTGGCGTTGGGGCCGGAGAGGTCGATTGCCTGGCCGATGACGATGTCGTTGCCGGCAGCATGTGCTGCGAGGGAAGTGCCAAGCAGGGTGGCGAAGGCTGCATGTTGGAGAAAGTGGATGAGTCTGGTCAGCATCTGGCGTTTTCCGCAGGTTGATTTCAGGGCGCCGGAATTTTGCCTATTGAATATGACGGGCTGATGAAACGGCCCGGAGGGCGACAGCGTCTACGGGAAAATATTCGGCGTGGCGGAGCTCCGGCAGAACCGAGGGCTGTGCGGCGAGGCTGTTGTCATATATGAACCAAACACTTGCGGCGATGCTCGAATCGGAAAACGATCCGGATCCAAGCCCTTCAATGCATGAACAAGAACAGGTTGCACAATTAGCCCGGACCCGCAGGCTTGCAACCGGCCTGCTGGTGGCCATGGCGGTTCTTTTTGTTGCCACGCGGCCTTTTCACGATCAGTATCCCTGGCTGTCTTTCGTAACCGCATTCGCGGAGGCCGCCATGGTTGGCGCGTTGGCTGACTGGTTCGCCGTCACGGCGCTGTTCCGCTCTCCACTTGGGCTGCCGATTCCGCACACCGCGATCATTCCCCGCAATAAGGATCGCATCGGCGACAGCCTGTCGAATTTTCTGGAACACAACTTCATCACACAGGAGATCATCCGCGAAGAGTTGCGCCCCATCGACTTCGCTGGAGCGGCGGCGGGATGGCTGGCGCTTCCGGAAAACAGCCGCTCTGTTTCGCGCCAGATCGTGCGAGGTATCCCCGCCATATTGCAGGTCGTGGAGGATGAGGACGTGCGGCAGTTCATGCACAGCCGACTGAGCGCCGCCATGGAGCACACCAAGTTTGCTCCCGCATTGGCCGACATCCTGAAAGTGCTGGTGGCCAGTAACCATCACCAGGCCTTGTTCAGTCACATGATCAACCTTGCCGCCAATGCCTTGGAACACAACAAATCCTATATCCGCTGGAAGATCCATGAGAACAGCCCCCGTTGGATGCCGAAAGCGATTGACGAAAAGTTCTACGTGCGCATCCTTGATGCGGTCCAGAGCACGCTGGATGAAATGCGGGACGAGGATAGCGAATGGCGCCTGCGCTTCCACTATACGGCGGAGGAATTCATTGAAAACCTGCGCACTTCGCCGGAATATGAAGAAAAACTGGATTCTGTGATGGCCGAAATCCTTGGTCATCCGCTGGTACGCAACTACACGCTTGAAGTGTGGCATGACATCAAGGAGCGGCTGCTGGCGGATGCCGCTTCACCAGAGTCCCAGATGGCTGCAAAACTGGAGAAGGCCTTGTCCGCGTTCAGTAATGACTTGTTGCGGGACGCGAACATCCAGCGCAAGCTGAATCAATGGATACGGATCTTTGCAACAGAAACAATCGTTGCCCGCCGAGAAGACATTGCCGACCTCGTGTCCCGCGTCATCCGGAAATGGGACGCCGAAACCATGTCCCGCAAGCTGGAGCTGCATGTGGGGAAAGACTTGCAATACATTCGGATCAACGGCACGCTGGTTGGCGGCTTGGTCGGGCTTTTGCTCCATGCGATCTCATTGTTGCTTTGACGGTAGTTGAGGCACCGCCTAAAACTGTGTCAAAAACTTTTCTGCCGTGAAAGCATTACAGGAAAATGACAAAAAATAATGTCCGCAGAGTTTGTGACATACTTTTTTAGCAGTGTCATATAGCTGTCATATTTGTTGGCTACAGTTCGCCCTGTCTTCCTTTGACAACTTTTCATGGAGCAGATATGCGACTGAACAAATTCCTGGCATCAACGCTTGTGACTGTTGGTACCGCGTTGGCATTTTCCCCCGCAGTAGCCGCCGACATTACCGGCGCCGGCGCAACCTTCCCATATCCGATCTATGCAAAATGGGCGGAAGAGTACAAGAAGGCGACCAACACCGGCCTGAACTACCAGTCGATCGGCTCCGGCGGCGGCATCAAGCAGATCAAGGCCAAGACCGTCGATTTCGGCGCGTCCGACATGCCGCTGAAGGCGGAAGACCTTGAGAAAGAAGGACTGATGCAGTTCCCGGCCATCATGGGCGGCGTGGTGCCGATCGTGAATCTGGAAGGTGTCACTCCCGGCCAGTTGAAGCTGAGCGGCGAAGTGCTCGCCAACATCTACCTCGGCAAGATCACCAAGTGGAATGCACCGGAAATCGCTAACCTGAATGCCGGCGTCAAGCTTCCGGCCCAGGAAATCACCGTCGTGCATCGCGCCGACGGCTCCGGCACTTCCTTCTTGTTTACCGACTACCTGTCCAAGGCCAGCCCGGACTTCAAGTCCACGGTGGGCGCCGGCACCGCAGTCAAGTGGCCGACCGGCGTGGGCGGCAAAGGCAATGAAGGTGTCGCCGCAAATGTGCAGCGCATCAAGAACTCGATCGGCTATGTCGAGTACGCCTATGCCAAGCGCAACAAGATGAGCCATACCCAGATGAAAAACCGTGACGGCCAGTTCGTGCAGCCGGACGATGAGACCTTCAAGGCGGCTGCCGCCGGCGCGGACTGGGTGAAGACCCCGGGCTTCGCCGTGGTGCTGACCGACCAGCCGGGCAAGAACAGCTGGCCGATGACCGGTGCTTCCTTCATCCTGATGCACAAGGCGCAAGCCGACGCGGCCAAGGGCAAGGAAGTGTTGAAGTTCTTCGACTGGGCGTACAAGAATGGTGGCGCGATGGCGACCGAGCTCGATTATGTGGCGATGCCGGCCCCGGTCGTCAAGCTGGTTCAGGATGCCTGGAAGGCGCAACTGAAAGACGCGTCCGGCAAGGCGATCTGGTAAGGGATTGCATGGAGCCTGTCTTGATGTGATCTCGGGCTCCGTGCTTCCTGTGCTGAACCGCAACGTAGTATTCCAAGGCAGCCGTCATGATCCGTGCGCATCCGGCACGGGCAGGATCATGGCGGCGCCGCAATCGCCCTGCGGGGCACTTCGCTTATGAATGCACATACCTCTTCGATTGGGGCGCCAATCACGAATAGCGAACAGAAAATGAAAGAACAGCAGGCCGCTGCCAAGGCGATGGTATCTACCATGCGCATGCAGCGGTTTCAGGATTTTCTGTTCCACAAAATAACGCTCCTTTTCGCGCTCAGCGTCCTGGTGGTCCTGGTCGGCATCATTGTCTCGCTGATTATCGGCGCCTGGCCCGCCTTCAAGGAGTTCGGCCCGGCGTTCATCAATACCATCGAATGGGATCCCGTCAATGACCAGTACGGCGCATTGATCGCCATCGTCGGCACGCTGGCGACTTCGCTGATTGCACTATTGATTGCCTTTCCGATCAGCTTTGGCATTGCACTGTTCCTGACCGAGATTTGCCCCGCGCCGCTGCGGCGCCCGATGGGTACGGCAGTGGAACTGCTTGCTGGTGTGCCGAGCATTATTTACGGCATGTGGGGCCTGTTTATCTTTGCACCGCTGTTTGGCGACCATGTGCAGCCATTCCTCAATCAGACACTCGGCCAGCTGCCTGTGATCGGCCAGCTGTTCAAGGGACCGATGATGGGTATCGGCATTCTTACCGCAGGAATCATCCTGGCGGTCATGATTATCCCGTTCATTGCCTCCGTCATGCGCGACGTATTCGAGATCGTTCCCGCCGTACTGAAAGAATCCGCGTACGGCCTCGGGTGCACCCGGTGGGAAGTGGTGCGCAAGGTCGTGCTGCCCTACACCAAGACCGGCGTGGTCGGGGGCGTGATGCTGGGACTGGGCCGTGCACTGGGTGAAACCATGGCAGTGACCTTCGTCATTGGCAATGCGCACAAGCTGTCGTGGTCGTTGTTCGCCCCCGGTAACAGCATCGCCTCGACGCTTGCCAACGAGTTCGCGGAAGCCGAATCCACACTTCACGTATCCTCGCTGTTTGCGCTCGGCCTCATCCTGTTCGTCATTACCTTCGTCGTTCTGTCTGCGGCAAAGCTCATGTTGATGGGCATGTCACGCAAGGAAGGAAGCAAGTCATGAATCCCGTTTATCGCAAGCGCCTTTGGATGCATCGTTTCGGCATTGCGCTCTCCGTCTTTGCCATGGCGGTCGGCCTGTTTTTCCTTGCGTGGATCCTGTTCACGCTGCTGATCAAGGGTTTCGGTGCACTTAGCCTGTCGATGTTTACCGAGACGACCCCTGCGCCAGGCAATGAAGGCGGCGGACTGATGAATGCGATCGTCGGCAGCCTGCTGATGGTGGGTGCGTCCACCTTGCTCAGTACGCCCATCGGTATCCTGGCCGGCATGTACCTCGCCGAGTATGGCGAAGAAAGCTGGCTGGCGCGCATTACACGTTTCTTCACCGATATCATGCTGTCGGCGCCTTCCATCGTGATTGGCCTGTTCGTCTACGCAATCTATGTCGCGAACGTGAAGCACTTCTCCGGCTGGGCAGGCACCTTCGCGATCTCCCTGATCGCGATTCCGGTCATCGTCCGCACCACCGACAACATGCTCAAGCTGGTACCAAACAGCCTGCGCGAGGCGGCATTCTCGCTCGGTGCGCCGCGCTGGAAGGTCGCGATGATGGTGCGCCTGCGCGCAGTGAAAGCCGGTGTCGTTACCGGCGTCCTGCTCGCCGTGGCACGCATCTCGGGCGAGACTGCTCCGCTGTTGTTTACTGCCCTGAATAACCAGTTCTTCAGCGCCGACATGAACGCGCCAATGGCCAACCTGCCGGTCGTGATCTATCAGTTCGCAATGAGCCCGTACGAAAACTGGCGCGCCCTGGCATGGGGCGGCGCATTGTTGATCACATTTAGCGTGCTCGGCCTGAATATCCTGTCGCGTACTTTGTTCAGCCAGAAAGTCCCAAGTTAAGACGAACCAAGATGAATAATCCGATGCCTGCAAAAGCCACGCTCGAAATCTCAGACCTGAACTTCTTTTACGGTAATTTCCAGGGGCTGAAAAATATCAACCTGAACATCTACGAGAAGAAGGTCACTGCCTTCATCGGTCCGTCCGGTTGCGGAAAGTCCACGCTGCTGCGGACTCTTAACCGTATGTACGATCTTTACCCCGGCCAGCGCGCCGAAGGCAAGATCATGTACAACGGCCGCAATATCCTCGAGCACGGCCAGGACGTGAACATGCTGCGTGCAAAGGTTGGCATGGTGTTCCAAAAGCCGACGCCGTTTCCCATGTCCGTCTACGACAACATCGCCTTCGGCGTGCGCCTATACGAGAACCTGTCGAAGGGCGCCATGGACGAGCGCGTCGAATGGGCGCTGAAGAAAGCCGCCCTCTGGACCGAGGTCAAGGACAAGCTCAACAAGAGCGGCCTCAGCCTGTCCGGCGGCCAGCAGCAGCGTCTGTGCATCGCGCGCGGCGTTGCGGTCAAACCCGACGTGCTCCTGCTTGACGAACCGACATCGGCGCTGGATCCTATTTCGACAGCGAAGATTGAAGAGCTGATCGCCGAACTGAAAGAGGATTACACGATCACCATCGTCACGCACAACATGCAGCAGGCTGCGCGGTGCTCGGACTACACGGCGTACATGTATCTCGGCGAGCTGGTCGAGTTCGGCGAGACCGACCAGATCTTCATGAAGCCGGCGAAGAAGGAAACCCAGGACTACATTACCGGCCGTTTTGGCTGAGTCCAGCCTCCCACCGACAAGACAAAATCAATCAGGAGAACCAGATGCCAGGCGACCATTCTTCCAAACAGTACGACATGGACCTTGAAGCCATCCGCTCGAAAGTGCTACAGATGGGCGGATTGGTCGAGAGCCAGTTCAACGACGCCATTGCCTGCTTCCGCACCGGGAACATCGAGCAGGCGGAGCAAGTGATGAGGGCGGATGAAAACGTGAACCGCCTTGAAGTCACGCTCGACGACACCTGCAGCCACCTGATCGTCAAGCGCCAGCCGGCGGCGAACGACTTGCGCACTGTGATGGCAACACTGAAAGTGATTACCGACCTAGAGCGCATCGGCGACGAGGCGGCCAAGATTGCACGTACGGCGAAGAGCATGCATGAGCGCGGGACAATCGGTACGCTGAACCACTATGAATCGATCCGAGTCATTGCCGCCAACACCGCCAACTTCCTGCATGACGCGCTGGATGCGTTTGCCCGCCTTGATGACAAGCAGGCGGTGAAGATCATTGGTGACGATGAGGCGATCGACCACGAGTTTCGTTCCATCCTGCGCACCATGATCACCTTCATGATGGAAGATCCGCGTACGATATCGGTGGCGCTGGACACGCTCTGGGTGGCGAAAGCGATCGAGCGCATCGGCGATCATGCAAAGAATATCGCCGAGTACGTCATCTACATCGTTGAGGGCAAGGATATTCGCCACAGCAAACCGGGCAGCGCACTCTGAACATGGCAGTCGACAAAACCACTATCCTGATTGTCGAAGACGAACCTTCGATCGTGGAGCTGGTAACGTTCACGCTCAAGGAAGCCGGCTGGAATACCTACGCGGTGAGCAGCGCATCCGAAGCGTGGGAGTTCATGCAACGCCGCACTCCGCATCTTGTCCTGCTGGACTGGATGCTTCCCGACCAGACGGGATTGCGCCTGCTGTCGCGCATCCGCAGCGACCGGCAACTGCAAGCGCTTCCCGTGATCATGCTGACCGCAAAGAGCATGGAAGAGGACAAGATTGCAGGCCTGGATACGGGGGCGGACGACTACATTACCAAGCCTTTTTCACCGCGCGAGCTCACCTCGCGCATCAAGGCGCTATTGCGGCGCAAGAGCCCCGAGCATGCGGAAAGCATGATGAGCGCCGGCCCGGTGAAACTGGATCCGGCCAGTTGCTCGGTGATGCTGCACGATCAGAAGATCGACATCGGCCATGCGGAATTCAAACTGCTGAAGTTTTTACTTGCGCATCCCGACCGCGTGTTTTCACGCAGCCAGCTGTTGGACAAAGTGTGGGGCGACCATGTTGTGATTGAAGAGCGAACCGTCGACGTGCATGTGCTGCGACTGCGCAAGGCGTTGAAGGATGCGGAGTCGCTGATCAAGACGGTGCGTAGTGTAGGCTATATGCTGTCCGAAAAATAATCACGCCTCCTCATGAATCCCCACTTGCTCTTCTGGATCCCGGCCGTCCTGCGCCTGTCAATCCTCCTGCTTGCCGGCGGCGTCCTCTGGTATTTTTTCGGGCCTTTGATCGGCCTGTCCGGGGCGCTGGCTGGTGCGTGCCTGGCGCTTGGCGTGCAATTGCATTACCTGTACCAGTTGTCGGCGTGGCTCGATCACCCGACCAGTGCGCGGTTGCCTGACGGATGGGGGGCATGGACCGGCATCTTTTCACGCTTGTACAAGCTTCGGCGTGACGATGAGAAGAACCAGACGGAGCTGACGGAGTGGCTGGCGCGCTTCCGCCAGGCGATGAAACTGCTGCCAGACGGCGTTGTCATCATGGACGACGTTCTTTTCCTCGAATGGTGCAATCCGGCAGCGGAAAAACACCTGCACTTGCAGCTCGATCGCGACAAGGGAATGCGTGTCACCAATCTGGTCAGGTCGCCGGAGTTCATCGACTACATTATCCTCGGCAGGTATGAGCAGCCGCTTACCTTGACCGTGCGCGAGCGGAAGCTGATCGTCCAGATCATCCCGTTCGAAAACCGGCGCCAGATCCTCGTCACGCACGATGTGACCGAATCCGAGCGTATCGAGATGATGCGGCGCGACTTCATTGCCAACGCATCGCATGAGCTCCGAACGCCGCTGACGGTGATTAACGGTTTTCTGGAAATCGCCTATAACCAGCCTAACCTCGATCTCCAGACGCGCATGTCGCACCTGAAGCTGATGATAGAGCAGGGCCAGCGCATGCAGAATCTGGTCGAGGACATGCTGACCTTGACGCGGCTGGAATCGATCGACTATCCGCTGCGCCCGGAAAAGGTCAATATGCGGGTGCTGCTTGAGCAGATCCTGCAGGAGGCGCAGGCACTGTCGTCCGGCCGGCATTCGATTACGCTCGAGTTTGATGGCCCGGACATCAAGGGTGGCACGGAGGAATTGCGCAGCGCATTTGGCAATCTCGCTTCCAATGCAGTGCGCTATACACCCGAACATGGAAGCATTCGCCTGTCCTGGTGCATGAAGGAAGACGGTCCCGAGTTCGCGGTGCAGGACAATGGGATCGGCATTCGCCCGGAGCACCTTTCACGCCTGACCGAACGGTTTTATCGCGTCGACAAGAGCCGCTCGCGGGAAACGCAAGGTACAGGATTAGGGCTGGCGATCGTGAAGCACGTCCTGTTGCGGCATGGTGCATCACTGCTGATCCAGTCGGAACCGGACAAGGGAAGCACGTTCACCGTCAAGTTTCAGAAAAGTGCAGTGAACGACCAAAACTGACCTCGAGGACAGCCATGCTCCAAGACCGGGATCGCAGGTGTGTGGGGCGCCGCCAGACGGATACTCCTGCCTGAATGCAAAACGCCGGACATTGCCGCAGATGGCGATGTCCGGCGTTCGGGGCAGGGCAATTACTTGTAGCCGACGCGATCCAGGATGCGCTGTGCAGCAATCTGATTCTTGCCGATCGTCGCAATCGAGATGTTCTCTGCCTTGAACTTGCCAAGCGACTCCAGCGCCGGATTCTTGGCGACCGCGGAAGCAACCACCGGCCACTCGTTATTGCCGTTTGCGAGATAGGCCTGGGCGTCATCGCTGGCGAGATATTCCAGGAATTTCTTCGCAGCTTCCGGATGAGGCGCGTTCTTTGCGACGCCTCCGCCCGAGATGTTCAGGTGAGTACCGGAGGTTTGCTGGTTCGGCCAGACGAAGCCGACCTTGTTCATCATTTCCTTGTCTTCCGGCTTTGTGGAACGCAAGAGACGCACGTAGTAATACGTATTGGCCACTGCGACACCGCACTCGCCAGAGGCTACGCCTTTGATCTGGTCCGTGTCGCCGCCGCGCGGCGGACGGGCAAAGTTGGCGACAACCCCCTGAGCCCACTTCTCGGTCGCTGCTTCGCCATTACGTTCGATCATGGAGCCGATCATGGACAACATGTAGGGATGGGAGCCGGAGCGCGTGCACACCTTGCCCTTGTTCTTTGGGTCAGCCAGAGATTCGTAAGTCGAAACGTCTTCGGGTTTCACCGTCGCCTTGTTGTAGACGATGATGCGGCCGCGCGTGGAAAAGCCGTACCATTCCGCGCCTTCTCCGTCGTCCTTGCCACGCAGGTTTGCGGGAATGCGTGAGTCAAGCACTTTAGACTTGACGGGCTGGAACATGCCTTCGATCTGCGCGCGCCAGAGGCGGGCCGCATCGACAAGCAGGATGACGTCAGCCGGACTGTTCTTGCCTTCATTCTTCAGACGCTCAAGGATTGCGTTGTCGTCTGCTTCAATGCGATTGATCTTGATGCCGGTTTGCTTGGTGAAGTTGGTATACAGCTGCTCGTCGGTCTGATAGTGGCGAGCGGAGTACAGGTTCAACTCCTGATTTTGTGAATTTGCGGACGTGGCAGCCACGAAGGTCAACGCGGCGAAGGCAATCTTGGTGAAGACAGGTTTCATTGAAGTTCCTTGATGAGAATAATTTTCAATAACAAACAGTATAGCCAGTTTTTATTTAAATGGGAATCATTCGCATTGATATGGGGAATCGATGGAAGGTTGCACTTCGGCATTCAGCTACAATCTTGTTTCCACCGGAAAAGAGCCTTGCGGCAATAATTTTCCGGATTAGGGTTCACGTCCTTTCTCCTGTTTTGCCTTGTCATGATGCTTCAGTCCTTCCTTGCCCTGCTTTCCGCTTTGTTGCTCGCCACCGGGTGCCAGACTGCGCCTCCGCCAGTCAGTCAGCCGGTCACGCCGGCGATCGTGCAGCAGCCAAAGCAGCCACCACGGCCGGTGAAGATCGGCTTGGCATTAGGTGGCGGCGCAGCGCGTGGTTTTGCGCATATTGGCGTGATCAAGGCACTCGAGGCCCAAGGAATCGTGCCGGATGTGGTGGTGGGCACGAGCGCGGGCAGCCTTGTCGGTGCCCTGTATGCCGCGGGGAATAACGGCTTTGCCCTGCATAAGCTGGCGCTGGAGATGGACGAGGCGGCGATTTCCGACTGGTCTGTGCCCTTGTTCGCAAAGTCCACTGGGGTGTTGAAGGGCGAAGCGCTCCAGAACTATGTGAACCGCACGATCCATAACGTTCCGCTGGAGAAACTGAAGATTCGATTCGGCGCCGTAGCAACAGACCTCAAGTCTGGAGCGCCTATTCTCTTTCAAAGGGGGAATACCGGAATCGCGGTGCGCGCTTCATCAGCAGTGCCAAGTGTTTTTCAGCCTGTGAAGATCGGGGAGCACTACTATGTCGACGGCGGCCTTGTGGCACCGGTACCGGTTCGATTCGCGCGCGAAATGGGCGCCGACTTTGTTATAGCCGTCAATATTTCGTCCCAACCCGAAGCGCAAGCGGCAGCCAGTTCGGTTGATGTCTTGTTGCAAACGTTCGCCATCATGGGGCAAACCATCAACCAGCATGAGCTGAAAGATGCGGATATCGTCATTCAGCCGCAATTGGGGGGCATGAAGGGCAATGATTTCCCGGGCCGGAACACTGCAATTCTTGCTGGCGAACAGGCTACCGCTGCCTTGATGGGAGAGATCCGGCGCAAACTGAGTGCAAAGCGCGAGCAGTAACGGGACTTCGCACCGACAATCTGATCGGCACTCTGCTCACTCGGGCTGATTGATGCGCCGTGCGCCGTTAAAGCGCTTCTTCCAGTAGCCAACGTCCATGCTTTCGATGCGTACCTTGCCGCCTCTCGAAGGTGCGTGGAGGAACTTGTTATCGCCCAGGTAGACGCCCACATGGGAAAAGGCGCGCCGAAGGGTGTTGTAAAACACCAGGTCTCCAGGTTGCAGGTTACGCGTATCGACATGTTCGCCGACGCGACTGATCTCTTCTGAGGTGCGCGGGAGATCCGTTCCGGATACATCCTTGAATACATACCGCACCAGCCCACTGCAATCGAGTCCTGTTTCCGGTTCCGTGCCCCCGTACTTGTATTGAACTCCGATCAGCCCCATTGCGCGGATGACCAATTCGGATGCACGCGTGCTCAGTCCCTCGACTGTGTCGAAAGGCTTGTCCGACTCAACTTTCGGCTGCTCACTGGCGAGAGCGTTGCCGGAAACAGCAAGCGCCCATGCGCAGACGCAGGCACAGATATGCTGCAGGAGACGCCGTCGTTGTGTTGTCATTTTTAAAATGGCGAAGAAGACACACTTGAAATGTAAGAGAATCGCCAAGTGCTGTCAAAAAATATTGCCTGACGGTATGCTTGCACAAACAAGTCTTTCTCCTTCAGGCATGACCACACAGATGTTGATGGATATTCCCGTCAAGCCGCGCGTATTAATTGCAGACGATTCCCGCATCGTCCGAGCGACGCTGATCAAGCATATTGAAGGGATGTTCGATTTCCGGGAGGCCTTGGACGGGGAGCAGGCTTGGGAAACGTTGTTGCTCGACCCGAGCATCCGCGTGGTCATTACCGATCTCACCATGCCCAGACTTGATGGTTATGGCCTGTTGCAACGAATTCGCGGCTCAAGGATCAGCCGCATTCGAGACATACCGGTCGTCGTGGTCTCTGGGAGCGATGAATTTGAAGAGCGGGAACGAGCAAAGGCAGCCGGAGCCACGGACCTGATCACAAAGGGCATGGACACAGCGCAATTGTTATCCAGGCTCGACATCCTGGCAAAACTCGTTGCTACCCAACACGAGTTTGAGCGCAGCCTTGAAGCGCTCGTGAGTAGTGTTTCAGGCGGGGCTACAACACAGTTGCCTTCACCTGAGGTCCTTTACGCGCAGGCACAAACCCTGCTGGCGGGTGCCATCCAGAATAAGAAAAATTTTGTTCTTTTGAATGTCTGCGTCGGTCTGAAGCATATCGAACTTGAGGGAAGGGCAGCGGTTCCGCCAGCAAGTGTGATCGATGCAATCGGCCAGCTATTGCGCCGAACCATCCGGCAGACCGACCACGTGGCCAAGACCGGCGATGCCGAGTTTACGCTTGTCACTGGAAGCATCAATTTCGACGCCGCACATTCTTTTGCCCAGCGCATTTGCCTCGCAATTGCCGCAGCAAACCTGGTGAAGGACAGTCGAATGTCATTTATCGCGAGTTGCGGCATGGTTTCGCTCTGTAACGATGGCGCCACTGGGGCTGCAGGTGTCGCAGCCATGCGGGAAGACGCTCATCGGCGTGCCATCCTTGGACTAAACAACGGCATTACCGGAGTTATTGGCCGGGAAGAGGAGGATGCCTTCCACCCCGACCGAAAGTCTGTCTCGCCATCAGTTCTGAAAACTGGCGGAAATTCGGTATTGCCCGGCGATGTTCCCGATGTAATCACCATGGTGCGCTGGATCAAGGAAGGGCGCCAGGACCAAGTGGTGCCTCATCTGCAGCAGCTGCCCGGTGGGGTGCGTGCATTGGTCGAACTCGCATTGCAGCGCAGTAAGCACTAATCTCACTTCGATTTGCTGAATGCTCGCCTGAATATATTTCATGTCGGTTGTAGAGGCGCGAGCGTAGAATTTTTGCCTTCTCATTACGGAGGCACTATGCGGTCCAAACAGATTCTTTCACTCGACGACGTCAAGAAAATTGCCGCCGCAGCCGAGGCCGAAGCACGGGCGAACAGCTGGGAAGTCACGATTTCCATCGTCGATGACGGCGGGCAGTTGTTATGGTTGCAGCGGATGGATGGCGTGGCGCCGATTTCCGCAAGCATTGCTCCCGCGAAGGCGAAGACTGCGGCACTCGGGCGACGCGAAAGCAAGGCTTACGAAGACATGATCAACAACGGTCGTTTTTCCTTCATGTCTGCACCGGTCCTTGAGGGGATGCTCGAGGGCGGTGTGCCAATCATGGTCAATGGCGAATGCATTGGTGCCGTCGGTGTTTCTGGCGTTAAATCGACCGAGGATGCCCAAATTGCAAGGGTGGGGATTGCCGCATTGGGCGCTTAGAGTAATGCCAGCTGCGGCACGGTTAAGGCATTGTCGGCGACGGCTCGTCATGAGCCAGTTGAGCGACTTACCGAAAGCTTACAAGTTTGCAGGGTATAGATAATCTCGGCTATAATCTCGAGGTTTAACTAATTCAGCCCGCCGTAGCGCATACCCCTTCCATTTCGTCCCAAAAAGACCCACGACACCCAGCGCAAAGCCGTTTGGTCGGCGGTCGTTCTGGTGCGGCGCAGCGGCGGTAACCATCTCAGGAGTTACCCTTGCTGCCATTTTTTTCTGGCCAATCAGTTCCGGCCATCCTAGCGCTTGCAGACGGGTCGATTTTCCAGGGTTTTTCCATCGGTGCCCCCGGTCATACGATCGGCGAGGTCGTGTTCAACACGTCCATGACCGGCTACCAGGAAATCCTGACCGACCCCAGCTACAGCCGCCAAATCGTTACGCTCACTTATCCGCACATTGGCAACGTTGGCGTCAATGAAGAAGACGTTGAGGCGAGCAAAATTCACGCCGCCGGCCTGATCATCAAGGATCTGCCGCTGCTGGTATCGAACTTCCGCTCCAAGCAGAACCTCTCCGATTACCTGAAGGGCGAGAACGTCGTCGGCATCGCCGGCATCGATACACGCAAGCTGACCCGCATCCTGCGTGAAAAAGGCGCGCAGAACGGTGCAATCGTTGCAGGCGAGTCCGCAAATGCTGAGGAGGCGCTGGCGCTCGCACGCTCCTTCCCCGGGCTTGCAGGCATGGACCTGGCAAAGGTGGTGTCGACCACCAAATCTTACGTCTGGACCGAATCCGAATGGAAGCTGGGTAGCGGCTATGGCAAGCAGGAAAAGCCGAAATTCCACGTCGTTGCCTTCGACTACGGCGTCAAATACAACATCCTGCGCATGCTGGCCGAGCGTGGCTGCAAAGTGACCGTTCTTCCCGCTCAGGCGTCTGCTGCGGAAGCCCTTGCCCTGAACCCGGACGGCATTTTCCTGTCCAATGGGCCCGGCGACCCGGAGCCCTGCGACTACGCGATTGCCGCGTCCAAGGAATTGATCGAGCGCGGTATTCCCACCTTCGGCATCTGCCTCGGCCACCAGATCATGGCGCTGGCATCCGGCGCAAAGACGCTGAAGATGAAGTTCGGCCACCATGGCGCAAACCATCCGGTGCAAGACCTCGACACCAAGCAGGTAATGATCACCTCGCAGAACCACGGCTTCGCCGTCGATGCGGCAACACTGCCGTCCAACTGCCGGGTTACCCACGTCTCGCTGTTCGATGGTTCGCTGCAAGGTTTTGCGCGCACCGACAAGCCGGCGTTCTGCTTCCAGGGGCATCCGGAAGCATCGCCCGGCCCGAATGACATCGCCCCCCTGTTTGATCGCTTCGTGGCGATGATGGAGAAACACAAAAATGCCTAAGCGCACAGACATCAAAAGCATTCTGATCATTGGCGCCGGCCCGATCATCATCGGCCAGGCCTGCGAATTCGACTATTCCGGTGCGCAGGCATGCAAGGCGTTGCGTCAGGAAGGCTACAAGGTCATCCTCGTCAACAGCAATCCGGCGACCATCATGACCGACCCGGAGATGGCCGATGTGACCTACATCGAGCCGATCACCTGGCAAGTGGTGGAGCGCATCATCGACAAGGAACGTCCCGATGCGATCCTGCCGACCATGGGCGGCCAGACCGCGTTGAACTGCGCGCTCGATCTGCATCGTAACGGCGTCCTGACCAAGTACGGCTGCGAACTGATCGGTGCAACGCCTGAGGCGATCGACAAGGCGGAAGACCGCCAGAAGTTCAAGGAGGCGATGACCAAGATTGGTCTCGGTTCCGCACGTTCCGGCGTGGCACACACGATGGAAGAGTCGTGGGCTGTGCAGAAGGAAATCGGCTTCCCGGTCATCATCCGCCCGTCCTTCACCATGGGCGGAACCGGCGGCGGCATCGCCTACAACCCTGAAGAATTCGAAACCATCTGCAAGCGCGGCCTGGAAGCCTCGCCGACCTCCGAACTGCTGATCGAGGAATCCCTGATCGGCTGGAAAGAGTACGAGATGGAAGTTGTCCGCGACAAAAAGGACAACTGCATTATCGTCTGCTCGATCGAAAACCTCGACCCGATGGGCGTGCATACCGGCGACTCGATCACTGTTGCTCCGGCACAGACCCTGACGGACAAGGAATACCAGATCATGCGGAACGCATCGCTGGCGGTGCTGCGCGAAATCGGCGTCGATACTGGCGGTTCGAACGTCCAGTTCGCCGTCAATCCGGCGGACGGTCGAATGATCGTCATCGAGATGAACCCGCGCGTGTCGCGTTCGTCCGCGCTGGCATCGAAGGCAACCGGTTTTCCGATTGCGAAGGTTGCTGCCAAGCTGGCAGTCGGCTTCACGCTGGATGAGCTGCGCAACGAGATCACCGGTGGCGCAACGCCGGCATCGTTCGAGCCGAGCATCGACTATGTCGTGACCAAAGTTCCGCGTTTTGCGTTCGAGAAATTCCCGACTGCCGACAGCCACCTGACAACGCAGATGAAGTCGGTCGGCGAGGTAATGGCGATCGGCCGCACCTTCCAGGAATCCTTCCAGAAGGCGTTGCGCGGTCTCGAAGTCGGCGTCGACGGCATGAACGAAAAGACGACCGATCGCGAGACGATCGAAGAGCAACTGGGCGAGCCGGGGCCGGAACGTATCTGGTATGTGGGCGACGCGTTCGCACAAGGCTTTTCGCTGGAAGAAGTTCATCAGCTGACGCACATCGACCCGTGGTTCCTCGTCCAGATCAAAGAGATCGTCGACATCGAACTGTGGCTCGAGAAGCAGTCGATCAATGCGCTGGACAAGTCAACCCTGTTCAAGCTGAAGCAGAAAGGTTTCGCTGATCGTCGCCTGGCCAAGCTGCTGAAGACCACCGACAAGGCGATCCGTGATCTGCGTCGTGAACTTGGCGTGCGCCCGGTCTACAAGCGCGTGGATACCTGTGCCGCGGAATTTGCGACGAAGACGGCGTACATGTACTCGACCTATGACGAAGAGTGCGAATCGCAACCAACCAACAAGAAAAAGATCATGGTCCTCGGTGGCGGTCCGAACCGTATTGGCCAGGGCATCGAATTCGACTACTGCTGCGTGCACGCCGCGTTGGCAATGCGCGAAGATGGCTACGAAACGATCATGGTCAACTGCAACCCGGAAACGGTATCGACCGACTACGACACGTCCGACCGCCTGTACTTTGAGCCGCTGACGCTGGAAGACGTGCTGGAAATCGTCGACAAGGAAAAGCCGTACGGCGTGATTGTGCAGTACGGCGGCCAGACCCCGCTGAAACTCGCGCTCGACCTGGAGGCGAACGGTGTGCCGATTGTCGGCACTTCGCCGGACATGATCGACGCTGCGGAAGACCGCGAGCGCTTCCAGAAGCTGCTCCAGGACCTCGGCCTTCGTCAGCCGCCGAACCGTACGGCGCGTACAGAAGAAGAGGCGCTACGATTGGCGCAGGAAATCGGCTATCCGCTCGTGGTTCGCCCGTCGTATGTTCTCGGCGGCCGCGCGATGGAAATCGTGCACGAACAGCGTGACCTCGAGCGCTACATGCGCGAAGCGGTCAAAGTGTCCAACGATTCGCCAGTGCTGCTCGACCGATTCCTCAACGACGCGATCGAAGTCGACGTCGACTGCCTGTCCGACGGCCAGCGTACCTTTATCGGTGGCGTGATGGAGCATATCGAACAGGCGGGCGTTCATTCCGGCGATTCCGCCTGCTCCCTGCCGCCGTATTCGCTGTCTAAGGAAACGATCGATGAACTCAAGCGCCAGACCGCATTGATGGCCAAGGGGCTGAACGTGGTTGGCCTGATGAACGTGCAGTTTGCGATTCAGCAGCAGGAAGTGGATGGCAAGCTGCAGGACATCGTCTACGTGCTGGAAGTAAATCCTCGTGCTTCACGTACGGTTCCGTACGTGTCGAAGGCAACTGGACTGCAGCTGGCAAAGATTGCAGCTCGCTGCATGGTGGGGCAGTCTCTCGACGGTCAAGGAATCAAGAACGAAGTCGTTCCGCCGTACTACAGCGTGAAGGAAGCCGTATTCCCGTTCAACAAGTTCCCTGGTGTGGACACTATCCTCGGGCCGGAGATGAAGTCGACTGGCGAGGTCATGGGTGTTGGCAAGACCTTCGGCGAAGCTTTCGTCAAGTCGCAGCTCGGAGCCGGCGTAAAGTTGCCAAAGTCCGGCAAGGTCTTCCTTAGCGTCAAGAACAGCGACAAACCGCGCGCTGTTCAGGTAGCGAAAGATCTGGTTGAGCTCGGATTTACCTTGGTTGCGACCAAGGGGACGGCAGCTGCGATCAGTGCAGCGGGCATCCCGGTTACTGCGGTCAACAAGGTCGTGGAGGGTCGTCCGCATGTCGTGGATATGATCAAGAACAACGAGATTGTTTTGGTCATCAACACGGTCGAGGAAAAGCGGAACGCCATCCTTGATTCGCGCACGATCCGTACTTCGGCATTGTTGGCGCGGGCAACAACCTTCACTACCATCGCCGGGGCAGAAGCGGCCGTCGAAGGCATGCGTCATCTTGACGAGCTGCATGTCTACGATTTACAAGGCTTGCATAAGTCTTTACACTAAGCCGTACAGTAAAACTCCAGCCACAGAGGTCACAGACGATCCCGGGTAATCCCGGGGTTATTTGTGACCTCTGTGGTTTTCATTTCGTCTACAGAAAACTATGAGCACAGTTCCTATTACCAAGCATGGCGCAGAACTCCTGAAAGCGGAGTTGCAGCGTCTTAAGTCCAAAGATCGTCCGGCGGTGATCAATGCGATCGCCGAGGCGCGTGCACAGGGCGACTTGTCCGAAAACGCGGAGTACGATGCGGCCAAGGAACGGCAGAGCTTTATCGAGGGCCGAATCGCGGAACTCGAAGGCAAGTTAAGTGCTGCACAGATCATCGACCCGACTACCCTTGATGCGGAAGGCCGCATCGTGTTCGCGTCTACCGTTGACCTTGAGGATCTGGAATCCGGACAGAAGGTGACCTATCAGATCGTGGGTGAGGACGAGGCCGATCTCAAGGAAAAGAAGGTTTCCATCACCTCGCCGATCGCACGTGCCTTGATCGGCAAATATGCCGGTGATGTCGTGGAAGTGAACGCCCCGTCCGGCATTCGCGAATACGAAGTACTCGAAGTTCGTTATATCTGATCAGCCAGAAACATGGCGCGCGCACGCTTGCTCATCGCGACGTTGTGGGTAGGTAGCCTTTGGACAATCGGCTACCTCGTTGCGCCTACCTTGTTCTCCACATTGGACGACAGGGCACTTGCGGGAAGTATCGCAGGTAGCATGTTTCGCATCGAAGCATGGCTGTCTCTTTTCTGTGCGGCTGTCTTGCTTGTTACGAGCAGGAGTGCATCGACTGAGGCCGCAACAAAAAGTGTGAATTGGCTGGTGCTAGGAATGGTTGCATGCACCTTGCTAGGATATTTCGGATTGCAGCCGTTTATGGCGGACCTGCGTGCGTCTGCCGAGCAAGGCGGAGTAATGAACCCGGCACTGCGTACGCAATTCGGGGTCGTGCATGGAATTTCCAGCGCCTTCTACCTGATTCAGAGCATGCTCGGCGCAATCTTGATCTGGAAATGGCGCTGATGCAGAAGCGCCGGTGGCTTGGGTGGCTGGCCGGAGTACCCTCCCGTGATTGTCTTATTGCCCGGTCTGCCAAGGCCGAAGCGGAAGTTAGCGTCCCAAGGTGGACTTCTTGGGGCTTGTCTGACGCGGTTTTGCGCGTTTGATGTTGCCACCAGCGGTTACCCGCTCGTTCCCTTTCAATATGACTTTCTTGACCGTGGGGCGCTTGGTGCCGCTTGGGCTGGGTTTGACGATGGTTACTTCGCGAAGCCCCTTGCCGCGCTTGTCGCTGCGTTCCTTTGCAGTCTCTTTCCTGTGGCGATAGATGACGAGCAGCTTGCCGATGTGCTGAACGGGCGCTGCGCCGAGTTCCGAGCAGATCGATTCGTACATTGCAATGCGTGCTTCCCGGTCATCGCCAAAGACGCGGATTTTGATCAGGCCGTGCGCGTTCAGGCTGGCGTCGATTTCCTTCATGACGCTTGGTGTCAGGCCAGCCTCGCCGACGATGACTACGGGATTGAGCGCATGAGCGTCGGCACGAAGCGCACTACGTTCTGCGGGAGTCAGTTTCAACATGTTTAGTAATTCCTTAAAAGCGGTATTCTACGCGAATGGCAAAGAACAAATTCAACAAAAACTGGTTGCATGACCACATCAATGATCCTTATGTGAAGATGGCGCAGAAGGAGGGGTACAGGGCGCGCGCTGCTTACAAGCTGAAGGAGATCGATGAAGCCGAGAAGCTCATCAGGCCGGGACAGGTCATTGTCGACCTGGGATGTGCTCCGGGCAGCTGGTCTCAATATGTCCGCAACAAGCTGGCTGGACAGGCTGGCGGCGGCATCCACGGTACGGTCATCGGTCTTGACATGTTGCCGATGGAACCGATCGCGGACGTTGAATTCATTCAGGGAGACTTTCGAGAACAGGACGTGCTCGAGAAGTTGGCGGCAGTTCTCAATGGTCGCAAGGTTGATCTTGTTCTATCCGATATGGCGCCGAATCTGTCCGGCGTCGCGGTGACAGACGCGGCGCGGGTGGAGCATATCATTGATCTGGCGATAGAGTTTGCGCAAGCTCACATGAAACCTTCCGGCGCATTGCTCGTCAAATGTTTCAATGGAAGCGGCTACACACAGCTCGTCGAAAAATTCAGGCAGGAGTTCAAGGTTGTCACTCAAAAGAAGCCGAAGGCCAGCAGGGACAAATCTTCGGAAGTCTTCTTGCTCGGCAAAGTGCTCAAAAACCCTTCTTAATTACACATTAGATGCTTGGTAACCCTTGATTTCCGGCCGTTTGGCGGCAAATGCGGCCTAGCAAGCGCCGAGTATTGCGAGTAGAATCATTTTTGCAAGCTGTGTAAATGGGCGCGCCCGCGTCTAAGGAGTTCTAGTGAACAATATGTTTTCCAAAGCCGCCATCTGGGTGGTTATCGCGTTGGTGCTGTTTACCGTCTTCAAGCAATTCGACGGTCGCACACTGGCCGGTGGCGCGACGCCGATTCCTTATTCGGACTTCCTAGATGAAGTCAAGGCGAAGCAGATTCGCGAGGCGACCATTGAGGACCGCACTATTGTTGCTACAACGCAAGATGGAAAGCGAATCAAGACAGCTGTTACCTATCTCGATCGCGGGTTGATCGGGGATCTCGTCAATAACGGCGTCAAGTTTGACGTCAAGCAGCCTGAAGAGCAGTCGTTCCTCTCGCAAGTATTTATTTCCTGGTTCCCGATGCTGTTGCTGATCGGCGTCTGGATTTTCTTCATGCGTCAGATGCAGGGCGGCGGTAAAGGTGGAGCATTCTCCTTTGGCCGTTCCAAGGCGCGCATGCTCGATGAAGCGAGCAACACGGTGACCTTTGCTGACGTTGCTGGCTGTGATGAAGCGAAAGAAGAAGTGCAGGAGCTCGTCGATTTCCTGCGTGATCCGACAAAATTCCAGAAACTGGGCGGCCGTATCCCTCGTGGTGTTTTGATGGTTGGCCCACCGGGCACCGGTAAGACACTGCTTGCACGTGCAATTGCAGGCGAAGCAAAAGTGCCTTTTTTCACCATCTCCGGTTCCGACTTCGTTGAAATGTTTGTCGGTGTAGGTGCTTCCCGCGTACGTGACATGTTCGAAAACGCCAAGAAGCACTCCCCATGCATTATCTTCATCGATGAGATCGATGCAGTGGGTCGTCACCGTGGCGCTGGAATGGGTGGTGGCAATGACGAGCGTGAACAGACACTGAACCAGCTGCTCGTGGAGATGGATGGCTTCGAAGCCAATTCGGGCGTGATTGTCATCGCTGCCACAAACCGCGCTGACGTTCTGGACAAAGCGTTGTTGCGTCCAGGACGTTTTGATCGCCAAGTGATGGTTGGTCTGCCGGACATTCGCGGTCGTGAGCAAATTCTCTATGTGCACATGCGCAAGGTGCCGATTGCACCGGACGTGAAAGCCGATATTCTGGCACGCGGCACTCCGGGATTTTCGGGCGCGGACCTAGCGAACCTCGTGAACGAAGCGGCTTTGTTTGCTGCCCGCCGTAACAAGCGTCTGGTCGAAATGCAGGATTTCGAAGATGCAAAAGACAAGATCGTGATGGGGCCGGAACGCAAGTCCGCAGTGATGCGCGAAGAAGAGCGTCGAAATACCGCTTATCATGAATCTGGTCATGCCGTGGTTGCCAAGCTCCTGCCCAAGGCGGATCCGGTACATAAAGTCACGATCATGCCGCGTGGTTATGCATTGGGACTGACTTGGCAGTTGCCTGAGCATGATCGCGTGAACATGTACAAGGACAAGATGCTGGAAGAAATCGCGATTCTGTTCGGCGGTCGCATTGCAGAAGAACTCTTCATGCACCAGATGTCGACTGGAGCATCGAATGACTTCGAACGTGCAACGAAGCTTGCCCGTGCGATGGTCACCCGCTACGGGATGTCCGAAACAATGGGGACAATGGTCTATGAAGACAGTGAACAGGATGCGTATTTTGGCCGCATGACCGCCAAGACTGTGTCCGAGGCTACCCAGCAGAAGGTCGATAATGAAATCCGTCTGATCCTTGATGCGCAGTACGCACTGTCGCGCCAGTTGCTTGAGCAAAACCGTGACAAGGTCGAAATCATGGCGAAAGCGCTGCTCGAGTGGGAAACCCTCGATGCAGAACAAATCAACGATATCATGGAGGGTCGCGAGCCGCGTCCACCCAAGGCAGGCCTTCCGGCCAAGCGGTCAGCATCAGACAGCACGTCCGGTGGTGTTTCGCCGAACGCAACCGCACCTGCTTGAGCAATTGCGGGAAGGTAGTTGTTGATGAAGGGTGAGGAGAAATCCTCGCCCTTTTTGTTTGCATGTTTATATGAATGCTCAGTACTTCCAGTGCGGCCGTTATCGTTTGCCGCTGAATTCCCGGCCATTAGTAATGGGAATTCTGAACGTCACTCCGAACTCGTTTTCCGATGGCGGAAAGTTTCAATCACTTGATATTGCGTTGTCGCATGCCGAGCAAATGATTGCAGAAGGCGTCGACATTATCGACATAGGTGGTGAGTCCACACGTCCCGGAGTGCAACCCGTCCCGTTGGAAGAGGAATTGCGGCGCGTCATGCCAGTGCTGTACGCATTGCGTGATTGCGGAAAGCCTCTGTCAATCGATACATACAAGCCTGAAGTGATGCGCGAGGTAATCGCCGCTGGTGCCGACATGATTAACGACATCAACGGTTTCAGGGCCGATGGGGCGTTGAGTGCACTCAATGGGAGTGAGTGCGCGTTATGTATCATGCACATGCAGCGAGACCCCATGACCATGCAGCAGACGCCTGAATACCAGGATGTGACTGCGGAAGTGACCCGGTTTCTGCTTGAGCGGGTACGTGAGGTGCAAAAGCGGGGGATCGACCGTTCCCGCCTATGCATTGATCCCGGTTTTGGTTTTGGGAAAACACTGGAACATAATCTCACTTTGCTGAAAGACTTGGACAGGATTGCAGGGGAAATCGGACTGCCAGTGCTCGCAGGCTTGTCGCGCAAATCGATGATCGGCACGTTGACTGGCAAACTGGTTGAGCAGCGAATGGCGGGAAGTGTTGGCGCAGCGTTGGCTGCAGTCGCGCGCGGGGCAATGATTGTCCGGGTGCATGATGTTGCGGAAACAGTTGATGCGCTAAAAGTGTGGCATGCAGTCGAAAACAGTAATTAAGGGCAAAAAATGACGCGAAAATATTTTGGTACTGACGGCGTTCGGGGACGGGTGGGAACACTGCCGATTACGCCTGATCTTGTGATGAAGTTAGGCTATGCAGCGGGGAAGGTGCTTGCCCAAGCGGAAACGAGTAGTACCAAGCCGACAGTCCTGATTGGCAAGGACACGCGTATCTCAGGATATATGCTGGAAGCGGCGCTTGAGGCCGGATTTGCAGCAGCAGGCGTCGATGTCATGCTGGCTGGCCCGGTCCCCACGCCAGCAGTTGCTTACCTGACGCGGGCACTTCGACTTTCCGCAGGCGTGGTGATATCGGCCTCGCACAATCCCTATGAAGATAACGGCATTAAGTTTTTCTCCGCCTCGGGCAATAAGCTGCCTGACGCGGTTGAGGCTGCAATTGAAGCGGCGTTGGACGCGCCGATCGAATGCGTCCCCTCCGAAAGGCTTGGCAAGGCAAAGCGCTTGAACGACGCGCAGGGCCGTTACATCGAGTTTTGCAAAAGCACGTTCCCCACCGAGCTCGATCTGCGCGGCTTGAAGGTAGTGGTTGACTGCGCACATGGGGCGGCGTACCACATCGCACCTGACGTTTTCCATGAACTTGGTGCGGATGTCATTGCTATCGGCAATCAGCCGAATGGATTGAATATCAATGACGGTGTCGGTGCGACTGCGCCCAAGGCACTTTCCGAGGCCGTGAGGGAACATAACGCCGACCTTGGCATTGCACTTGACGGCGATGCGGACCGACTGATCATGGTTGACGCCAGTGGCCGCATCTATAACGGCGATGAGCTTCTCTATGTCATCGTCAAGGATCGCATGGCGAATTCGCCTATTCAGGGTGTCGTCGGTACCCTAATGACCAACATGGCCCTGGAAGTCGCGTTCAAACAGATGGGTATCGGCTTCTTGCGAGCGAAAGTCGGTGATCGGTATGTCCTGGAAGTATTGCAGGAGCGCAGCTGGCTGATTGGCGGCGAGGGCTCGGGGCATCTGCTGGTCCTCGACAAGCATACGACGGGGGATGGCATCGTTTCGGCGCTCCAGGTCTTGTCAGCCTTGAAGCGCAATGGCAAGAGCCTGGCGGAGGCGACGGCGGAGCTCGCACTGTTTCCTCAGACCCTGGTGAACGTGAAGGTGTCTCCGGGCTTTGACTGGCAAAAGAATATGGCGGTCGTCGCCGAAAAGGAAGTCGTCGAAGCTGAACTTGGTGACAGTGGCCGCGTGCTGATTCGAGCTTCAGGTACCGAACCTCTGGTGCGTGTCATGGTAGAGGCGCGGAATGCAGAGATCGCTGCGAAAATGGCGCGCAGGATCGCGGACAAGGTGGCAGCGTAATCATTCCGGCTACGGTGCGAAGACGGCATTCCCCCGCTCCGTTGTGACTGAAATGCGGAATTTTACCGGGGCTAGCTGTAATAATTTGACCAGTGCGTCCCGTCCCGGTATGATGCTCGCTTCTCGGGGCGTAGCGCAGCCTGGTAGCGCACCTGATTTGGGATCAGGTGGTCGGACGTTCGAATCGTCTCGCCCCGACCAGGACTTTACAGAGCAAAGGGTTGCAGAGATGCAGCCCTTTTTCTTTTTCACGTCGCCATTGTAATGAACTGAACAATGGCTGATTGCACTTCCTGCTTCCATGACGCATCTCGTCCGCGATGAAAATTTCGCTGGCTCGAGAGGCTGCTTGAGAGTTGTAGTGAACGCCCCCGACTTGAACAAAGAAGAGCACTTGTTGTAGGCAACGTACGACAAGCATCTATGCCCGGTACATCGGTTCTCATCGGGCAGCGCAGGATGTTTGCGAACAGCCGCTGAGTGTTCGACCGTTCGGCTTTGCCGACGGATTCCTTCTTGGTGGTGAGGTCGCATTGCTGTGGTTTTCAAATCCTGATGCTGTTGTTAACTAGGCTCAGCAACAGACATTGAAACAGCGCGTTATTAGATGTAATATCCGCAAGCCGCGCTTAACCCGGCAAGCCCAAGGTAAGCAACATCGGATGGCGTAGTTCGATCCATTCCGCCTCTTCTCATTGATTCACTCACTGCCCATAGCTCAGCTGGATAGAGCAACGGCCTTCTAAGCCGTAGGTCGCAGGTTCGACTCCTGCTGGGCAGGCCACATTCCACGTCATTAGTTCTCGGAATCATCGCCCGCCATGGCTCGCAAGCGAGTTTCGTTCGGAACTCCTGTGTCCCTTGTTTCGACAGATGATCGCGTCAAGGGACGACGAAACCTACAGCGGTTGATGAAAATGCCAAGCGACCCGCATTGCATTCCATCAGCCAGCGCAGCGTCTCCTCTGACGATTCCATTTGCGCTCATCTAAAGAAGAATCAGGTTTATCGGAATCAGCTTCTATGTGTCTGCTTTTATATATCTGGGCTTGATCGTTCCCCTAGCCGCTCATCCATCGATTGTCAAAAGTCAATAACGGAAAACGCCATTGACCTACGCTTGCACTTGAGCGTCATTGCGGCACCGTATCTATTTCTTCTACTGGCTCGGCACTAAACGCAGACGGGCATAAATTGCAAATTGCTCCGGAGAGCCAATAAACAACTTGTTTGCGCTAAACCGACAATGAATCGAAAAACTGGATATGAAATGCATAGCAAGCAACGGAACAATCGAAATTCCATACTTATTTTCTAATTGGCGCGCAAGTACATTAGTAGGGCGTTGCCGCTGAGCGCGAATCGGTTGATTGAAGAATTCCAGTTGCCGACAGCTGCGCCAGTCCTGTCGAAGGCAATAGCTATACATGCCTTCCTCCCGCCACATGAAGTCGGCCTTCAAGAGTCGACACGAGCTGGAGGAATGCGATGTGCCGGTTTGACTCCACCACTTTTCCATTCAATAGACAGATGAATCAACCAATCCTGCAAGTTCAGCAAAATATTGAAGACGAGAAAGCGATCGATCTGACGAAGTATCTCGGCTTTTTCTCGGACAACCGATGGCTGATCCTGAGCGTCGCCTTCGTCGTCACCTTGCTGGGTTTCGCTTATGCGCTGGTGGCCACACCAATCTACCGGGCCAATATCCTGATCAAGGTCGAAGATGGAAGTGCCCGGCCAAGGAACATGCCGGGTGACCTGTCGGCCCCGGACGCGACGCAAGACATCAAGACGGCCGTTGCGTCGGAAATGGAAGTCCTGCGTTCACGCGCAGTCGTGTCCCGTGCGGTTGACAGCGGCCGATTCTATATTCAAGTTGAGCCGAAGTACTTTCCCGGCTTCGGCGCATGGATGGCGCGCCGGAACAAGGGGCTCTCTGATCCGGGAATACTCGGGTACGGCGGTTATGCATGGGGAACGGAGCAGGCAAAGGTTTCTGTTTTCAATGTGCCTGAAGCGCTGGAAGGGCAGCCGTTTGTGCTTGTTGCGGAAGAAGGCGGTGCGTATAGCCTGAAGCACGAAGAGCAGGAAATTGAAATCCGCGGCCGCGTCGGTGAAGTGCTAAAAACACCGATCGGAGACGGTGAAATCGAACTGCTCGTTGACCAACTTCATGCAAACCCCGGTGCGCACTTTGCGTTGACGCGTTCGCCGAGGCTTGAAACGATTGAAAGACTCCAGGAGGCATTGAACATTTCCGAGCGCGGAAAGCAATCGGGAATTATCGACGTTTCGTTGGAAGGACCGAATGCGAAGCATACGACCGCAGTGCTGAATGAAATCGGCCGGGAGTACATCCGCCAGAACGTCGATACCAAGACGGAGGAGGCTGAAAAAACGCTCGCCTTCCTCAATACCCAGCTGCCAGAACTCAAACAGGAACTCGAAAAGGCAGAGTCGAAGTACAACCAGCTCCGCAACACACGCGGCACTGTCGATCTTGGCGAAGAAGCGAAGTCGGTATTGCAGCAGTCACTAGGTACGCAGACACGTATGCTGGAACTGAAGCAGAAACGGGAAGAATTGCTGACGCGCTTTCAACCGGAGCATCCGTCGGTTCAAGCAATCGATCAGCAAATGCGCGAGCTGCGACGTGAGTTGAGTAGTGTCGACAGCAAGATCAAGAAGCTCCCTGACGTTGAGCAGAACGTACTTCGCCTCAGTCGTGATGTGAAGATCAACACAGAGCTGTATACCGCCTTGCTCAGCGCAGCGCAGCAGCTGCGTCTGGCGACGGAAAGCAATATTGGTACGGTTCGCTTGCTGGATAAGGCGGTTACGCCGATTAAACCCGTCAAGCCCAAGCGGACGATCCTTGTCGTGCTGTCGAGCCTGGTGGGACTCGTGCTCGGTGTGATCGTTGCGTTCGCAAGAAAGATGGTCTACGGCCGAATCGATGCTCCGCATGAGGTGGAACAGTTGCTCGGCCTGCCTGTCACGGCGACGATTCCGCATAGCCCGAGCCAGGCGCTGCTGGACGCGCGGCCGCAGAGCGACAAGAAGGCTGCGTCCATGCTTCCGCTCGACGTGCCGTCGGATGGAACTGTCGAGAGCTTGCGGCGTTTCCGCACTTCGTTGCAGTTTGCAATGCTGGAGGCGAAGAACAATATCGTCATGATCGCCGGCCCCACGCCTGGCGTCGGCAAATCCTTTGTCTCCGCAAATTTCGCGGCGGTGCTTGCCTCGATCGGGAAAAAGGTTCTGCTGATCGATGGCGACCTGCGCTCGGGACATTTGCATCGCTATTTCGGTCTTGACCGAAGGGCGGGGCTGGCGGATGTCATTACAGGAAAAGTCATGTTCGGTCAGGCAATCCAGAAAGGCGTCGCGGAGAATGTCGATTTTCTTTCGACCGGCGAGCTGCCGCGCAAGCCGGCAGAGCTCCTTGCCCATGAAAACTTTGGAAAGCTGCTCGAGCTTTTGTCGACCCGCTACGACTATATTTTGATCGACACTGCCCCCGTCCTTGCAGTCTCAGATGCCTTGGCGGTTGCTTCGCACGCAGGCGCAATCTTCAATGTCGTGCGTGGAGGTATAAGCACCGCCGGGGAGATTGAAGAGGCGGTGAAGCGGCTCAATCAGGCCGGCCATACGGTCACCGGGGTCGTCTTCAACGATGCCAAGCAGCGCGCTACGCGCTACGAATACGGTGGCGCTTACGGCCGCTATGCTGAGGCAGCAGGTAGGGCGTAGCGGAGGGGATGAGAATGAGACTTGTAGCTTAACTCTTCTTGATATCTGTCGTTAGGCGGGCGCCATGTCTATGACATGGCGCCCGTTTCATTTGTGGACCTGGTTTCCTCCGCATGAAAAAATTTTCACGTTCCTGGTTTTGCTCGATGTCCGCAGCATGTTGGTGAGCAGCTGAGACTTGATTTGCTTCGATCGAATCCTGTGATCGCATTGAAGTGCATATCAACTACTCACACGTGCAGCTTCTACGAGAGCAAGGCGCGCGGAATGACGTACAGAGTTTTTCCGCGTGGATTCAATTAATCGTGCAATCAACGGCTGCATACATTTGTGGTGCATCAAGAGAATGGATTGTGCTCCCCGGAGTGAAAACGCTGAAAACGCATCCAGTCCCCCTTTGTTTGCGCTAATCGGTCAATCAATAAAAAAAACGAATTGAATGGGCGCGCTTTTCAAAAAAACGATCGAAATTTCGTACTTATCTTTTAGGGCTCATCTAGATAGAGTTATACCGACTACGGCATAGGGCGTCGTCATGTTTCAAAGCGTATTAATTCATCCATTAAGTCGAATGCGAAACAACACAGTCATTAGTCATTGGCATCGAAGCCCGCAGCCTGTAGCCGGTTATGGACAAGATAATCAACATGGTGCAGCTGACGTGACTGCTGTACATGCTCAACGGAAAAGAAGTCGAATCGTCACGTCCTTTCTCGAACGACTTGTGCGGCGGCTTGCGCAGGTTACTTCTCCATCATGCCCTGCGCAATATAGGGAATCGGAACAATCTCCTTTCTTGGTGTAACCATGATGTCAGAAACAGACTTGGTCGGCACTGCTACGGTCGCCGCAATCGGTAGCCTTATCGCCAGCGTTCTGATCGTGCTGACGCAAAGCTGGCACGGGAAGCACTCACTGGACAAGGACGTCGACGGCGTCCAGAAATTTCACAAGATACCGGTCCCGCGCATTGGCGGGATTGCGGTACTGATTGGAATCCTGATTGCCGCTATTTTTCCTGTTTCGGCCCAATCGTTTTCTGCCGAAGGAGAAGATGCGGGCCTATTCATGCTCGTCCTGTCTGGAATGCCTGCTTTTCTAGCGGGAATCATCGAAGACATGACGAAAAAAGTATCGGTCAAGGCACGCCTCATCGCCACGTTCTCGAGTGCATTGCTCGCCAGCTGGCTGCTGGGCTCCTATCTGCCACGGCTTGATATGTGGGGCGTGGACGCGTTGCTTCATGCATCGCCGCTCGCGGCAATCATCATTACCGCTGTAGCGGTCGGTGGAGTCGCGAACTCGATCAACATCATTGACGGCTTCAACGGCATCGCCGGCAGCGCGGTTGCCATCATGCTTGCCGCACTTGGCTTCCTGTCATGGAGTGCCGGTGATGCGTTCGTGACTCACCTGGCAGTTCTTGGAGTCGGAGCGACGATCGGCTTCCTGCTCATGAACTATCCCACCGGACGCCTGTTCCTGGGAGACGGCGGCGCCTACTTCCTCGGCTTCTGGGTTGCAGAGGTAGCCGTACTGCTGGTCATTCGCAATCCCGAGGTCAATACCTGGCAGGTGCTGGCTGTATGCGCCTATCCGGTGATTGAAGTGCTGTACAGCATGTATCGCCGCAAGATCATCCGCAAGACCAGCCCGGGTGCACCTGACCGGCTGCATCTGCACACCTTGCTCTACCGGCGCGTTGTGTGCCAGCAGCTGCCACGCAACGATGGGAGGCCATGGATTCGCAATGCAGCGGTCGCATGCATCACAGCGACATGGATTGCGGCGATAGCGTTTCTCGCCGTCTCGTTTGGACATACCGTGCCGTCGGCATTGGCTGTGATTGGCGCCAATCTCGTTTTATATGTCGCCGTCTATACCCGGCTCGTTCGCGGTCACTGGTGCCTGAACCCCGTCGTGGCACTGGGTTTCCTTCGCTCGCGCCATGCGCGCCCGGTAGTGCGGGAGCTGCCATGACTAGTCATTCACAAGACGACAGCACTGCATGGCATGTCGTGCAAACCAAACCGCGGCAGGAATTTCGCGCATTGGAACATTTGCAGAACCAGGGATTTAACTGCTTTTTGCCAACACTCAAAACGGAAAGAATTATTCGCGGCAAAGTTGACACCGGCGTTGAGCCGTTGTTCTCGCGCTACCTCTTTGTAAGGTTAAGTCAAGCGAGCGGAAACTGGTCGCCAATCAGAAGTACGCGCGGAGTCAGCAAGCTGGTCGCATTTGGTGGCCGGTTCGCCATGCTGCCGGACGCTTGTGTCGAGGCCTTGCGCGGCATGCAGCAGATGAGTCCGCAGAAGTTGTTCGCACCGGGAGAGCGTGTTGCGATTACCAGCGGTCCGTTCGCGGGCCTTGAAGGAATCTACCAGTTGCCGGACGGCGAAGCGCGGGCACTGGTGTTAATCGATTTGATGAACCAGCCGCAGAAGCTGAGACTTGCGGTGGAATTGCTGCGGAAAGCAGCATAGGAAGCAGCAAGGCGCATCGGCCCGTTTCACAGGCCGCCGCATGTTAAGAGCCTGTTTGAAAACTGTAGCGAGCGGTCCGAGTTTGGTTGGAGAAGCGCAGTCGTACGTGAGGTACGGCGAGCATCGCAGAGCCAAAATCGGGCTGTGCAGTAAGTTTTCAAACAGGCTCTAAGCGCCTGATTACATAGATGAAGTGATTTGGTTTTTTGGAAGATGACCAGTAATCCAAGGGCGGTAGCGTGCCCAAAAAATTTGCGAGTAACTCAGTAGTACCAAGTATCAGAGGTATCCGCCTTTATCAACAACGTCTGCATTCACCGATAGAAATCGAATAATCATGAAAGTCTCGAAGAATACCAGCATTGCGATCATCGGCCTCGGATATGTCGGCTTGCCCCTGGCTGTCGAATTCGGCAAGAAGTATCCCACCCTCGGCTTTGACATCAACACGCGACGCGTGAAGGAGCTGCAGGAGGGAATCGACATGACGCTGGAAACAACGGCGGACGAGTTGAAAGAGGCGTCACGCCTGACCTATTCAACGGACATCGAAGACTTGCGCCGTGCCACGGTGTACATCGTCACGGTCCCTACGCCCGTTGACGAGCACAAGAACCCCGACCTCACGCCGCTGCAAAAGGCGTCCGAGACAGTGGGGAAGGTGTTGAAGAAGGGCGATATCGTCGTCTATGAATCGACCGTCTACCCGGGGGCAACGGAGGAGTACTGCGTGCCGGTGATCGAGCGCGTGTCCGGCATGAAGTTCAACGAAGACTTCTTTGCCGGCTATAGCCCGGAGCGCATCAATCCGGGTGACAAAGAGCATCGCCTGACGACCATCACCAAGGTGACGTCCGGCTCCACCCCGGAGACGGCAGAGTTTGTGGATGCACTCTACGCAAGCATCATTCCCGCCGGTACGCACAAGGCTTCATCGATCAAGGTGGCCGAGGCAGCGAAGGTCATCGAGAACACGCAGCGCGACCTCAATATCGCGCTGATGAACGAGCTGACCATCATTTTCAAAAAACTGGGGATCGATACCGAAGACGTCCTGCAGGCAGCAGGAACCAAATGGAATTTCCTGCCGTTCCGCCCCGGCCTCGTCGGCGGCCACTGCATCGGCGTCGATCCGTATTACCTGACGCACAAAGCCGAAGCGCTTGGCTATCACCCACAGGTCATCCTGGCAGGCCGTCGCATCAACGACAACATGGCCGGGTACGTCGTTGGCCAGTTGGTCAAGAAAATGATCAAGCAGCGTATTCAGATCGAAAATGCGAACGTGCTCGTCATGGGATTGACCTTCAAGGAAAACTGCCCGGACCTGCGCAACACCAAGGTTATCGACAGCATCAACAAGCTGAAGGATTACAACATCAACGTTGATGTGTACGACCCGTGGGTCGATGCGGAAGCGGCACAGCACGAGTACGGAATTACACCGATCAGTGAGCCTGAACCGGGCAAGTACGACGCCGTCGTCCTTGCTGTTGGTCATCGCCAGTTCAAGGCACTGGGAGCGGAAGGCTTGCGTCGCTTTGGCAAGGAAAAGCATGTGCTCTTCGACCTTAAGTATGTGCTTCCGAAGGAGGCAGCTGACATTCGGCTGTAAGCGGAATATCGCGAACCGTACCTATAGAGACTCGCACTGTTCGTTTCGTCAGGAACGCTGCGTTATTCGACACGGCGTCACGACGCAGAAGAGAAGCGAATCAGTTGTGGATTCCCACCAATGCGCAACAAGAGCCATCTATGAATCAGTTTGAAAAGATCAAGGAAGAACTGCGGAGACAGCCGAAGAAATGGCTGGTGACCGGATGTGCCGGTTTCATCGGATCCAACCTGCTCGAGACACTTCTCTTGCTGGATCAGGAAGTGGTCGGCCTGGACAACTTCGCAACCGGGTATCAACACAACCTGGATGAAGTGAAAGAGGCGGTAAGCGCTCGGCAATGGGCTCGGTTCCAGTTCATCCGGGGAGATATTCGTGACGCCAATGCCTGCAGGGAAGCTGTCACTGGTGTCGATCATGTGCTGCATCAGGCTGCTCTCGGATCGGTACCGCGGTCGATTAAGGATCCGCTGACGAGCAATGATGTGAACATCACCGGCTTTCTCAACATGCTGGTCGCAGCACGTGACGCCGGCGTGTCGTCCTTTGTCTATGCCGCCTCCAGTTCCACTTACGGTGATCACCCCGGTTTGCCGAAGGTCGAGGACCGTATCGGAAAGCCGCTGTCGCCCTATGCAGTAACGAAGTACGTGAACGAGTTGTACGCCGAGGTGTTTGCTCGCTGCTATGACTTCAAGTCAATTGGTTTGCGGTATTTCAATGTGTTTGGAAAGCGCCAGGACCCGAATGGCGCCTATGCGGCAGTGATCCCGAAATGGATCGCCGCCATGATCGACAACCAGGATGTTGTTATCAATGGCGACGGTACGACAAGCCGGGATTTCTGCTTCGTCGACAACGCTGTCCAGGCAAATCTGCTTGCGGCCACCGCACCGGAAGAATGCAAGAACCACGTCTATAACGTTGCCGTAAGCGACATCACGACGCTCAACCAGCTGTTCGGTTACCTGAAGTCGGAACTGCGGAACAACGATATCGAGTTCTGCAAGGAGCCGCGGTATGGCGACTTCCGTCAAGGCGACGTCAAGCATTCCCAGGCCGATATCGGAAAGGCGGCTACACGGCTTGGCTACAGCCCGGCTTACCGAATACGTGACGGAATCGCGGCAGCAATGCCGTGGTATGTAAAAAAGGCGACAAAACGCAGTCTTGCCGACACCGCCGGATAGCGTCGGCATGCGTAACACCCACTGGCGGGGCCCGTCTTAAGACCTTAAGACGAATTCGCACAAGGTCCGATACCGTGCATTTGAGGGCACAGATTCAACGAATCATCGAGGCGACCATGAACAATACCAATGCCGTGTACGCGATCCAGGCACAGGAAAGCAAGCCGATCTACGTTACCCAGCCGCATCTGCCACCGCTGGCGGAATTCATTCCCTATCTCGAAAAGATCTGGAACAGCAAGGTTCTGACGAACGGCGGCCCGTTTCACCAACGCCTCGAGAAAGCGCTGTGCGAATACCTCGGCGTAGAGCACATTGCCTTGTTCTCGAACGGAACGCTCGCGCTGGTGACTGCCCTGCAGGCGCTGCGCGTGACGGGAGAGGTGATCACCACACCGTATTCATTTGTTGCGACCGCTCATTCACTTCTTTGGAACGGTATCAAGCCGGTCTTCGTCGATATCGACCCGCATACGCTCAACATGGATCCCGCCAAGATCGAGGCGGCGATTACACCGCAGACGACAGCGATCATGCCGGTCCACTGCTATGGCCATCCCTGCGACGTGAAGGCGATCCAGAAGATTGCGGACAACTACAATCTCCACCTCATTTATGACGCAGCGCATGCGTTCGGGGTGGAGGACGAAGGGGGAAGCATTCTTCGCCACGGTGATCTGTCAGTCATCAGTTTCCATGCCACCAAAGTGTTCAACACCTTTGAGGGAGGAGCGATTGTCTGCCCGGATGCAAAGACGAAACAGCGTATCGATCATCTGAAGAATTTCGGCTTCATCGACGAGGTAACGGTCGTCGCTCCCGGGATCAACGGCAAGATGAGCGAATTGAACGCGGCACTCGGCATGCTTCAGCTTGAATACATCGATCATGCAATCGAGCGCCGGAAAGAGATTGCAAGCACGTATCGCGAGCTGCTCGCAGCGGTGCCTGGCATCCGTTGTGTTCCTAATAGTGGCGAGACGGTTGAAAACTACTCCTACTTCCCGATCCTCGTCGAGAACGACTACCCGATGAGCCGGGATGCGTTGTACCGCGAGCTGCGCAACTACAACGTTTTTGCGCGGCGCTACTTCTATCCGCTGATCTCGGATTTCCCGATGTATCGAGGGCTGCCATCCGCGCATCGCGATAACCTGCCTGTGGCTGCAGATATTGCCAACCGGGTCCTTTGCCTGCCGATCTATCCGGATCTGGAGGATGAACAGATCCAGACCATTGTCCAGATCATTGCCGCTCGCGGCGAGAAATTCCCCTCCATATCGATTGCCGATGTCGCAGCGACGTTCCATCTGGAGAAGGATCGTCTTGGCGGTCGCGCCGAATATTGAGCCGGCGTCGACTCAATTGACGACTTTGTCCGCAGCGGCGACATCGCCGGCGGTATGCCTTTGATGGAGCACTGCAATGAGAGGGAAAGCACTAGGCGGTTTTTTTGAGCTGGAGTTTCCGGCTGCAAAGCCGCCATTACATTCCGATACGGTGAAGTTCCAGTCCGCGCGTGCGGCGTTTCTCGCCCTGTTGCGTGCGGGCCGTCCACGTCGGGTGTGGATGCCGTATTACACTTGCTTCACGATGCTTGCCTCTCTGAGGCAGGCCGGTGTCGATGTAGTTTTTTATTCCATTGATCGGCAGTTCCGGATTGCCGATGACATCATTCTCCAAGAGGGTGACTGGCTCCTTTACACCAACTATTTTGGGCTGTGTACCGAGAATGCAGTGTCGGTAATCAAACGTTTTGGTGCGGAGCGCGTTGTCATCGATGCGTCACAAGCACTGTTCTCCGGCCCGTTTGATTGCCTTGCCACGATCTATTCCCCCAGAAAGTTCCTCGGCGTCCCCGATGGAGGATTGCTGGCGACCTGTCTCCATGTGGAGGAGCCCGCGCATTGCGACGACGGTTCCTTCGACCGTGCCATCTCCCTGTTGAAGCGAGCCGCGTTTTCGCCTGAAGTCGCGTACGCCGAGCATCATTGCGCCGAAGAGACGCTGTTCGACCAGGAGCCTGCGGCCATGTCGGTGCTGACAAGACGGATGCTTGCCGGGATCGATTATCCACAGGTAGCGCGGGTGCGGAACCGCAACTTCGCCTATCTGCATGATCGCCTGGGCCGGCACAACCTGATGGATCTGGGCCAGTTGCGAGTGGAGGGCCCGATGTGCTATCCGCTCCTCGTCAACTGCGACGGCCTGCGCAAACTGCTGATCAGCAAGCGCATCTATGTCCCCACCTACTGGCGCGATGTTCTCGAACTCGTGCCATCCACTTCTACGGAAGCTTATCTTGTAGACAGGCTCGTTCCACTCCCATGCGACCAGAGATACGACGAAGAAGACATGGAAAGAGTGGTCGATACATGCCTGAACCATTTTTCAAACGTTTTGCCGGAGGACGTTATGGAGATTCAAGAATGAAAGCAAGAGGCAAAGTGAATGTCCCGAAACATCCGAATCAGGGAGCACCACGAATTCATGCCTGCGGTCGACGCCGGGCGGAGTTCTACCAATGAGGAGGTTGAGGAATGAATATTCGCGGCAAGAAAGTGGTACTGCGCGCCCCAGAGTTGCGCGATGCGGAACTGTTGAACAAATGGGCAAATGACCCGGATATATGGCGCGTGCTGGGGGGATGGCATTTTCCACACAGTAGTCTCTCGACTGAGAGATGGATCTCAAGTCTCAACAACAATAGCCAATCCAGCTTTATCTTCTGTATTGAAACACCCGAGCTGGGGTTGATTGGAACGACGAATCTGGTCCAGATCGACTGGCGTAACCGCCGCGCGGAGCATGGAATCATGCTGGGTGAAGAAGAAGTGCGCGGCAGAGGGTTCGGTTTTGACACGGTCATGGCGCTGATGCGGTATGCCTTCGATGAATTAGGGCTGATTCGTCTGGACACAGGCATGGTGGCATTCAATGAGCGCTCCATTAACTTTTATACGAAGTGCTGTGGTTGGGAGATCGAAGGAAGGCGAAGGAACTGGTATTACCGCGGCGGCCGCTACTACGACCTGGTGATGGCCGGCGTTACACAGGAAAGCTATCGGGCTCTTGTTCAGAAAACCAGTTATTGGAGCAGTTGAGACTGTTCATTAAACCCTCTTCGCCGGTGCGAGAAAAATGATCAGTATTCGCTCCTTTTTGCGTGGCTCGTCCGGTTGAAGAGAGAAATTCAAATTCAAAATCGAATGTCGCTCAAACATAACATTATTGCCAACTACACCAGTCAGATATATGTGGCCTTGGTAGGCATCGTTATGGTGCCGACCTATGTGCGTTACATGGGGATAGAAGCATATGGCCTGGTCGGATTTTTTGCGATGCTCCAGGCATGGTTCCATTTGTTGGACATAGGTCTTACGCCAACGATGGCACGCGAAACCGCCCGTTTTCGGGGGGGCGCAGTCGACGCAGTAAGTTTGCGCCGCTTGCTGCGCGCGCTCGAAGGGATTTTTGTGGGAGTAGCGGTGTTGGGAGCGGGCATCATGCTCTTGGGTGCAGACGCGATCGCCCGGAATTGGCTTCGTGTGCAAACCCTACCCTTGGAAGACGTAAAGCTCGCGATCATGCTGATGGCGGGCGTCATCGCTTTACGTTGGGTGTGCGGTCTCTATCGGGGCGTGATTGTGGGTTTTGAGCGTCAGGTCTGGCTGAGTGGCTTCAACATTAGTATAGCGACCGCACGTTTTGTTTTAGTGGTGCCGTTCTTCATCTTTGGAGGAACCAGCGCGGCTCACTTCTTCAGTTTTCAGCTCGTGGTGGCGCTTGCCGAGCTAACGTTGCTGGTATTTCAGGCGTATAGGGTTTTGCCAAAACTCGATAACGCCAAACGCATCGTATGGGAATGGCAACCATTACGCGGGGTTCTGAAGTTCTCTCTCAGTGTCGCTTTCTCGAGTTCGGTGTGGGTAATGGTTACACAGACTGATAAGTTGCTGCTATCCAGAATCCTGCCATTGGATGAATACGCATACTTCACGCTTGCCGTACTTGTTGCTAATGGCGTGACGCTGATAAGCGGTCCGGTGAGTTTGGCTCTCCAGCCTCGCTTGACGCGAATGGCTGCGCAGGGAGACGACATCGGTTTCATTCGTTTGTACCGAAACGCCACTCAGCTGGTCGGTGTGATTGCCGTTCCCGCAGCACTGATGCTTGCTTTTTTCTCCGAACAGATACTGTGGGCATGGACAGGTAACGCCGATATCGCTCGTAAGGCAGCACCCGTACTAACCCTATATGCCTTGGGGAATGGAATTCTCGCCCTAGGAGCCTTTTCTTACTATCTCCAGTTTGCCAAAGGTGACATGCGCCTTCATTTGATTGGCAATGTTCTATTCGTGGTGCTTCTTATTCCGGCGCTGGTCTGGGCCACTTGGAATTTCGGTGTCGTCGGCGCCGGCTATGCCTGGCTAAGCGCGAATGCACTGCTTTTCCTGTTCTGGGTGCCTAGAGTTCATCAACGGTTTGCAAAGGGCTTGCATGCCCCGTGGTTGGTGAAGGACGTAGGGTTAATTGTCTTGCTCACCTTGACGGCGGCTTTAGTCGCCCATTGGTTAATGAAGTGGCCCGAGGGACGGACGTCAGTTGCGACAGCAGTCTTCCTTGTCGGCATTGGTGTATTGATGACCGCAGCAACTGGTTCTTCTTGGCTGAGGAAAATTTTCAGTAAGAGGCGGCTCGTGCAAGTTTAGTGAAGCGAATGGTTCTGTCGTTGCTTCGTTATGAACCACCGTGGTGTCCGATTTAATAGGCGCAACTCAGCATCTCCCTTGCGGGAACTTGTTAAACAAGTGATATGTGAATGGAAAAGGATCGATGAGTAGCAGCGTTAGAAAAGGTGTCAAGGTATCCGTATGCGTGGTGACTTATAACCACGAAAAGTACATTCGCCAATGTCTTCAAAGCATTGTCGACCAGAAAACAAGTTTCCGTTTTGAAGTGATAGTGGGCGAGGATTGTTCCAAGGACGGTACACGTGCCATTGTCCAGGAATTTGCAGAAAAATATCCTGACATCATCCGCCCCCTATTACACGAAAAGAACGTGGGAGCGACGAACAATTATTTGAGTGTGCTCCGCTTGGCTGAAGGTGAGCTCATTTGCAACTGCGACGGAGATGACTACTGGTTGCCCTCGAAACTGGAGGCGCAGGTGCAATTCATGGAGAAGCACCCGGAATGCAGTGTTTCCGGACACAGGATGTATGTGACCGATGACGGAGAGAGGCTCTCAGACGATCATCGTGATCATTTTCCTTCTGTGATGAAAATATCCGCCTTCTACGAACATGGAAACTTCCTGGCGAATTCCTCCACCATGCATCGTGCGTCCTGCAACAAGATTCCGGATATCAAGGAAGAAACGATTGATTTTCTATTCCACATTTGGCGCGTAAGAGACCGACATATCGGGTTCATCAATCAGTATCTGGGCGTGTATCGTCGGCATGGGGCATCGATGACGTCGTGCTCACATCAATCACTACGCTACTTTAATCTGAACCTCGCTGCCCTCAACGAGATCCACAAGGTGGTGAATGACCAAGACGAGCTTGAAAAACGCAAATTTGCCCTGTGCAGGGATTGCATCAAGAACTTCATTGCAAATGATCGGGTGGAGCTGGCAAAAGAAATCGCGCGAAATTCAACAAGGATTATTTCAAATCGAAGACATAGCGCTTTCCTAAAACTAATGGTGTTCTTTAGCGATTTCATTGGTTTCGCAATTCGCGTAAAGCGCAATCGATTCGGTTAACGCTCGAAGAAAATTCGTGGGCGCCAAGAAATGTCTTTAAAGATTGCTTTTTGTCGAATTGCCATCGTCCGGTCAAGGGTACTGTTCTAGCGATCGTATGTAGCAGGTCCGTCGCTGGATTCCATGCCTGATAACTATGCCAATGAAGCCCTTTACTATAGATCTTAGAAAAGTCGCGTACGGTCTTCTTCTCCCTTTGGGAATGATTATTGGAACGGGCCTGTATGTACTTTTTACGCCCGCACTTTATCTTCTGATCGGCATTGCTGCGCTTATTTATTCAATTCTTCTTTTCCAGCGGGCGTGCAAAGTAAACTTGCAGAGCAACGTTGTTCTGTTGCTCTACGTCGGTTTCCTGCTTCTTAATTTCGGCAGAGATATGGGCAATGACGTTGCCAGCCGCCTCTACCTGAACTTCGCCCTCGGAATTTGTGCGTATTTAATTATTGGACGGATCCTTCACTTACTGGCGGAAGGTGGATTACCAAGTCTTCTGCCATTGAGCAGTCTTACGATAATTGCTGGGGCAATCCTGCTTCAACTAAACGGTTATCTCGCATCAAGACGCGATGGGGAGGTGATGGAGGGGGTGGACGAAGGGCTGCTGCTGCGACCCGGAGGATTCCTTAATCCAAACATGTCCGCAGCCTTGAGCCTCATCTGGCTGTTCTGTGCGCTCGAATCTCGAGGGAAAAATTCCTACTGGTTGAAGTCTGCAAGTGTCGCACTTTGTCTCTTTGTTGTTTCGTTGACTCAGTCGCGGGCGGCCATGCTATTCCTTGCTCTGTATTTTCTTTGCAAGCTCTACGAGGGCGGTATCAAACGGATGCGCTACTACTTTATTCCCGTTGCCTGCGCTGCCGTTGCGCTGCTGTTCTTTAGTGAATCAAGTGCGTTGGAGGATATCTACAACTCGATTTTTCAGCGCTTCCAGGGCGATGGCAGTTCGGCCGAACGTTACCACGTGCTGCAAAGCGCATTGGCCAAGTTTGCTGAACGTCCCCTGATCGGACATGGGATGCGTGTTATGGTCGGCTCATTCGGCGTCGGCACACACAATGAAGTTGTCGAATGGCTGGCCAATTTTGGCATCGTCGGCTTTTTCGTCATGCTGATGGTTTTCCTAAGGTTCTATTTCGTCCCGTCACTTAAATACCTGTTTCTCTGCATATTCCCCACCTTCCTGTTTAGTCACAATTTTTTTGAGACAACTGCCTTTCAGGTTGCGCTTGCGTATGCCTTTTTTGTGGCAAGTCGGCCAGTGCAAACTAAAGCCGATGCCGCGCATGTCGCGATAAAGATACAGAAGCCTGTCACGGTATACGGCGGCGCGGCTTTCGGCATGAGAGCCACATCGCGCCTGCCTGCATGGCAGCGCACATAGTTAATGAAAAACAGAGCGATTGTTTGTGAGGGAAAGGAAAAACGGCCAATGTGCGTTTGTGGGAAGTCGGTCTAGAAAACTGGATAGGTATGAACATCATTTTACTGACCAGTTCGATGGGTGGCGGAGGAGCAGAACGCGTTGCCACAACGCTGTGCAACGCATGGGCAGCACGGGGCGACCGGGTGAGCCTCATTGCTACCTTTTCCGGCGGAGGGAGCGGCGCGTTCTATCCCATTTCCGAGTCAGTTGAGTTTTTCTACCTGGCCGATAAAGCGGGAACAACGCAGAAAGGCGTCACTGGCTATGTGCGCCGAATAGTCACATTGCGCCGGCTGATTCGTGAAACAGCACCGGATGTGATTGTTTCATTCTTGCCAAACGTGAACGTCGCGGCACTTCTTTCATCAGCATTCTTAGGAATCCCCATAATTATCTGCGAGAGGAGTGACCCCTCCGGACGCTCCTATCCGTGGGCTTTGAAAATGCTGTGCAGACTGTCCTACCGTTTTGCGGACATGCTGACGGTTCAGACGCAGGCAGTGGCTACAAAGGTCGGCAGAATTTTCCCAGGCGTGGAAAAGGTACGCACCATACCAAATCCTTTGCCGGAAGGGGTGCTTGCCGCGACGGCAAAGCACGTCGACCGGAAAAGTCCGCGCAGAGTGCTATTGAGTCTTGGACGCCTATCGCCAGAGAAACAGATCGGCCGCCTGCTCGACGCCTTTGCCGTTGTTGCGCCATCTTTTCCCGATTGGGATTTGCATATCTATGGCGACGGCAGGTCACAGACAGAACTCCAACAACAGATTCTTGCGCTTGGATTGGCAGGTCGCACCATGCTGATGGGGGCAACCGACCAGCCTTGGGAAGTCATGGCGCATGCCGACGCATTCGTGATGGTCTCGGCTTATGAGGGTTTCCCGAACGCCTTGCTTGAAGCAATGGGCATTGGTTTGCCATGCGTTGTGTTCGACTGCCCGAGCGGACCGAGGGAAATTACGTCGAACGGCCGCGATGCATTGCTTGTCCCTTTGAATGATCAGGACGGCCTGGCTGCTGCACTTGCTTCGATGATGGGCGATATCGGGTTGCGGCGGGCACTCGGCAGTAGGGCCAGGGAATCGGTGCGCAGGCGGTTCAGCCTCGGAAGTGTACTTCGGGAGTGGGATGGCTTTTTTATGGAAGTGGGTGCCATGCGTTCACAGATAACCGAACGCGTGCTTGATTAGCCCTAAGCGGAGATGACGCCCGCACTGGAGAACGGCCGTAACGGTGCTTTTACGGCGCATGTTACGGCATTTGTTATGACGCCTTTCAGTTGGATCAACTAGAGACTGGGCAGTATTCATGCCAAAAATATTGCATGTAATCGGCGGACTGGAAATCGGTGGTGCAGAAATGGCACTTTACCGGCTGATTACTGGTTCGGTGAATGGCAAGTACGAACACGCTGTTATCGCATTGACGCCCGGCGGGCCGATGGGCGACCGGTTGCTTGCGTCGGGAATCGAACTGACGACTTTCGATTTTAGGAAATCCCCGATCGCGCATTTCTTCAGCTTGTTTTCTTACTTGCGTAGCAAACAACCGGACATCGTACAAACATGGATGTACCACGCGGACATGTTCGGTGGGTTGGCTGCTCGCCTTGCAGGCAACCGCAATGTTATCTGGGGCATCCGGACATCGGAGCTAACGGCAGGCAACTCGAGGATGACTGCACTTGCTCGACGAATATGTGCACGGCTGTCAAGGCAGTTGCCGCATACCATCGTATGCGTGGCAGAAGCGGCTCGCCGCGCCCACGTACATGCCGGCTATGACGCTGCCCGAATGGTGGTTGTGCCCAATGGATTTGATCTTTCAAGGCTCACGGCTGAGGATGGACAGGTAGATTTGCTTCGCCGCCAGTGTGGTTTGAATGATGAGGCGGTCGTCATTGGTAGTGTAGGCAGGTTTAACACAAGCAAGGATCAACAGAATTTTGTCTGTGCGGCAGGGCTGCTTGCGCAGCAGTACCCGCATGTCCGGTTTCTCATGGTGGGGCGCGGCCTTGACGCCGACAACGAAGAGCTCGCGGAATGGATCGCGGATACAGGACATCCCGACCGGTTTGTACTCCTTGGTGAGCGTTCAGACGTTCCGGTCTGCCTGGCGGCAATGGACATCTTTTGCCTTTCCTCGCGCAATGAAGGTTTTCCGAATGCCGTCGGGGAAGCGATGGGAATGGGGGTGCCTTGCGTCGTTACGGATGTTGGCGACGCCGCTCTTCTGGTAGGTGATACCGGTATCGTTGTGCCGAAGGAAGACTCGCCGGCACTCGCACGCGGTCTAGAGCGGTTGCTTGCCATGGGGCCGGCGGCGCGACAGCAACTGGGACAGCAGGCACGATCCCGAATCCTTGCGGAATTTACCTTGGAGCGCGCGCGGGAACACTTTGAGTCGATCTATCTACGCTTACTGAAGGGAAGTGAACACTGATGTGCGGCTTTGCAGGTTTTCTCGGGGGGGCGGCCCCGGATGGCGCAGCGAGCGATCTTGCTGTCATCAAGCGTATGGCTAATGCGATCGCGCATCGCGGCCCGGACGATGCTGGATACTGGCTTGATGCGGAGAGGCGCATCGCCCTCGGGCATCGGCGTCTTGCTATCGTCGATCTCTCTTCAGCAGGGCATCAACCCATGCAGTCTGCAAGTGGTCGGTACATGTTCATCTTTAACGGGGAAATATATAACCATCGCGTGTTAAGGAAGGAGCTTGAGAAAACGGGACATGCACCGTGCTGGCGCGGTCACGCGGACACGGAAACACTGCTCGCCGGCTTCGATGCTTGGGGGATTCAAGGCACGATAGAGCGTGCTATCGGCATGTTCGCCTTTGCCGTATGGGACAGGGAATCAGCCACACTGACCCTGGGGCGGGATCGCATGGGAGAGAAGCCGCTCTATTACGGCTGGCAGGGAAAGGGCCGGCACGCAGTGTTCCTGTTCGGCTCCGAGTTGAAGGCGTTACGCCCCCACCCGGTATTTGAGGGCGCAATCGACAGAGGCGCACTTAGCCTTCAGATGCGACACAACTACATTCCTGCGCCGCACTCGATTTATGAAGGCATTTCCAAACTACCCCCTGGTCATCTCCTGAGAGTGTCCTTGCAGCAGCCTGAGGAAAAAGCCCGGGCTTACTGGTCGATAGCGCAGGCGGCAGAATCCGGTGCAGCGGACACCTTTCAGGGAAGTCCGGAACAGGCAGTAGACGAACTCGAGAAGTTGCTCAAGGATGCGGTTCGCCAACAGATGATGGCAGATGTACCGCTCGGCGCCTTTTTGTCAGGAGGTGTTGATTCTTCCGCCATTGTGGCATTGATGCAGTCCCAGTCTGTACGGCCGGTCAAGACCTTCACCATCGGTTTTCACGAGGATGGGTTTAACGAAGCAGAGCATGCGAAGGCCGTTGCACGGCATCTCGGTACTGATCACACGGAGCTTTATGTCAGCGCTGAACAGGCGCAGGCAGTGATCCCGAAGTTACCGACGCTATATGACGAACCGTTTTCCGACTCATCACAGATTCCAACGTTTCTGGTGTCGCAGCTTGCACGCAGCCATGTCACGGTGTCGCTTTCCGGCGATGCTGGGGACGAACTATTCTGTGGTTATACGCGTTATCGCCGGATGGCAGACCTGTGGGATCGGATTTCGCTTGGGCCGTTACCGCTACGCCGGCTGGCAGTGAAGGGAGTGGGAAGCATTTCCCCCCGCTCCTGGGAGCGCATGGCCGCTGTTGCAGGTGCGGTACTGCCCGCTTCATCACGGGCATCCGTCATGGGGGAGAAGCTGCACAAGGCTGCAAGCCTGCTGGAATGCAGATCGGTTGAAAGCCTGTATCTGAGAATGGCATCCCATTGGTATGCGCCTGCATCGCTGGTCATCGGTGGACATGAACCGCCGCTTCTGGTGAACGAGAACCCGGCCAATACGCGACTGGACAGTATTCAGCGCATGATGCTTGTCGACATGATGACCTACCTGCCTGACGACATTCTGGCGAAGGTCGATCGTGCGGCCATGGGGATATCGCTCGAAACACGCGTTCCTTATCTTGATCATCGTGTCGTGGAGTTTGCGTGGCGTCTTCCACAGTCCATAAAGCTGCGGGAAGGCGTCACGAAATGGGTGTTACGGCAGGTCTTGTACAAACACGTTCCACAGGATTTCTTCAGGCAACCCAAGATGGGTTTTGGTGTCCCGATCGGAAAGTGGTTGCGCGGCCCTTTGCGCGATTGGGCAGAGGCACTGTTAGATGCATCTCGGTTAAGCCAGGAGGGATTCTTTAATCCCGCGCTGGTCAGGAAGAAGTGGAGTGAGCATCTTTCAGGCGAGCCAAGGCAGTTCTATCTATGGGATGTCCTGATGTTTCAGGCATGGCTGGAGCAGCAGCGGGAAACCGGCAAGATGAATGACACACCAGAGGAGAGGCTGGAATCCCGGATCGTGGCACGAGTTGCATAAAAATAGAGAAGGGCAGGTAGGCAGTCGTTCTGGCTTCGAAGCGCTACCAGAAGCCAATCAATCCAATGCGCGTTTCAGGGTTTCCCATGTCGAAGATTATTTATGCGTGCAGTCGCAAGACACCGTTCAATCAGGGAACGGAGAGAAAAGTAACAGAGATATGCAACAGGCTTGTCCCCGATAACCTGTCAATGCCCGTGCCACATAAGGTCGCCGCAAGCGGAAGTCTGGTGTATGGCGTATGCAATGAACGTGGATCCTATATAGAGGGAAACAGTGTTTTGCTGGGGTGTCTTTATGGGGAGGAGAGGGATTGGTCCGTGCCGCGATCGGGCCATCCGGATGGGTCGTATGCGCTCTTTCGCAGCAGCGATGACTGTGTGGAGCTGGTCAGTGATGCCGCCGGTTCCCGGACCATATGGTATTGCTTCGACGACGAGCTCCTTGTCGCGTCCACGTCGCAGAGGGCAATTGTCATGTATCTCGAGCGTTTTGAGTTTGACGAGCGCGTCATCCCCTGGATGCTTTCGACCGGCTCGCTAGGACCGGCATTGTCTTGGGATAAGAGGATAAAACGGTTGCCTCCGGAATCGTCTCTGGTGCTGGACAGGAAGCGTTGGTCAATTTCCGTCATCAGCCAGCCGATATCGTTTGCCGTCAGGCATGAAAGCAGGGTGAGACATAAGGGACTGCTATTAAAGGCAGTTCGCGGAGCGGTGCAGTCAGTACGTCGTTCTGTCGACTTGGACAAGTATGTGCTACCGCTTTCCGGAGGCTACGATAGCAGGGGAATACTGTGCTTCCTTGGCGAGCGCAGGATGCCACAGAATCTGAGGACAATTACTTGGGGCCTAGGTAAGAATCGCAATCGCACCGGCAACGATGCGTCTGTTGCCGAGGCTCTCGCATCCAGGGTTGGAGTCAGACACCGGTACTTCCATACGGATCTCAGCGATGAGCCGGTCGAAAAAGTGATAGACCGTTTTATTCATTGCGGTGAAGGTCGCGTCGACCATTTGTCCGGATACATGGATGGAATGGAGATATGGAGAAGGCTTCTTGAGGAGGAGCAGTGCAGTGGCATTATCCGCGGCGACGAGGGTTTTGGGTGGATTCCGGTCTCTTCGGAACTGACAACGCGGCTTAGTGTAGGGATTGGCCTGTGTAGCGACTATCGCAATCTCGCAAAGATGATGAAAAAATTCAGGCTTCCCGAACAGACGCTTCCTGCTGAGCTTCAACGGAAGAAAGGGGAAACCCTCAATGCCTGGAGGGACCGTCTCTATCATGCCTACAGAATGCCTGTCATTCTCGCGGCCTTGTCCGATATCAAGTTGAGCTACGTTGAAATCATCAATCCCTTGCTCGCGAGATCGGTACTGCGGCGTGTCAGGGAACTCCCGGACGGACTGAGAACGGATAAGGCATTGTTCAAGGAAATCGTCCACGAGATCGCGCCGGATGTACCGTATGCAAATGAAGGCGCCAATGCGAGCCCCGGCAGCATTTTAAGGAAACGGGAGCTTGTACAAATGATGCGGCGGAAAATCCAATCTGATGAAGCAAAACAAATCTTTGACAGCGAGTTCCTGAATTACGTCCTGAGTGGAATGAAGGAAGAAGGTAATCCGACCGCGAGCGACGAGAAGCGGCCCGGAAGCAAGATGAAGTCTTTTATTCCACGCTCGCTGAAAAACCGGATTCGAGATCTACTGTTGAAGCCGAGCCTGGACGGCAATGTCTTGGCTTTCCGTGTTTTCCTCTTGCTGAAGATGGTCGAAGTCATGCAGGCGGATTGCTCAGGACAAGCGGATGAAGACGCTTCGCCCGCGCAGAAAATCGCCGTCATGTACTGATGCGAGATTTACTTCTAAGCGCCCAGTCGTCCTGTAGTGGTGATGCCAAATCCATTCTTTCCGGGACAATTCAATTGAGGTAGCGATCTTCTACAGGCAATCCGTTATGAACCGCAAAATCATTATCTCCGTCAATGCAGCCTGGAATCTCTACAATTTTCGTTCCGGCCTGATCAAGGCACTTGTCAATGGTGGTTACGATGTCGTCGCGGTGGCTCCGCGCGACGAATATGCTGCGCGACTGAAAAGCTTCGGATGTCGTTTCATGCATATCCCCATGGACAGCAACGGTACTCATCCGGGACGCGACCTGCAGTTGCTGATACGGTATGTTCGCTTGCTACGGGCGGAGAGACCGCTTGCCTATCTCGGTTATACGGTGAAACCAAATGTGTATGGTTCCATGGCGGCACACTTCCTCGGCATCCCGGTCATTAATAACATTGCCGGCCTTGGAACGGCTTTTATTAATAGCAGTATGCTGACGCGTATCGTGCGGGGGCTTTATCGCATTGCGCTGCATGGATCGCGTCGTGTTTTTTTTCAGAATGCAGATGACCAGGCTTTGTTCACTTCGACCGGGCTGGTGCGACCGGAACGTACGGACAGGCTTCCTGGGTCGGGAATGGATCTCGCGCGCTTTCAGCCGGAAGCGCCTCGGTCTCTGCAAGACCGGTCCTTCGTCTATCTGCTTGTCTCAAGGATGCTCAAGGACAAAGGTGTGGAAGAGTTTATGGAAGCAGCGCGGCTCGTCCGGCGGCGGATACCTTCGGTGCAGTTTCATCTCCTCGGTTTTGTGGATGAGGCCAATCCGAACTCCATTCCCATGGAGAGGATCCGGGACTGGGAGGCGAAAGGAGTCGCGAGCTATCTTGGAAAGACGGACGATGTCCGGCCATACTTGGAAAACGCGGATTGTGTGGTCCTTCCTTCCTACCGTGAGGGCGTGCCGCGTTCGCTTCTGGAGGCAGCGGCGATGGCCCGACCTATTATCGCAACCGATGTGACTGGATGCCGCGACATCGTGGAGGACAATGTAAACGGCCTGCTCTGCAGGGTTAAGGATCCTGAAGATCTCGCTGCAAAAATGATCAGGATGTTCCAGTTCTCGCCAGAAGAGAGACTTGCGATGGGCTGGGCTGGACGCAGAAAGGTGGAGCGTGAATTCGATGAGAAAACGGTAATTCAAAAATACCTGGATGCGCTCGCTGGCATTGAGAGAGAAAATAGCGGGCTTCAGCTAAACCCCACCGGCGGGGTCGCTATTCAAGGCAAGGCAATGCGGAAGCCATAAACCGCGTAGAGAATTCGAGAAAGAGGTGATGTGTGATTCTGATAACGGGCGGCGCCGGCTTCATTGGCGGTAACTTTGTTCTGGACTGGCTGGCTGCGCACGACGAGCCGGTCGTTAATCTCGATAAGTTGACCTATGCGGGCAACCTCGACACGCTCTCCAGTATCAAGGACGATAAGCGTCACGTATTTGTGCGTGGCGATATTGCTGACAAGACTCTGGTCGGTGTACTGCTCGCCAAACATCGGCCACGTGCAGTCATTAATTTTGCCGCGGAATCCCACGTGGATCGCTCGATACATGGGCCCGGCGACTTTATCCAGACAAACGTGGTAGGCACATTCAATCTGCTTGAAGCGGTCAGGGCTTATTGGGCCGTTCTACCCGATGCGGAGCGCGACACTTTTCGATTCCTGCATGTGTCGACGGATGAGGTCTATGGCACGCTCGGCCCGGATGACCCGGCGTTTTCCGAAACGACGCCGTACCAGCCGAACAGCCCTTATAGCGCAAGCAAAGCTGCTAGTGACCATCTGGTGCGGGCCTGGCATCACACGTATGGACTTCCGGTCATTACGACGAATTGCAGCAACAACTACGGCCCTTACCATTTTCCGGAGAAGCTCATCCCGCTCTGCATCCTGAATGCGTTATCCGGCAAGCCGTTGCCTATCTACGGGGATGGGAAACAAGTCCGGGACTGGCTGTATGTGAAAGACCATTGCAGTGCCGTACGAAGAGTCCTGGAGGCGGGCGTGGTCGGGCAGACCTACAATGTCGGCGGGCGTAACGAGAAGACAAACCTGGAAGTCGTACATACGATTTGCATGATTCTGGACGAGATCAAGCCGCGTGCCGACGGGCAGTCCTATGCAACACAGATCGCCTTCGTGCAGGACCGCCCGGGACATGACCGACGCTATGCCATCGATGCCTCCCGGATCGAGCGCGAGCTGGGTTGGCTGCCAGCAGAAACGTTCGATTCTGGCATTCGCAAGACGGTTTCATGGTTTCTTGAAAATATGCCATGGATCGAGAATGTGATCAGTGGTGCATATCGCGAATGGATACGGACGCAGTACGGGACTTGATCCTGCACTAGCTCGTTCACTTCGTCGTGCCAATCTCTTCTTGCAGACTTCCTGAAACACCTGCATCGCGGAATGACAATCACTGTCTTCCGCATGCAGTCATCGCAAACCGGTAAAGCGTCTGCTTTGCCTCAAAACGATTTTAGAAAAGCTTTCTAGAATCGCTAGTCAGAATCTGATCCTTATAACGAAGGTAATAAGCCGGAACAAGAGGTGCACAGCGCCGACACTGTCCGACACTGGGGAGGCATCTTGAACCCGGATGTGCGCTTTTATTAACGCACTTCATCGCCTCCCTATGAGGCATCAGTCTTTCCACTACCTGCATAGACATGACTAACACGACGAGTTTTCAACGCAAGGGCATCATTCTGGCAGGAGGTTCCGGCACGCGCTTGTATCCAGTCACTCGCGCCGTGTCGAAGCAGCTGATGCCGGTATATGACAAGCCGATGGTCTACTATCCGCTGACGACCCTGATGTTGGCGGGTATCCGGGAGATTTTGCTCATTTCTACGCCTGAGGATACTCCTCGTTTCCGGGAGCTGTTAGGCGACGGCAGCCAGTGGGGATTGGATATCCAGTATGCGGTCCAGCCCCGTCCGGATGGGTTGGCGCAGGCCTTCATTATCGGAAGGGATTTCATCGGTGGTAAACCAAGCGCACTGGTGCTTGGCGATAACATTTTTTACGGCCATGAACTGGCGAGCAAATTGCGCAGGGCCAGTGGGCAGCCTCAGGGTGCGAGCATCTTTGCGTATCACGTGCATGATCCAGAACGCTACGGCGTAGTGAGCTTCGACGCTGATTTTCGTGCTTTGTCGATCGACGAAAAGCCACGTGAACCCCGCTCCAACTATGCAGTCACCGGTTTGTATTTTTATGATGAGCGCGTATGCGATATCGCAGCCACTATTCGTCCTTCAGCGCGTGGGGAACTGGAAATCACCACTATTAACAAGTGTTACCTGGAGATGGATGCTTTAAACGTGGAGATTCTAGGCCGAGGGATAGCGTGGCTCGACACAGGGACACATGACTCCCTGCTGGAGGCTGGACAGTTTATTGCGACGTTACAGAAGCGCCAGGGATTGATGGTCGCCTGCCCTGAAGAGATCGCATATCGTCAGAAGTGGATTACGGCAGAGCATGTCGAGCGACTTGCCGACCCAATGACGAAGAATGGATATGGGGAGTATTTGCTCGGCATCCTGCGGCAGTTGGAGCAGTCTCCGGACCGGATTGATCTTCGCCAGAAGAGAAGCGTAGCGGATGAAGATTAAGCAGGCCGGATGCCAATGTCTAAGAAGATTGAATCGATTTATTCATGCTCACTGACAGGCTGTAAGAAAAGATCTATTGAAGGTAAACGTGGAGGGGTGGCCGAGTGGTTAAAGGCAACAGACTGTAAATCTGTCCTCTTAGAGTTCGCTGGTTCGAATCCAGCTCCCTCCACCAAAATGCACTGCTGATGGAAAGCGATTTGCCATGAGATTGCGGTGCGGATCGGTAAAGGCGCTGAAGCATTGTTGGGTGGCTTGCCTCTGCCTTGCAGGGGGCATATTCGTCAATGGACTTACTTTTCAGGATACAAGTATGGGAAAAAAAATCGGAATGATGCAGCCGTACCTGTTTCCCTATCTGGGGTACTTTCAACTGATTGCAGCAGTTGATGTGTTTGTCCTCGGCGACGATCTGCAGTATGTCAAAGAGTCATGGATCAACAGAAACAGAATTCTCATGAACGGAAAGGATAAGCTGATTACCTTTCCGTTGAAGAAAGGTGCTCATCTCTCGAAAATCAACGAACGGGCTTTGAGTGACGACTACCAATCGGAAATGCAAAGGTTGTTGAGGGTGCTATATGCTGCTTACGCGAAGGCCCCCTATTACAAAAAGGTGAATCCTCTGTTGGAAGAAATTTTCATGCATAGGGAGACGAATCTTGCAAAGTACGCCGAGAATTCGATCAGAAAACTATGTGCCTATATGAGCATCGCGACCCCGATATTGATCGCGTCTGACCTCGAGATTAACGATGTCAGCGATAAGCAGGATCGAGTGATCAGAACGGCCAAGAAACTTGATGGCCAAACCTATATCAACTTTGTGGGTGGGATGCAGCTCTACGATTTCGACCGCTTCGAGGCGCACGGAATGGAGCTCAAGTTCCACAAGATCGGTGACGTCAGCTACCCGCAATTCCGAAACGAGTTTGTTCCTTTACTGTCAATCATCGATGTGCTGATGTTCAATGATATTCATGAAGTTCGGAAAAAACTAAATTGTTACTCTCTGCTTGGAAGGCCAGCGGATCAGAAGCCGTATTGTCGGCAACCCGAAGGACGTGGCACTGCTACGAATTGGACAGTAGCGACAACCGCTTGAGTGTTCTCGTTTTTACATTGTTATCCTGGTTGTGTGTGCAACAAAATTCGTGCACGAGGCTGAGTCGGTGGTGATAGCGCACCACACCTTTTTGTCTGATCGACTTACAGAAAGACGCTCCTATTTTGGCGGTTGTTTCCTTATGCGAGATGCTGTTTTATCGGAGTGTCCGCCTTTGCAGCATTCCTTGTACCGATAAACACCCAAATCCCAGGGAGTTGTGCGGATGGCGCCGTCCCGATCGCGAGAAATGTCGATGTCGTCTCCATCAAAGCCCTTGAATGATATGGGGGTACCGGCGCTGATAGCCGGACTTCCCGATTGAAGGCGCCAGTCGGACGTTCGGTTTACCAGCAGCGGATCTCCGGCAACGGGGTTCTTCTGATGTGGAACGTCTTTGCAATCGTGGAAGTTGTTGTGGTCCACGCTTAGTGCGCCGGTGTAGTTGCCGTTCCAGCCGCGGCGGCTTTTGGCCGGCCTTCCGTCACAGATAACGATATTGTTTTTGAAGGTCGGGTTGTGCACTGGTGCCTGTGGCCCCGAGTTATGTCCACCGATCTGCATCGATATCTGTCCGCCGACCACTATGTTGTTGAAGAACGCGCTGTCTTTGGCTCCCTGTAGAATCAAGCCAACCATATCTGCACCGCTCTCATTGATGACTACATTGTTGTAGGCGACGGAGTTGTAGGCTTCAATATTCGTTTCGGTATCGAAGTGGCAGTCATCGCAGGAATAGCCTCCGATGTAGATTGCCTGACCCTTGGCAGATTTGTTCCGAATAATATTCCCGTAGATTTGCGCATTGCGAACGCCGCCCTTGGCGAGGATGGATGCACCATATTTGTTCTGCCCGAAGATCAGGTTGTTTCGGATGATCGAGTTGCGAGTGTTTAGGATAACGACCGCCTGACCGATTTCGGAATTCTGGATGATCGAATAATCCTGGTTGGATTTAACGCCATCAGCGCGCTCGGGGCCGGCGTCAACCTTGATACCGTCAGCGACGAAGCCGACATGTCCGGTGTTGGGATTGGACGGATTGGGCACCGTTGCTTCCCATGCGCGGATAGCAGCATTAGCTGAAGTGAAGATGGGGCAGGTGATGTTTCTGGGCGAAACCGAGAAGCGAATATCCTTGACCGTGATGTAGCTGGCCTTGATGCTGAATGCTGGGTTGCATCCTGAAGTGGAAGCAACAACAGCCTTCCACTTGTTCTTCGCCCTGAAGGTGATTGGCTTGTCTGCGGTGCCTGAACGGTGGAAAGTGATGGAGGGTTCTTCGTAAATGCCGTCAAGGAGAATAACAGTCGCACCTGCAGAAGTGGTGTCAGCTGCTTTCTGGATACTCCTCCATGGGGCACGAGCCGTGCCGGCATTGGCGTCGTTGCCATTGGGTGATATGTAGTACACCGGACTAGTCGGCCCCGGATGCGAGCGTGACACTGCGAACGCAATACTTGGCATCAGACCAAGCATTGGTACAAATACCATGCATGCCACTCGACCTATTAAGAGAACGGACCTCACTATTGACTATTGCAATGGAAACGGCAATACCACAGAGGCCCGTGAAATGATTGAAGCATGTTCTTTTCCGATGTTCGTGCTTGCGCTTAGAGATGAACCAGTGCGTTACATCCTGAGCTGGAAGGTTTTATTTACCAACGCATTTAATCATCTTGGTTGAACGGTATCTATCCATAAACGCCTGACTATCGATATGGATCAATTGCCCACGTACGTGTTACGACTCGCACGACATGGATAGGGAGGGAGGAGAGTTTCTCCCCATCCCTCCTGACGAGGAGGGGCGGGGGAGAATCCGTCATGGACGGAGGAGGAGGGGGTTACTGGTTATAGACGCCCAGGTCCCACGGAGCGGAACGAACAGCGCCGTTCTTGTCGCGCGAGACATCGATGGTTTCGCCACCGTACCCCTGGATGGAAGTCGGCGCACCGGTGTTAAGCGCAGGGCTGCCGCTTTGCAGGCGCCAGTCCGAAGTGCGATTCACGAAGAGCGGATCGCCGTTAATCGGATGGGCTTGTGCGAGCGTGCCGGAGCAGTTGTAGAAGTTGTTGTAATCCACAGTGAGCGTGCCGGTGTAATTGCCGGCCCAGCCGCGCGGGCTCTGAACAGGATCGCCGCTGGTGCAGATGACGATATTGTTCTTGAAGGTCGGGTTGTGCACCGATGCCTGCGGTCCGGTGTTGTGCCCGCCAAGCTGCATCGACAGCTGTCCGCCGATGACGACGTTGTTGAAGAACGCGCTGTCTTTGGCCCCCTGGAATACCAGGCCCACCATGTCGACGCCGCTTTCATTGATGACGACATTGTTGTAGGCCACCGAGTTGTAGGCTTCAACTTTGGCGCTGGTATCGTAGAAGCAGGCATCGCAGGAATAGCCGCCGAGATAAATGGCCTGACCATTGGTGGCCTTGTTGCGGATGACGTTGCCGTAGATCTGGGCATTGCGCACGCCGCCCTTGGCCACAATGGAAATGCCATAGCGGTTCTGGCCGAAGATCAGGTTGTTGCGGACGATCGAATTCTTGTTGTTGAGCAGATTGACGTCGTTGCCGATTTCCGAATTCTGGATGATCGAATAATCCTGATTGGACTTGACCCCCACGTCGCGACCGGCGATGGCGTCGACATAAATGCCGTCAGCGACGAAGCCGACATGTCCGGTGCTGGGATTGGACGGATTGGGCACCGTTGCTTCCCATGCGCGGATAGAGACGTTGGCAGAGGAGAAGGTCGAGCACTTGACGTTCTTCGGCGAGAGCGTAAAGCGAAGGTCCTTGACCCGGATATGGCTGGCCTTGATGCTGAATGCCGGGTTGCATCCGGAAGTGGACGCGACGACGGCCTTCCACTTGTTCTGCGCCTTGAAGGTGATGGGGTTGTCAGCGGTGCCGGAGCGGCGGAAGCTGATGGAGGGTTCTTCATAAGTGCCGTCGAGGAGGATGACGGTGGCGCCGGCGGAGACAGTGCTGGCCGCCTTCTGGATGGTACGCCATGGCGCAGTGGCCGAGCCAGCATTGGCATCGTTGCCATTAGGTGAAATGTAGTACACCGGACCCGTCGGCGCTGGCTCGGGTTCGGAGGCAGAAGGTTGGGTTGGCGAAGGTTGTGCAGAGGATGATGGCGACAACACGGCATTGCTATCCTGATGCGACTGAACAGCATCTGTGACTCCCGCATTAGAAGGTACCGACGTCTCTTCGCCGCCGGATCCACCCCCACCACCGCATGCGGCGAGCAATACAGCTGCACATGCAAAAGAAATTCTCGAAACTGCCGTGCGCTGAAAATCTGTTATTGCCAATTTGCACTCCTATTAAATCTATTCAAACGATGCCCGTGGGCAAGAGTTTCTTAGGAGCAGCATTTACAGGCATTGGTTCCTGCAAAATTGCAGTCGGGGAAAAGTTTTTTGCGAAGGCTTTGCGAAGGCTTTATAAGAAAGGAAGCCTTTCTTCTCACTCGTTATGAAATACGCATGCATGCAGATATGAATGCGGAAATTAAAGGGCCGGTATGCGAACCGGCCTTCATTAAAGCTAAGAGCTCCCCATCCCTCTGAGGGGAGGGATGGGGAAGAATCCGTCATGGACGGAGGAGGAGGGGGTTACTGGTTATAGACGCCCAGGTCCCACGGAGCGGAACGAACAGCGCCGTTCTTGTCGCGCGAGACATCGATGGTTTCGCCACCGTACCCCTGGATGGAAGTCGGCGCACCGGTGTTAAGCGCAGGGCTGCCGCTTTGCAGGCGCCAGTCCGAAGTGCGATTCACGAAGAGCGGATCGCCGTTAATCGGATGGGCTTGTGCGAGCGTGCCGGAGCAGTTGTAGAAGTTGTTGTAATCCACAGTGAGCGTGCCGGTGTAATTGCCGGCCCAGCCGCGCGGGCTCTGAACAGGATCGCCGCTGGTGCAGATGACGATATTGTTCTTGAAGGTCGGGTTGTGCACCGATGCCTGCGGTCCGGTGTTGTGCCCGCCAAGCTGCATCGACAGCTGTCCGCCGATGACGACGTTGTTGAAGAACGCGCTGTCTTTGGCCCCCTGGAATACCAGGCCCACCATGTCGACGCCGCTTTCATTGATGACGACATTGTTGTAGGCCACCGAGTTGTAGGCTTCAACTTTGGCGCTGGTATCGTAGAAGCAGGCATCGCAGGAATAGCCGCCGAGATAAATGGCCTGACCATTGGTGGCCTTGTTGCGGATGACGTTGCCGTAGATCTGGGCATTGCGCACGCCGCCCTTGGCCACAATGGAAATGCCATAGCGGTTCTGGCCGAAGATCAGGTTGTTGCGGACGATCGAATTCTTGTTGTTGAGCAGATTGACGTCGTTGCCGATTTCCGAATTCTGGATGATCGAATAATCCTGATTGGACTTGACCCCCACGTCGCGACCGGCGATGGCGTCGACATAAATGCCGTCAGCGACGAAGCCGACATGTCCGGTGCTGGGATTGGACGGATTGGGCACCGTTGCTTCCCATGCGCGGATAGAGACGTTGGCAGAGGAGAAGGTCGAGCACTTGACGTTCTTCGGCGAGAGCGTAAAGCGAAGGTCCTTGACCCGGATATGGCTGGCCTTGATGCTGAATGCCGGGTTGCATCCGGAAGTGGACGCGACGACGGCCTTCCACTTGTTCTGCGCCTTGAAGGTGATGGGGTTGTCAGCGGTGCCGGAGCGGCGGAAGCTGATGGAGGGTTCTTCATAAGTGCCGTCGAGGAGGATGACGGTGGCGCCGGCGGAGACAGTGCTGGCCGCCTTCTGGATGGTACGCCATGGCGCAGTGGCCGTGCCCGCATTGGCATCGTTGCCATTGGGTGAAATGTAGTACACCGGACCCGTCGGCGCTGGCTCGGGACCAGGTGCAGGTGCAGGAGCAGGAGCAGGAGCAGGAGCAGGAGCAGGAGCAGGAGCAGGAGCAGGTGTAGGAGCAGGTGCAGGTGCAGGTGCAGGAGCAGGAGCAGGAGCAGGTGCAGGTGCAGGTGCAGGTGCAGGTGCAGGTGCAGGTGCAGGTGCAGAAACTGCAACCAGCGTTTGGCTGATGACTGCCGAGATGTTCGACGGCGGATCTGTTTTGGTAATCAAATTGATTCCGGCAGGAGATCCTAGGTCGGTGCGGGCAACCGTCACACTCGCCACTCCAGTGCCCACTGAATAGCTAACACGTTTAACCGGCGTCCATGCCCAATTGCTTCCGCCAGTACCTGAGTAACGATAAAGGTTGCCGTTTTCGATCAGGAAGTTCGCGCCAATGTCCCCATATCGATAACCGCTTGATGAATTACGGTCTGTGTCCAAGAAGACGCGCACCCAGGATGGCGTACCCGAATACGGGATCTTGTAATAAACGTTCGTCGCATCGTTGGTCGCGGTGGGGGTTGCGACTGTAAATGTTTGGGTGATCGTTGGCGATGTGAGCAGCGGAGGATCGGTACGGGAGATGAGGTCAATGCCTGCAGGCGAACCCAAATCAGTGCGGGCAGCGGTAATGCTGGCAATTCCACTGCTCTTCGTAAAACCAACTTGCTTCACGAGCGTCCATGCCCAGTTTGTGCCTCCGGTGCCGGAATAGCGATAGAGCTTGCCGTTCTCGATCAAATGGTTGACACCAATGGTCCCGAATCGATATCCGGTCGTGGCGTTTCGGTCCGTGTCGAGATATACGCGTATCCATGTTGTCGTGCTTGAGTAAGGCACGCGATAGTACACATTGGTTGCATCATAGGACGCCTGTGTGCTGGCTGTTTGTGCGAGCACGCTGGGCGCGATGCAAATGCCAGCGGCGAGCATGACTGCATACGAGTGGCGCAGGCGGAATTTAGGAGGGTTTACGGATAACCGTTGCATGGTTATGTGCCTTTCAGAAGTTTTGGGCATGACTGTCCCCTCGCCTCGAACGAGAGGCGATGACAATCAGTGCCGATTGCGAGAAATCGAAGAAGAGCTGTGGCCGTTAGGCCGAGTACTGAGAAAAGGGCGGATGGTGCTGAGGGTCGGGACAGCTCACACTAAACTGGGGCCGTCGCAGAGCCGCGCGGTTTGCCCGAACGGGAAACCGGGCCGTCGCTAGGTGGCTGCAGGCAGTGAAGTCAATGTGGAGGTTGATATGGCCCCGGATGATACTGACCTTGCATCGCGACCGGCGGAAGCAATGCAACGTCAGTACATACGAAACAACTTCTTTTCCGGATTGCTTACTGAATGCGATCGCCCAGCGCCATGGAGCCGGAACAGTAAGCCGGAAGGGGTCTAAAACCATCATTACACCGAATCACTCGTCTGGCAGAGACCTTTCTGTACCGATGAGGGGATGCTCAAAAACGCTCATCAGGCTTTAAAGGCTCGCAGACAAGGAAAAAACAATCTGTGATAACTAAATAAGCAGCAGGACGACGTTGGAATGCATTAAACGAGGTTGACTACTGCTTTCTTAAAATGCGAGCTCAAAAGCGTCTTCCATTCGGAGATCACCGGAGGGAATGACGCTTGCTTTCCTGCTTTCGAAGGTTTATTGGAAGAAGACCTTCTGTCTGCCTTGGCCAATGAAGCGATCCTTTTCCTTAGGCTGACTGTGATACTTAGTGGGGGGCGGTATCGCTGATTGGCGGTTGCGTTGATGCCGGGCGTGCCTTTTCTTCATCATCCTTGATGCCATCCTTGAAGCCCTTTACCGCTTTCCCGAGGTCGGCGCCAACGCTGCCAAGCTTTTTCGTACCAAAAACCAGCATCACAACCACCAAGACGATTAGCCAGTGCCAAACGCTAAACGAACCCATAACTTTCTCCTAACAACCGGACACGGCGCCCGGTTTAAAACAGATACTTTCGCTAAGTAAAGCGCAGTAGACGTAGGTTTAGTCAATGTTCGCAGGAAATAGTTTCCTGAAAGATTCATTTATTTGTGGAAAGTATCGGTTGGTAGCTTTTCGCTATTGAGGTGAGGAACTATATGAGTGGAGCGAACCGAGGAAGAATAGGCGTCTTTCGAAAATGTATTTAATGCTAAAGGCACACTCAGCATAATTTCCATCATGAAATTATTGAAGTTGACGTCTCGAGCGCCAGCAATCTGCAGAGAAGATGCCTCGACCTCACGGCAATCGAAAGCGAGAAACGCCTCATGCCAGAAGAACACTTGATCAATTCCATCAACAAGCATTACCTCGACCGCGTGATGACGCTCGCGGACGCGGCGGACATCATGGCGACCGAGGATATCTTCGATGCGCGCGGCATGAAGCTGGTCGCAAAGGGCACGAAGATTTCGCCCAGCCTGCAGGAGCGCCAGTTGAACAAGCCTTTTGAATCAAGCATTGCCATCGATTCCGGTGTGGACATCAGCCTCATCGCAAGCGACGCAAAGCGCATCATCGAGACCGTCGAACCGGTGCGTGCCATTGTCCAGAGTATCGGTGGCCAGTCCCCGGTACAGGTTCTTTCCGGCATCCAGTTTGGCAGCGCAATGAGCACCATGCTCACGCTCATTGAACGCGGCGGATCGAGTGCGCTGGAGCACAGCGTCATGGTGAGCCTGCTATCGATCTGCCTCGGCAAGAAACTGGGCATGAGCAGCACGGACCAGTCCATCGTCGCACTGGCAGGCCTTCTGCATGATATTGGCGAGCTGTATATCGATCCGCAGTATCTGCACTCGCGCAATCACCTGTATCCGCACGAATGGCGGCATGTGGTCGTGCATCCGCGCATCGGCCAACTATTGGTTTCGAATCTCGAAAATTATCCGGCGGCAGTTGCGCAGGCTGTTTTTGAGCATCATGAGCGTCACGATGGCAGCGGCTATCCACGCCAGATCTCCGGAAGCAGTATCAGCGCGGCCGGGCAGGTTGTGGCCACTGCTGAGATGATTGCAGGTGTATTCGTTGATTCTGACCACCCGCTTCAGCACGCTGAACTGGCGCTGCGGGTTGTACCCGGAGAATATGTGCACAAGCTGGTGTCAGCCGTATCGAGTGCTGCCCGGCAGGTCCGCAATGAGAACATGACAGTCGGGAGTGCCATTCCGGCCGCTGAGGAACAAGCGAAGGTCGCCCAGCTGCACCAGCGTATTGGGGCCGTAATCGAGACAACAGAGAGCCTGGCTGCGACCAACGCCTTGGCATCTGCCAAAGCAAAACATCTTCTTGCTGAAGTGCAGCGGCGCGCTACCACCATCCAGCGCGCGTTCAGCAGCACCGGGTTGGATTCCACACTGGATGATCCTGACGGTTTTTTTGACCCTCGCGATATCGATGTCCTGTTCGAGTCGAACGTTGTCAGTAGCGAGATCGCATGGCGCTTGCGCGATGTCGCGCGTGACCTTTCATTGCAGGCGGAGGCGCTTGTCTCAGATGAGGCGCAGCTACTGCAGCCGCTGATCACGTTGCTCGACGGCGAGCGCCCCGTCGCCCGGGACGTCAGCGTGCCAAGCTGAGCGTGTCCTGCCCGCCGCATTCGGCGACATATTCCTCGGCAGCACGCTTAGCCTTGCGGCGCGCCGCTTCCACCCTGGTCCTGGTCACTGAAGCGGCATCTTCCTCTGCCCATTTCTGGCGTCGCGCCAGCTTGTCGCATCGCTTGCGCTTTGCGGCTGCTGCATGCGCCGCGCGCTTTTGTTCCTTCTCTTCGATGGCTTCGCGCTTTTGCCGTGCACTTACGAGGCGCTCGACCTGCTGCTTTTCCTGGGCGGCCCGGCGAAGCGCCATGTCCGGATCGGAAGAAGGGGCGGTGTCGACGTGCATGGCCTTTCCGCCATCGCAGGCTGTGTCGCTGTAGACCACCTTTCCGCCCGACTCGCATTTGTAGATGGCGATGGATGGAACGGCACAGGACAACAGGAGAGCGCTCAACAAGGCGCGGGAAAGTTGCTTTCTTCTCATAGGACTTTGCCGGGGTTCATCAGGCATAAGGGATCGAGCGCCTGCTTCAGCGTACGCATCAGTTGCATTTCCACTTCGGATTTGTATTGTCGGATTTCGTCGCGCTTGAGCGCGCCAAGTCCGTGTTCTGCAGAAATCGAGCCGCCGAACTGATGCACGCTGTCGTGCACCACACGATTGATGTCCGCCTGCCGCTCGATGAAGGCATCCGGCGATTCGTTCTCCGGCGGAGAGACGTTGTAGTGCAGGTTGCCATCCCCGAGATGGCCGAATGTCACCAGGCGGCAGCCAGGAAAGTGCTGATGCAACTGCGCGTCCGTGGTGCGGATGAAGTCGCCGATGCGCGAGATGGGCACCGAGATATCGTGCTTGATGTTCTTGCCTTCTTCTGCCTGTGCCAGCGGAATATGTTCGCGCAGGTTCCACAACCCGTTGGATTGCGCGATCGACGATGCGACGGCTGCGTCCTGGATGATCTCCTGCTCGAGCGCGTCGGTGATCAGCGATTCCAGCATGGCGTTCGCATGTTCTTCGGATTCGCTGTCCGACAATTCCAGCAAGACGTATTGGCCGTAGCTTTGCGGGAAGGGCGCGCGGATCTGGGGGAAGTGCTTGGCGACGAGCTTCAGGCAGAAGTCGGACATCAGTTCGAACCCGGTCAGCGCTGCACCGCATCGCTCCTGCGCCAGCGACAGCAGGCGCAATGCGTCGTCAGGCGTCTGCATCGCTGCCAATGCGGTCAGCTGCGCCTTCGGCTGCGGGAACAGCTTGAGTACGGCGGCAGTGATGATGCCAAGGGTACCTTCCGCGCCGATAAACAGGTCGCGCAGGTCGTAGCCGGTATTGTCCTTGCGCAGGCCGCGCAGGTCGCTCCATAGTTCGCCTTGCGCCGTCACCACTTCCAGCCCGAGGCAGAGCTCGCGCGTATTGCCATAGCGGAGTACGGCGGTGCCGCCTGCATTGCTCGACAGATTGCCGCCGATCGTGCAGCTGCCTTCGGCGGCGAGAGACAGCGGAAACAGCCGGCCGGCATCGGCCGCTGCATTCTGCACATGATCGAGGATGCAGCCGGCTTCAACCGTCATCGTGTTATTGACCGGATCAACCGCGCGAATGCGGTTCAGCCGCGTGAGCGACAGGACGATCGCATTGCCGCTTTCATCCGGCACGCTGCCAAGAACCAGGCCGGTATTGCCGCCTTGCGGCACGACCGGCACGCGGAACTGGTTGCACAGACGGATGATCGCAGCGACTTCATCCGTCGTTCCCGGTTTCACGACTGCGAGCGCCTTGCCGGTAAAGCGGCGGCGCCAGTCGGTCAGGTAGCCCGCCATATCGGCGGGCTCTGTCAGTACATGAGCGTCGCCGACGGCATCGCGGCAGCGAGCGAGGAATTCATTCATTTTGAAGCCTTCTGGATGACTTGCTTCGCCAGTTTTTTGGCAGCCTGCTTGTACGGGCGGAGATAGAAGACCGTGCAGGTGAAGAACACGCTGACCAACGCCACTTCGATCCATCCGAGGGTGGAAGACAGCCCCCTGTCGGTCATGCCGCGGACGACGCCCTCGAGGAGGTACAGGAGGATCAGCATCGACGACCATTGCATGGTGTAGATGTTGCGTTTCAGGATGCCGCGCAAGGGGAAGAGCAGCGGCACCACCTTGAGCACCATCCACGACCCGCCGGGACGCAGGGGAGCGAGCATCAGTTCCCACGCGACGCACAACAGGATCAGGGCGACGAGGCTGATAGCTGCCCCGACATGGAAAGTCTTTTGCATGGGATTCTGTGTTTCGTTGGTCATCATGCACTCCTCAGACGGGCGCTGGTTTCTGCCAGCCGGCGCCCAAGTGCAATCGTGAGGACGCGCGTATCGTCGGAAATTGCGTGATTGCCGTTGGGGCCGGACCAGTGGCTTGCGCCATAGGGAGTGCCGCCGGTCGTGGTCGTCATCAGTTGCGGATGTGTATAGGGCAGGCCGAGCACCATCATTCCATGATGCAGGAGCGGGATCATCATTGACAGCAGCGTCGCTTCCTGTCCGCCGTGGATGCTGCCGGTGGAGGTGAACACGCATGCCGGCTTGCCGCTCAATGCGCCGGACAGCCACTGCGCGGAGGTGCTGTCCCAAAAGTATTTCATCGGCGCAGCCATGTTTCCGAAGCGCGTGGGCGAGCCCAGCGCAAGGCCGGCGCATTCTTCCAGGTCTTGCAGCTCCACATAAGGCGCACCGCTTTCCGGAACAGCGGGTTGCGTTGCTTCTACGACGGTGGACACCGCAGGAACCGTCCGCAGCCGCGCTTCGCAGCCCTGGACACTCTCAATGCCCTGTGCAAGCAGTTCGGCCATTTTGCGCGTGGCACCGTGACGGGAATAATACAGAACGAGGATGGTGAGATCGGATGAATAATTCATGCTTGGTATTATAGGATGCTTTGACAACGCCAAAACGCAGCGCCCCGATGCCTCAACCCGAGTTCGTTCGCATGTTTCCTTTCAACCTCGCGATCTTCCGCAATTTTCCGCTGGAGGACGTGCGCGGACTGTTTCGTTTTGCCAAGACAAGGCTGAATGAAGAGCGCCTGCCGCAAGTGGCCGGAAGCCTGACCTTCACCACAGTGCTGGCATTGGTGCCGATCCTGACGATCGCCTTGGCGATCTTCACGACCTTCCCGCTGTTCAACACATTCCGTGCATCGCTGGAGGCCTACTTCATCAAGAGCCTGATGCCGAAGACGATTGCCAAGACGATTCTCGGCAACCTGAACCTTTTCGCAAGCAAGGCGACCAGGCTGTCGGCATTCGGCGCCATCGGCTTGATCCTGACCGCGCTGGTGATGATGCTGACCATCGACCGCGCGTTCAACCATATCTGGCGCGTCAAGGCAGCACGCCCCTTCACGCAGCGCCTGGTGATCTATTGGGCGGTCGTTACCCTCGGGCCATTGATGATCGGCGGTTCTATCACCCTCACATCCGACCTGTTCAATGCCACTAACGGATTCGCAAGAAGCTGGCCGCTCGCTGCTGCGTTATGGAATACGGTGCTGTCCGTATCCCTTACCACCGGTGCCTTCACCTTGCTGTACATGGCTGTGCCGAATCGCTTCGTCGACTGGCGCGACGCGGCCTGCGGCGGATTGCTGGCAGCAGCAGCGTTCGAAATTGCGAAGCGGATCTTTGTGGTGTTCGTGTCGAAGTTCCCCACCTATACCGTGGTGTACGGCGCGCTGGCCGCATTGCCGATCTTTTTATTGTGGCTCTATATTTCCTGGTTGATCACCCTGATGGGCGCGGTGCTTGCCGCCGCGCTGCCCATCGTCAAGTACGAGCGTTGGTGGCATGTTCCCACGCCAGGCAGCGCCTTCATTGATGCCATGGCTGTGCTCAATGTCCTGTATCAGGCTCGCGAGCAGGGAAGCAACGCAGCCGTCGATGCAAGGGCAATACGCGAGCTGACGCGCATCGGTTATGACGAGTCGGAAGCCTTGCTGGAGAAGATGCTGGATGCCGGTTGGGTGGGACGTGTGAAGGCAGAACCGGCAAAAAAACACACGGGCTTCGGGAAACCGAACATCGAGGGACAGGATACGTGGGTCTTGCTGGCGAATCCTGCGCAATTGAAGGTTGCCGACGTGTATCGGATGTTCGTCTTCAATACCGCCGGAAACGCTGCGCTTGCAAAGCAGGTGGAAAGCGCCGTCGAACGAGGGTTGCACCAGACCCTCGCCGACCATTTTGCTCAGAGAGCGCTCGTCTAAGATACTGAACAGTCTCTAAAAGGATGTTTGCCCGGTAAGCATCTGCCAGTACATCACCCAGTCGCCCATAAAGGAATAGATCGGGTGCTTGAAGGTGGCAGGGCGGTTTTTTTCGAACATGAAGTGGCCGATCCATGCAAATGCATAACCGCTGACCAGCGCCGCCAGCAGCCACCACAGGTTGCCGGTCAGTAGCGTCGTCGCAACGAAGAACAGTGCAAGGGTCGAGCCGACGAAGTGCAGTTCGCGGCAGGTGCGATTGGAGTGTTCGCTCAAATAGTAGGGGTAGAACTCCGCGAACGACGCGAATTCCTTCTGCAGGACGTTTGCCATGGTGTCTCCTCGATGTTGTTTTCCTCAGCATAGTCCGGTTGCGGTGACTTGCAACCGGAATTCCTCAAAACAACGTCATTTCCCAGAAGAAGCGGAGCATTGCCAACAGGACCTAAGCTGCTTCCATGAAGTCGAACAGTGCTTCGAGAACCGCATCCGGCTGCTCCGCCATCAGGTCGTGCCCGCAGTTGTCGATCTGCACCGTGCGGCCATGCGGAATGGACTTCGTGAGTACGGCCGTAGCCTTTGGCGGTGTCATCATGTCCTTCTTTCCGAGAAGGAACAGGGTAGAGCATCCGACGCTCTTCGCTGCCGTTTCACCATTCGCATAATTGTTACAGGCAGAAAAATCCGTATGGAACACCTTGGCCGAATTTTGCGCTGATATACGTTGCATCAGGCGCTGGCCCCCGCCCATGACGTAGAAGCCGGGGCCGGGACAGGACGGTTTGTGCGCGATCGAGGTATGCGACCAGATGTTCACCATGTCGATGGCCGCCTGTTCATTGTTCAGGGACGCTTCCAGCAAGGCGTCCGAAACCCTCATCGGGTAAGCGGTCCCGACCAGCGCCAGCTTGCTCACGCGTGCCGGGGCGCGGAATGCAGTTTCGATCGCAATCAGCGAGCCCATGCTGTGACCGACAAGGGCAGCCTGCTGCACGCCGGCTGCGTCCAGCAGTGCCAACAGCCAGTCGGCCATGGCTTCCACACTTGCCAACGGTGCACCCTTGCTGCGCGCATGCCCCGGCAGATCGACCGCCAGCACATTGAAGCCATGATGCGCGAAATAGCGGGTCTGCAGGATCCAGACGGAGTGGTCATTCTGCGCACCGTGGATGAACACCACGGTAGGTTGTTGCGGATTGAATGACTTGCCGCCGGTATAGCAATAGGCATCTTGTCCGTGTACGTTCAGCAGCATGTCACGCTCCCTTCTGTGCGGCCTTGAGTCCGCGTGCGAGGTCTTCGATCAGGTCGTCCGCATCTTCCAGCCCGATGGACAGGCGCATCGTTCCTTCTGTAATACCCGATGCCGCAAGCTGCTCCGTCGGTACGCGGAAGTGCGTGGTCGACGCGGGATGGATTACCAACGACTTGGCATCGCCAACGTTGGCAAGGTGGGAGAATAGTTTCAGCGATTCGACAAAACGCTGCCCCGCCGCACGGTCGCCCTTGATGCTGAACGACAAAACCGCGCCGCATCCCTTGGGCAGCAGCTTTTTCGCCAGTGCATGGTCGGGGTGAGATTCCAGTTCAGGATAAGCAATCGATTCGACTGCAGGATGTGCCGCCAGGAATTCGACCACCTTGCGGGTATTGGTGACATGCCGGTCCATGCGCAAACCCAGCGTCTCGATGCCTTGCAGGATCGCAAAGGCGTTGTGCGGGCTCATCACTGCGCCGAAGTCGCGCAAACCCTCGCGCCGCGCGCGAAGGGAAAAGGGGGCGACCGTCGATTCTTCCGAAAAGACCATGCCATGGAAGCCGTCATAGGGTTCGCACAGTTCGGCGAAATGCCCGGTCTTCTCGTACGCCTGTTGCCAGTCGAAGGTGCCGCCGTCCACGAGGAGGCCGCCGACGGCGGTGCCATGTCCGCAGAGGAATTTGGTCGCGGAATGGAAAACCAGGTCGGCACCGTGGTCGAAGGGGCGAAGCAGATAAGGCGTGGTGAAGGTCGCGTCCACCATCAACGGCAGGTAATGCTCATGCGCGATCGCCGCGACGGCGGGAATATTCAATACGTCAAGGCCGGGATTGCCCAGCGTCTCGCCAAACAGCACCTTGGTGTTCGGCCGGATTGCATTGCGCCAAGCGTCCAGGTCGCGCGGATCGACAAAGGTGGTCTCGATGCCGAAGCGTTTCATCGTGTACGCGAGCAGGTTCTGGGAGCCGCCATACAGCGCCCGCGACGCCACCACATGCGAGCCCGCACCGGCTATCGTTGCCAGCCCCAGATGCATTGCGGCCTGACCGCTGGCCACGGCGATGCCGGCGACGCCGCCCTCCAGCGCGGCAATGCGTTCCTCCAGGACCGCGTTCGTCGGATTCGATATCCGCGAGTACACATGGCCGGCGCGTTCCATGTTGAACAGCGAGGCGGCATGGTCCGAATCCTTGAAAACAAAGGAGGTGGTCAGGTAGATCGGTGTTGCGCGCGCGCCGGTAGCGGGATCGGGGGCCGCGCCGGCATGCAGGGACAGGGTGTCGAACCCTGGATATTTGGGGGCGCTCATCGTGTTTGTTGTCTCCGAGGCTGTGTGATTGTCCGTTCGACATCCTAGCATCGAAGCGACTGCGATCGCTGTCATGTGGATGACAGGGGCTTGCCTTATGCGCTGGATTTTTCAGGGCGCTTAGGCTACATTTCAAAGGCGACAATACAACACATTAGCTCCCAGGGTGGTCCCGCATGAAAGTATCCGAAATCCTTAAAGTCAAAGGCGATATCCTCTATACCGTTACACCCGATACGCCGATGAGCGAAGCCGCCGATACGATGGCAGAGAAAGACCTCGGCTCGCTCGTGGTGATGGAGTTCGGTGAGCTGGTCGGCATGCTGACCTTTCGCGAGGTAATGAAGACCCTGCACGAGAACAAGGGATCCATCGGCACGACGACGGTGCGCAAGCACATGGACGACCATCCGATCACGATTACCCCCGAGACCGAAATCGATGAAGTGCGCCGCCTGATGCTGGAGCGGCATGCCCGTTACGTACCCGTGGTGAATGCAAAGACGCTGCTCGGGGTGATCTCGTTCTACGACGTGGCCAAGGCCGTTGTCGAAGCGCAGAGCTTCGAAAACAAGATGCTCAAGGCCTATATCCGCGACTGGCCCGCCGATGGTGACGAATAGGCAGTTCGTATATCACAGACTTTCAAAGGCCGTTCATGATGATGCATGAACGGCCTTTTTCACATGGTTTTCCCTGAGTGTGACTTTCCGATAGAACGACTTGATACAGGAGGTTTTCCATGCATATCGCCGTTGTCGGTGCCGGTCTCGCCGGCCTGACGTGTGCCCGTCAGTTGCAGGAGCGCGGGCATAGCGTCGTCGTCTACGAAAAGAACGAAACAGCCGGCGGGCGCATGGGCACCCGGCAGACCGAGCTCGGCGGTTTTGATCATGGCGCCCAGTACTTCACTGTATCCAGCGAAGGCTTCAAGAAGGAGGCCAATGCCTGGCGGAAGGCGGGTTGGGTAGTGCCGTGGGACGGCAAGCTGGTGACGCTGGAGAAGGGTGTCGCCAAGCCAGCAGGCAGAACGAACGGGAGTGACCGGCTTGTGGCCGTCCCCGGCATGGCCACACTGGGAGCGTACCTGGCCGACGGCATCGAGCTGCGCCCGGGACAGGCCGTCCACGGCATGGAGCGCTTCGATGATCAGTGGTTGCTGCAGGTCATGTCCGATACGGTGCCGATTGCAGCCAGCGCGGGGGCGTTCGATGCGGTCATCCTTGCCATGCCGGCAGACCAGGCAGTGCCGCTGCTGCAACCACTGTCATCCATGGCGGGAAAGATCGCACAGGAACATCTTGCGCCGTGCTGGGCGTTGATTCTGAGTTTCGAGCAAGCGCTTGGCGTCGAGTATGACGGCGCATGGGTGCAGGGCTCTCGCCTGCGGTGGATCGCGCGTGATACATCAAAGCCGCAGCGGCGTCCCGGCGAGCACTGGATCGGACATGCCCCTCCCGATTGGAGCACGGAGCATCTCAACGATGATCCAGAGCGGGTAAAGGAGAAGCTCCTGAAAGCCTTCCATGAAGCGACCGGCTCCCATGTCCAGCCGGTATACGCGGACGTGCATCTCTGGCGCTTTGCGCAGGCCACCACAACGTTGCCGGGTGACTGTTTGTGGGATGAAACGTCGCGAGTCGGTGTGTGCGGCGACTGGTTTTCCACCGGGCTGGAAGGTAGCGGACGCATGGAAAACGCTTACTTGAGCGGCTGCGCAATCGCCAGAGCGATCGGCCAGTAACGGCTCCGCTCAGCGCATTCCTGCTCATACCGTTGTGGCACGGGAGGGAATCTCCACCTCTTCTGCCGGCCGGTGCGGGGCGATCAACGGCAGGCTGAGAATGAATGTGCTGCCTGCACCCGGATCGCTCTGCACCCGCATGCGGCCGCCGAGTATGTCTTTGACGATATTGTGTGCGATGTTCAATCCGAGCCCGGAACCACCGGCGCCGAGCTTGGTCGTGAAGAACGGGTCGAAGATGCGGTTGAGGTTGATCGACGGAATGCCGACGCCATCGTCCCTGACGCAAAGTTCCATCCACCCGGTATCGCTCGCTTCGGCCGAAATCGTCACTGTTCCCGATTGTCTGCCGTCGAATCCATGCAAGAGGGCGTTATTGACAAGATTGGCAATGACCTGGCCGAGCGGCCCGGGGTAACTGTCCATCACAATCGAATCCGGAATCTCCTGCTTCACGAAGAACGCCGTTTTCTTCAGTGTCGGCCAAAGCGTCAGCATGATTTCCGATACCGCCTCGGCGACGGAGAAGAGGCGTCGCTGCGAACTCGTCTGGTCGACGGCAACCTGCTTGAAGCTGTTGACCAGGTCTGCCGCCCGCAGCAGGTTGCGCACGAGGATGTCGCCCGCCTTTTCAGCGTCAGCGATATAGCTTTCCAGCGTGGAGCGCTTCAGGCCGGCATTCCTGAAATCCCGCGACAGGGTTTGCGTCTGGTCGGCGAGCGTACTGGCTACCATCAGGCTGTTGCCGATCGGCGTATTGAGCTCGTGCGCAATGCCGGCCACGAGCGAGCCGAGTGCCGCCAGCTTTTCGCTGCGCGAGAGCTCCTCTTGCGCCATGTCGAGTGTTTCCAGCGTGTAGGCAAGCTCTGCGTTGGCATGCTGCAATTCCTCGGTACGCTGCACCACGCGCTGCTCGAGGTGGGCATTCAGCTCACGGATTTCATTCTCGATGCGCCGTTTGTCGGTCACGTCATCACAGGCAAGAATGCCGAACTTTTCCCCGGCCAGCGAGAAGGTATGACCGGAGAACTGAATCAGCACCTTGCTGCCGTCGCCGCGGCGCATCCACACTTCACGATGCGTTTCCGTTGACCCGGTTGTCTTCAGCTCCTCGATAAGCGAAGTACGGTCGGCGTTGTCGCAGTACAGCCCGAGTTCCATCGTGTTCTTGCCGATCACGGAATCACGCGGAAGCAGGAACAGGCGCTCGAAAGCACGGTTCACGTCCTTCACAACATAGCTGCCGCGAACCTGGGTGACGAACATGGCAATCGGGGATGACTGGAAGATTGTCGAGAAGCGCTGTTCGCTGCTGCGCAACTCTTCTTCCGCACGCTTGCGCTCCAGCTCGGCGGAGGCGCGTTCGCTGAAGACCTGGAGCATGGACTTCACCAGGCCCGGGTTGCCGAAGGCTTCGGTATGCATGACAGCAAGCACCCCAATGATGTTGCCGGCGCCGTCGCGCAACGGCGCGCCGGCATAGCTCTCCCAGCGCTCGCCAGCAAATGCGCCGGTACCCGTATATCTGGATTCGAGTTTGGAGGAGAAGATGCAGATGCAGCCTTGCAGCGCGCTTTCGCAGGGAGTACCGCGGCTCGTGTAATGAAAGTTCTCGACCGTATGTCCGCGCAGGTGGGCTGCGAGCGTATGGATAGAGCCGGGTGTGCTGCCTCCACGCAGCCCGATGAAGGCGCCATCAGTGCGCAAGGCTGACGCCAGGTCGGCCACCAGCAGTTCAAAGAACGACTCGCCGGCCATATCGCTTGTGCCCTGGGCGAGCCGCAGCAGCGCGCGGTCGGCTTCCGCTTTCTGCTCCTCCAGCAGACGCTGGTCCGTAATGTCCTCGGCGATTGACAGCAACCGGTCTGCGGCACCCATTTCGTCGAGGATCGGTGTGTGGCTCCACTGGCATGTAATCGTCTTCCCGTCGATACGGCGATTACGGCTGACGGTGCGGCTTTCGCCAACTCCATAAATCAGGTGGAGAAAACGGGTATCGATCGTCTCGCGGCTCACATCCGAAAAGATGAAACTGGCATGACGGCCAATGGCCTGCTCGCGCGTATGGCCGAAGATTCGTTCTGCGGCAGCATTCCATTCGAGCACCTTGTGCTCATTGTTCCATTCGATGATCGCAATGGGACTATGCTCGACCAGCGCGCGGAAGCGTTCCTCGCGCTCATGCAATTCCTGCTCAATGCGCTTGCGCTTGTCGATGTCCTGTTCCAGCTCGTGGTTCTTGTAGTCGAGTTCGGAAAAAAACCGACGCAGGCTGACGCGGGCCTCTTCAAGGCGCTTGTTAAGCCTGCCGATTTCGTCCAGTCGCTTCCATTCGAACGGCACATCGAGCTGTCGAGCAGACAGGCGCTCTGCACCCACGCCGAGCCGCCTCAGTGGTCGCACGAATCTATGCTCCAGCAGGATCAAGATCAGCGCAATGGATAAGGCTGCCTGTGCCAACAGGGTCGCAAGCGACTCGCGCAGGTCCGCAATCAGCGCCGTGCGCAGCCGCTTGTTGCTGATCTCGATCCTCACCGAACCGATGACGCCACCCCGGTAAGTCACCGGTCTTTCTGTCGCCGCAGTCCGTTCATCCCGACGCCACGCGCGCTCGCCTGCAACGAATACGCCCAGCGTGTTGTCCCGAACTTCGATGCGGACGATGTCTTCGCTACGCGAGATCATTGCGTCCAGCAGGGCATTGGCACTTTCCTGGCTGACGTTCCACAGCGGTTCCTGTATTCCGCTGGCAAGGATGTCTGCGTGCTGCTGAAGCAGCTCTTCGGTCTGTCTGTGGATGCCTTCGTTGAATTGCTTGAACCAGGAGTAACCGCTGATCAGGAGCGCCGGAAGGAGCAGGCCAAGTGCGACAGCAAGCACGAGTGTCCGGCGCAAGGTCAACGTACGTCCAGCGGAATTCATGGGCGGGCAGGGATTCTGCGAACGAAGCATCGCACGGCAATGGCGGTGTGCCGGACCTGGTTAGCGAGCGTCATTGTTCTGCAGCCAGACTGCGAGTTGTTCCGCGGTCATCGGCGGTGCAAACAGGTATCCCTGTGCAAGAGGACAGCCGAGTGCAGCGAGTACGTTGGCCTGCTGTTCGTCTTCAACGCCTTCTGCGATGACGGACAGGCCGAGATTGTGCCCGAGCTGGATCACCATTTCTGCGATGCTGCCGCCGGGTGCGGAGCGCGTGATTTCGGTCACGAAACTGCGGTCGATTTTCAGCCGGTCGGCACTCAACCGCTGCAGGTAGCTGAGCGAGGAGAATCCGGTGCCGAAGTCATCAATCGCGATGTTGACGCCGGTCTGCTTGATCTGGCCCAGCAGGTGGATCAGCGCATTGGAGTCCTCCATGGCGATTGATTCGGTAATCTCAAGCTCCAGATGCGATGGCGGCGCCTGCGTGTCGGCCAGGATGCTGTGCAGCATATCGAGAAACCGCGGATGGCGGAACTGGACCTGGGACACATTGACGGACAGGGTGAAGTCCACGAATCCTCGTTCGTGCAAGCGGACCAGTTCCCGGCATGCAGCGCGCAATACACGCTCTCCGATTTCAATAATCAGGCCGGAAAATTCCGCGATCGGGATGAAACGATCGGGCGCAATATGGGTGCCATTCTTGGTTTTCCAGCGGAGAAGCGCTTCCGCACCGACCGGCCGGCGTGTGGCAAGGTCGACCTGAGGCTGATAGACGACGAAGAGGTCTTTCTCTTCGAAGGCGGTGCGCAGCGCGTGCATCATGCTGACCCGCTCGCGGATATCGACGCCCATGCTTCGCGAGAAATAGAAATGGCCGGCCCGCTGCAGCAGCTTTGCTCTCTTCAACGCAATTTCGGCATCCTTGAGCGCGTCCACGCCGCATCCTGCATGTTCGCACAGACGGACCAGGCCGGCCGTTGCGGACAACTGAACCTCCTGCCCATCGATATGAAACGGCTTGTGGAACAGGGCCAGCAGGGCGTGCGGCTCAATCAGCGGTGCGGGGCCAAGGACGGCAAACGTGTCGCCGCCGATATGGCCAAGGATGATCCGGCCATCCAGCTCCGACTGCAGGCGGGCAGCTACACCGAGCAGCAGCAAATCGCCGAACTGGTGACCGAGTGCGTCATTCGTTTCTGCAAAATGGTCAATGTCGATCAATGCAAGGGTTTCATCAGCCTGCCGGGCGAGGGCATGGTCGAGCAGTTCCTTCAGCCTTGCACGGTTTGGCAAGCGGGTCAGCGGATCGTAGAACGCAGCGCTGTGCAAACGTGTGACAAGCAGGATGTTGTCCAACCCGACTGCGATATTGCGGCAGAAAACATCAAGCATGCGCTGATCCAGGTCGTTCAAGGGCCGGCCGGTATCAAAGAAGACGACGAAATCCCGGTTTGCATTCTCGTTGAGATACAGCGTCGCGAAATCCCGGCCGTAGATATTGCGGCGGCATGTGAAGGTTTCATCCAGCGCTTGAGCGATGTGGCGGTTGTCCCGAGCTTGCGAGAGGTTGTCGCGCAGGCATCCGAGATTACCGCTGGCAGCGATGACAATCGGCTGGTTTTCTGGATCGTCGAAGCAATTCCGTGCGAAGAATATGCCGTTCGGGCTTAGTTTGAGCACCTGCCCGATCTGCAGGAGGACTCCTGCAGCAAAATCCTCCAGGCCATGAGATGCCATCAGTTCGGTGCTTGCAGAGATGACCCGGTCGAGCCCGTGCCGGCTGTCGTTGATAGCGCGGATCTGTTCGTATGAACGGATCGCCGCGGTCACCGTCGTGTACAACTTGATGCGTGTCAGTTCGGACTTGGTCTTGTAATCGTTGATGTCGAAATCGCGGATGGCTTCGATTTCCGGCGCATATCCGGGCTGGCCGGTGCGCAGAATGATACGCGTCTCGTCCAGTTTCAGCTCCTCACGGATATGGCGGACCAACTGCAAGCCGGAGTCATCCTGTTCCATGACCACATCCAGCAGGATGACCGCAATACCGCTCTCTTGGCGCAGCATTTGACGCGCTTCCGCAGCTGAGTACGCATGCAGAAAGTCCAGCGGCCTTTGCTGGATTTCCAGGTTCCTAAGCGCAAAAGTGGTTGCATGATGGACGTCGGCATCATCGTCGACGATCATCACCCGCCATGTCGCGGTCTGTGCACGTGGCGGTAATTCGCCAGGGAGCGCATCTTCCTCCAGAAATACCAGATCGTCGTCGACCGACGACACCGGCGGGATCATTGAATGCTCCTGCGCAGAGAAGTTGTGGTTATCAATGATGTCGAAGCCATTCTGAATAATGTTGTGCTCGGCAGTGCAGGTGAAGGGTAGGCATTTCTTGCCTGTTGTCAAATTTGAATCGATGTTGCCCCATATTTTGTTGACATGCAATCATCAGCTGAGCAAAAGTAAAACGCGCGACATTGCAGGTCGAAAAAAAGCGACAGGTGGCGTTCTTCCTTCGGTCGGCGCACAGGCGTCCCGGCGGCGGGCAAGAAGGAGTTTCGTGGGAACAATCGGCCCATACGTTAAAATCTCCGCTTTCCAGATCAATTCGATATCACCATGTCCGGCAACACCTTTGGCACGCTCTTTACCGTCACCACATTCGGCGAATCACATGGACCTGCAATCGGTTGCGTGGTCGATGGCTGCCCACCCGGCATAACCTTGTCCGAGGCAGATATCCAGCCGGAACTCGATCGTCGCAAGCCGGGCACCTCGCGCCACGTCACGCAGCGCCAGGAGTCGGATACAGTGGAAATCCTTTCAGGAGTGTACGAAGGCAAGACAACCGGGACGCCGATCGCATTGTTGATCCGTAATGAAGACCAGCGCAGCAAGGACTATGGAAACATCGCCGATACCTTCCGGCCCGGACATGCCGACTATACCTACTGGCACAAATACGGGATCCGCGATCCGCGTGGTGGTGGCCGATCGTCTGCCCGCCTGACCGCGCCAGTCGTCGGGGCAGCGGCCATTGCCAAGAAATGGCTGCTGGAACAATACGGCACGACGTTCATGGGTTGCATGAGCCAGCTCGGCGAGATCGCCATCCCGTTTGAGTCATGGGAACATGTCCCGAACAATCCTTTTTTTGCCGCAAACACCAGTATCCTGCCGCGTCTTGAGGAGTACATGGATCAGCTGCGCAAAGATGGTGATTCCTGCGGTGCGCGCATTGATGTGGTCGCCCGGAATGTGCCGGTTGGCTTGGGCGAGCCGATCTACGACAAGCTTGATGCCGACATCGCCTTTGCCATGATGGGCATCAATGCAGTTAAGGGTGTGGAAATCGGCGCAGGCTTCAAGTCGGTTGCACAGAAAGGCACCGAGCACGGCGACGAACTGACCCCGGCGGGGTTCGCAACCAATCATGCCGGCGGTATCCTCGGCGGGATCTCTACCGGCCAGGATATTACGGTGTCGCTTGCCATCAAGCCGACGTCCAGCATCCGCACCCCACGCCGCTCGATCGACAAGAGCGGCAATCCGGTCAACGTCGAAACCTTCGGCCGGCATGATCCCTGTGTCGGCATCCGGGCCACCCCGATTGCGGAGGCAATGCTGGCGCTGGTACTGATGGACCATGCGCTGCGCCACCGTGCGCAGTGCGGCGATGTTCGCGTCAGCACGCCGAAGATCGCAGCCCGCATCAGGTAACGCATCATCGCTGCACCCGGCCGGCAATCGCCGCCCGGGCAAAATCTCGCCGTCCGGCGCCTGTTGCACCATTTCCCGAGAAATATCTCCGTGCCGCATTCACCCTGGCCCAAGCAGTCGTTCAGTTTCGCCCTGTTTTTCTTCGCCTACTTCGGCTACGTAGGCGTCTTTACTCCGTACGCAAGCCTGTACTTCGCAGAAAAAGGTATGACCGTTGCGCAGATCGGCGTGCTGATGTCGCTGATGCAGGTCATGCGCATTTTCGGCCCCAACCTCTGGGGCTGGGTCGCAGACCGTCATCAGCAGCGGGTGAGTGTGCTGCGGATTACCGCGATTGCCGCGGTGGCGTCGTTTTGCGGCCTTTTCTTCGGCCAGACCTTTGCGCAATTTTTTGTCGTCATGGTCGCCATCAACCTGTTCACCAGCGCCCAAGGCCCCTTGTCGGAAGCGCTGATGCTCTCCGAAATGCGCGGTGACCTTACCTATTACGGCAAGCTTCGGTTATGGGGCTCGGTCGGATTCATCCTTGCGGTCACACTGGCCGGCCCCTTCCTTGACCGCTTCGGCATCGGGCTGGTGCTATGGATTGCGCTCGGGCTGCTCATGCTGGTAACGGCATCCAGCCTGCGCATGGAAGAGACGGCCCACGGCGATGATCATGCGGCGGCTCCTTCAGTACAGGCACTTCTGCGCCGCCGTGAGGTAATTGCGTTCTTCACGTCGACCTTCCTGATGATCGCCGCTCACGCGGCCTTGTACGTCTTTTATTCCTTGTACCTGGCGCAACTTGGTTACAGCAACACCGTGATAGGTCTGATGTGGTCGCTCGGCGTCGTGGTCGAGATCGTTTTCTTTTTCTACCAGGCACCAATCTTCAAGCGCTTCGGCATACGGAACCTGATGATGGCGAGCTTGCTGATTGCCGTGCTGCGCTTCCTGCTGATCGGATTCGGCGCCGAATCGCTGTTCCTGTTGCTGGTGGCGCAGGTGATGCACGCCGCCACCTTTGGCGTGCATCACTCCGCGTCGATCGCGACGCTGCAGCGCTGGTTTTCCGGTCCGCTGCAGGCGCGCGGCCAAGCCTTGTTCACGAGCATTTCTTACGGCTTGGGTGGTACGATCGGCGGGCTGATCTTAAGCTGGTTCTGGGATACATTTGGCTCCCAGGCAGTCTATTTAATGGCCGCAATATTTTCGCTGGCGGGTGCCGTTGCGGCGGCATTGTGTTATCGCTGGCAGCCACTTCAACCGGAGGGGAGAAAATGAATTTGATCGTCAAACACGTATTGGCCGCCGCAGCGATGCTCACGCTCGTGGCATGCGAAACAGTGCAAACCACGCAGGGCGGTGTCGTCGGCGTCGACCGCGAACAGCGAATGGCCATCTCGGCCGAGAGCATTGACCAGGCCGCGCGCAAGCAGTATGCCGAACTGATTGCACAGGAGCGGCAAAAGGGCACGCTCAACCGTAACCCGTCGCAGGTCGAGCGCGTGCGGACTATTGCCAACCGCATCGTGCCGCAGACCGTAGCCTTCCGGCCTGACGCGGCTAAATGGGCATGGGAAGTCAATGTCTTGACGGCGCCCGAAGTAAACGCATGGTGCATGCCTGGCGGGAAAATGGCGGTCTACACCGGCCTGATCGAAAAGCTTCAGATCACCGACGATGAGCTGGCCGCAGTGATGGGCCATGAAATCGCTCACGCCCTGCGCGAACATGCGCGGGAACGCGCATCCGAGCAGGCGATTGCCGGCAGCGTCATTTCCGTCGGTGCTGCCGTGCTCGGCATCGGCGACATCGGTCAGAAAGGTGCCGAGTTTGCCTACATGGGGCTGCTTGGCCTGCCGAACTCGCGCCGCCATGAGACCGAAGCTGACCGTCTTGGCGTGGAACTGGCTGCACGCGCGGGCTACGATCCACGTGCAGCCGTCACCTTGTGGCAGAAAATGGGCCAGGTTGGCGGGGCCGAACCCATCAAATTCCTTTCCACCCACCCGTCGCAGTCGGACCGGTTGAGCGACCTGACCAATTATTCGGCGCGAGTGATGCCGCTGTATGAGCAGGCGAAGAAGAAACGCTGATTTGTAAATCAACCAACAAATTCAACAAACGAACGCCCGCGGAGCCAGAGCCGTGGGCGTTTTTCATTGTGCCAACGGGGCTTCGGCGTGCTTTTGCGCTGCACAACTATGGCATAATCGAGGACTGTTTTCTTCGTTTTGCGCCTTACGGCGCACACTTCTGGCACGCTTCGACACATGGCTCAAACGCTCTACGACAAACTCTGGGAATCGCACGTTGTCCATACTGAAGAGGACGGCACCGCCATCCTTTACATCGACCGCCATCTGGTGCATGAAGTCACCAGCCCGCAGGCCTTCGAAGGACTGAAACTCGCCGGCCGCAAGCCATGGCGCCTGTCCGCAAACCTGGTGGTTGCCGATCACAACGTGCCGACGACAGACCGTGCCAACGGCATCGCCGACCCGGTTTCGCGCCTGCAGGTGGAGACGCTGGATGCGAATGCAAAAGAGTACGGCCTGACCTATTTCAGCATGCAGGACAAGCGACAGGGCATCGTGCACGTCATCGGGCCGGAGCAGGGCGCAACGCTGCCCGGCATGACGGTGGTGTGCGGTGACTCCCATACCTCGACCCATGGTGCCTTTGGCTGTCTGGCGCATGGCATCGGCACTTCCGAAGTGGAGCACGTGCTCGCAACCCAGACGCTGCTGGCGAAGAAATCCAAGTCCATGCTGGTGCAGGTTGATGGGGCCTTGCCGTTTGGCGTGACCGCGAAGGACATCGTGCTGGCCGTGATTGGCAAGATTGGCACAGCCGGAGGGACCGGTTACGCCATCGAATTCGCAGGCTCCACCATTCGCGCCTTGTCGATGGAAGGCCGCATGACGATCTGCAACATGGCCATCGAAGCCGGTGCGCGTGCGGGCATGGTGGCGGTTGACGACACGACGATCAACTACGTCAAGGGCCGTCCGTTCTCGCCGGTTGGCCCGCACTGGGACCGTGCCGTCGAATACTGGCGCACGTTGCATTCCGATGCGGGCGCGAAGTTCGACATGGTCGTCACGCTGAATGCCGCCGAAATCAAGCCGCAAGTCACCTGGGGTACGTCGCCCGAGATGGTCGTTGCGATCGATGATCGCGTGCCCGACCCCGACAAGGAAAAGGATGCCGTCAAGCGCGACGCGATGGAAAAGGCCTTGGTTTACATGAATCTGAAGCCAAACACTTCAATCTCCGACATTCGCATCGACAAGGTCTTTATTGGCTCCTGCACCAACTCGCGTATCGAGGACTTGCGCGCGGCGGCTGCAGTCGTGCGCGGCAAGTACCGCGCTTCCAACGTCAAGCTGGCGTTGGTGGTGCCGGGTTCCGGTCTGGTCAAGGAGCAGGCGGAGCGCGAAGGCTTGGACAAGATCTTCAAGGAAGCCGGTTTCGAATGGCGCGAGCCGGGATGTTCGATGTGCCTGGCAATGAATGCCGACCGACTGGAACCGGGAGAGCGTTGCGCTTCGACGTCTAACCGCAACTTCGAAGGACGCCAGGGGCAGGGTAGCCGTACACATTTGGTGTCGCCCGCAATGGCTGCGGCCGCCGGTATCACCGGTCATTTCGTCGATGTGCGCGCGATGCGCTAAGGTTTTCAGGAACGAGAACATGGAAAAATTCAACGTACACGAGGGTTTGGTCGCACCACTGGATCGTGCAAATGTCGATACCGATGCAATCATCCCGAAGCAGTTCCTGAAGTCGATCAAACGTACCGGGTTCGGACCGAACCTGTTCGACGAATGGCGTTATCTCGATCATGGCGAGCCGGGAATGGACAACTCCACGCGTCCGCTCAATCCGGACTTCGTGCTGAACCAGTCGCGCTATCAAGGCGCCTCTATTCTGTTGACGCGGAAGAATTTCGGCTGCGGCTCGTCCCGTGAGCATGCGCCTTGGGCGCTGCAGCAGTACGGCTTCCGTGCCGTGATTGCACCGAGCTTTGCCGACATCTTTTTCAATAACTGCTTCAAGAATGGTTTGCTGCCGATCGTACTGTCCGAAGCACAGGTCGACCAATTGTTCAATGAGGTCAAGGCGTTCCCGGGGTATCGGCTGGTGATCGATCTCGAAAAGCAGACCGTCAGTACGACGAACGGCAGCGCAACCTATTCCTTCGAAGTCGACGCCTTCCGCAAATACTGCCTGATGAACGGCCTCGACGATATCGGACTTACCTTGCGCCAGGCAGACAAGATCCGCGCCTTCGAAGAACGCCATATCGCAAGCCAGCCGTGGCTCGCCAACACGATTTAATCATCCGCTGAAAAAAACAAATGAAAATTGCAATCCTGCCGGGTGACGGCATTGGCCCGGAAATCATCGAACAAGCAGTCCGCGTGCTGAATGCACTGGATGAAAAATTTGAAATGGAAACGGCGCCGGTTGGCGGTGCCGGTTATGAAGCACACGGCCATCCGCTACCCGAAGGCACGCTGAAGCTGGCAAAGGAAGCCGACGCAGTACTGTTCGGTGCCGTCGGCGACTGGAAATACGACAAGCTGGAGCGCGCGTTGCGTCCGGAACAGGCAATTCTCGGCCTGCGTAAAAACCTGAACCTGTTTGCCAATTTACGTCCCGCAATCTTGTATCCGGAACTGGCGGGCGCCTCCACGCTCAAACCGGAAGTTGTGTCCGGTCTGGACATCCTGATTATCCGGGAGCTGACGGGCGATATTTATTTTGGCCAGCCGCGCGGTGTGCGCGAGTGTCCGGACGGCCCGTTTAAGGGCGAACGCGAAGGTTTCGACACCATGCGTTATGCGGAAACGGAAATTCGCCGTATCGCACATGTTGCTTTCCAGGCGGCACGCAAGCGCGGCAAGCGCCTGACCAGCGTCGACAAGGCCAATGTGCTGGAAACATTCCAGTTCTGGAAAGACATCGTGACCGACGTCCACAAGGAATATCAGGATGTCGCACTCGATCATATGTATGTCGACAACGCAGCGATGCAACTCGTGCGTGCGCCGAAGAAGTTCGATGTGATCGTCACTGGCAACATGTTCGGCGACATTCTGTCTGACGCCGCGGCGATGCTGACCGGTTCAATCGGCATGCTGCCATCCGCTTCGCTGGATGCAAGCAACAAGGGTCTGTACGAGCCGTCGCACGGTTCTGCACCGGACATTGCTGGCAAGGGCATCGCCAATCCGCTCGCAACGATCTTGTCCGCGGCGATGATGCTGCGCTATTCGCTGAACAAGTCCGAGCAGGCAGATCGTGTGGAATCCGCAGTAAAGAAGGTGCTGGCGCAGGGACTGCGTACACCCGATATTTTTGAGGACGGCACCACCAAGGTCAGCACCAAGGGAATGGGTGATGCGGTCGTGAAGGCGCTCGCGTAGGCGCAAGAGTTTTTGAAGTGTATCCGAGGGAGAAAATCGTGAAGTTAGTCGGTCTGGTAGGTTGGCGCGGTATGGTGGGCTCGGTCCTGATGCAGCGCATGCAGGAAGAGGGCGATTTCGCTCATATCGAGCCGGTGTTCTTTTCGACGTCCAACGCTGGCGGCAAGGCTCCGGCAATGGCGAAGAACGAAACGACGCTGAAAGACGCCAATAATATTGATGAGCTGAAGAAGTGCGACATCATCATTACCTGCCAGGGCGGCGATTACACGACCGAGATTTTCCCGCAACTGCGCGCAGCCGGATGGAACGGTTACTGGATTGACGCAGCCTCCACGCTGCGCATGAAGGATGATGCGATCATCATTCTCGACCCGGTCAACCTGAATGTGATCAAGGATGCACTCGGCCGTGGCGTGAAGAACTACATCGGCGGCAACTGCACGGTCTCGTGCATGCTGATGGGCTTGGGCGGACTGTTCAAGAAAGACCTTGTCGAGTGGATGACTTCCATGACCTATCAGGCGGCTTCCGGCGGTGGTGCGCAGCACATGCGCGAACTGCTGACCCAGTTCGGCACGATCAATGCAGAAGTGAAGGCACTGCTCGATGATCCGGCCTCCGCAATCCTCGAAATCGACCGCAAGGTGCTCGCCAAGCAGCACGCGATGACCGCGGAAGAAACCAAGCAGTTCGGCGTGCCGCTCGGCGGCAACCTGATCCCCTGGATCGACAAGGACCTCGGCAATGGCGTGTCGCGCGAAGAATGGAAAGGCGGTGCAGAGACCAACAAGATCCTCGGCCGTGGCGCCGGCTTCGGCCCTGCTGCAAAGACTGCCATCCCGGTTGATGGTCTCTGTGTGCGTATCGGCGCCATGCGCTGCCATTCACAGGCATTGACGATCAAGCTGAAAAAGGATGTCCCGTTGGATGAGATCGAAGGCATCATCGCTTCCGACAATCAGTGGGCGAAGGTTGTGCCGAACACCCGTGACGCATCGATGAAGGATCTGACGCCTGCGGCAGTAACCGGCAGTCTGACGATCCCAGTCGGTCGCCTGCGCAAGATGCAGATGGGTGGCGAATACCTGTCCGCCTTCACGGTTGGTGATCAGCTGTTGTGGGGTGCGGCTGAACCGCTTCGCCGCATGCTGCGCATCGTGCTGGAAGACTGATAGGCGCGCTGCACACTAATTAAGTTAGTAGCGGCACCTAGGGCCTGCCGATGATCGGTTGCTTTTTCCGGTTATCGACAGGCCCTAGTTGCGTTGTCAATCTGCAACAAATGGCAGATGACGTCAATTTCAAGAAAACGGTCCAGTCGCATGTCTTTTCACGACGTTGTGGCAAGTTGATTACACTTCTTCGCAAGTTAGTTACACTTGCACGCGTAAGTCCATGATGATATGGTGAAAGTTCCTCCGAACAATGTTAAATTGGGCGGTACTTGTTCTCCATCAGATACGCAGACGGAATGCCCTCTATGCCATCTAAAATGCATTCAAATAAAAACCGCCCAACGTTTGGCTCGTTTAATTTGAAGACGCTTACTGCCGCTGTTGCTTCGGCACTGTTGTTTTCCAATGCGTACGCCGCTGCTCTTGGGAAGTTGACGGTTCTCTCAGCATTGGGGCAGCCCTTGCGAGCCGAAATCGAGCTGACCTCGGTATCGAAAGATGAAGTGGGCGCGCTGACTGCGAAAATTGCTTCTCCGGAGGCATTCCAGCAAGCGAATATCGATTTCAGTGCCTCGATGTCCGCGTTGCGTATCTCGATTGAGCAACGTAACGGACGCCAGTTTATCCGCATGACTTCCAGTCAGCCGATTAACGAACCTTTCGTAGATTTGTTGCTGGAATTGAGCGGCCCGAACGGTCGCCTCGTGCGCGAATATACTTTCCTGCTTGACCCGCCCGACTTGCGTACGACGCAGTCTGCACAAGTCGCGCCGACTGCCCCCACTCCTGCGCCGGTAACGAAGGCGCCAGCTGCGCCGGCACAAGCCCCTCAGCAGGCACAAGCGAATCAACCGGCGGCCCAAACTGCCGCGCCGCAAAAGAATGAGAAGCCGGCGCCAGCTCAGCAGCCTGCACAGCAACCGCCGCAAGGGAATGCAGTGGCAGCAAAGCCTGGCGAAGGCGGTGCTGCCGAGGAAGTACGCGTTCAACGTGGTGATACGCTAGCCAAGATTGCTGGCGCAATCAAACCAAGCGGCGTGTCGCTTGACCAAATGTTGGTCGCACTTTACCAAGCCAATCCGGAAGCTTTCGCTGGGCGTAACATGAATCGTTTGAAGGCAGGGCGGATCCTGTCTGTACCAAGCGAAGATGCTGCACGTTCCATCAGCAAGCCAGAGGCACGTGGCATCGTTGTTGCTCAAGCGGCCGATTTCAACAACTATCGCAGCAAACTCGCCGGGCAGGTTGCCGCCGCTGATGCACAAAAATCTGCAGAATCGAAACAGAGCGCAGGAGGCAAGATCACCGCGAAGGTGGAAGAGCAGCCAACGCCGGCAAGTGACGCGAAGGACAAGCTCAAGCTCTCCAACACAATGCCAGCACCTGGTGCCAATGCCGACAAGGCTGGCTCCGGTGCTGCAACCGTCGAAGACAAGATTGCCAAAGAAAAGGCAGCAGCCGAAGCCGCTGCACGCGTAAAAGAACTCGAGAAGAACGTTACCGACCTGCAGAAGGTGCTCGAGGTCAAGAACAAGAGCCTTGCCGAGCAGCAGAAGCAGGCCGAGGCCGCGAAGGACGCCAAACCTGCTGCAACTGAAGCAACGTCATCAGCTCCTGCACCCGCAGCGCCGTCAGCTGGCACCGCCCAGGCACCTGCCGCTCCTGCAGAGACTCCGCAAGCGGATGAAGCGGCCAAGACGGCCGAAGGCAAGGCGGAAGAGCAAGCACCGGTTGCACCTCCGGTCGCGAAAGCTACGCCGGTTGCGAAACCAAAACCCGTCACTACGCCCCCGCCAGAGCCCGAGATGAGCTTTGTGGATGAGTTGCTGGAAAATCCACTGATCCTGCCGGGCGTCGGTGCACTGTTGGTTGCGCTGGGTGCGCTGGGCGTTTACCGTGCCCGTCGCCAGAAGCAAACCAAGGCATTTGACGACAGCATGATTTCCGACTCAAGCCTGAAGGCAAATTCACTGTTCGGCTCGACTGGTGGCCAGAGCGTGGACACCAATAACAGTGTGTTCAATTCGAGCTTTGCGCCATCGGCCAGCCAGCTGGATACCAACGAAGTCGATCCGGTCGCCGAGGCGGATGTGTACATTGCCTATGGTCGCGATGCACAGGCCGAGGAAATTCTGAAGGAGGCGCTCCGCACCCAGCCGGAACGTCATGCCGTCAGGGTGAAACTGCTTGAGATCTACTCCAACCGCAAGGACCTGCGCGCATTCGAGACAATGGCAACCGAGCTGTATGGCTTGACCAAGGGTGAGGGCGAGGACTGGGCTCAGGCTGCGGCAATGGGAATCGATCTCGACCCGAAAAACCCCTTATATGCGGGCGGCAAGGTTGACAAGTCCGCGGCGCAAAGTGTGTTGGTGGCGCCGACGCAGCCGCTTGAGGAGCAGGGACTGGCAACACTGTTGTCGAGCACGCAACCGGGCACGCCATCAATGGATAGTTCGAGCGTTCTGGACGCGGCCGATACGTCCTACTTTGGTAATACGGGTGTTGCTGTCGCAAAGCCGGTTCAGCCGACCCCGGAACCGGAGCCGGCGTCAGAGCCTGAAGTGCCTTCTCCTGCATCGAGCGTTTCTTCCAACGAGCTGGATTTCGATCTCGAAGGCATGCAGGACATGGCTGTGCCAAATACGATCCCGCGTCCGGCTCCGGCCGAACCGCCTGCGGATTTGGCATCGATTGATTTCGACTTCCTTGACGTGCCGGGTGAGTCCAAGCCAGAGCCGGTGGCTGAACCTGCTCCGCAGCCGACAGAGTCGAAAGTTGAACCAGCTCCTTCGATTCCTGATGTTCCAGATCTGGAGTTCTCGCTCGACGAAGTGAAGCCAGCGGCAACGCCGAAAGCGAATGACGTGGCACTCGATATCGGAACACCGCAAGCCGATGTGCCACCGCTCGAACTTAGCATTCCGGGTCTGGAGGACACTGCGTCAGCTGCACCTGCCAAGGCGGAAGCCGAACCAGAGTCCATGGATTTTGACTTGTCTGGTATTAATCTTGATCTGCAATCGTCGGTCGGCGGCGACAAGCCGTCGCTTGATTTGAACCAGCCAATGGATCTGTCCACCTTCGACGAGTCCTCCTCGAGCAGCACGGAGATGGCAACCAAGTTGGATCTTGCTATTGCCTATCAGGAGATTGGCGACAAGGAAGGTGCCCGCGAGTTGCTGGATGAAGTGCTCAAAGGTGGCACGCCGGAGCAAACCGAGAAGGCTAAGTCCCTGTTGCTTGAGCTTGCATAATCGGAAATCGACTTGGCAAACGGGCGCAGGCATTGCTTGCGCCCGTTTCGTTTTCTGCATTTAGATATCGGAGTTGAGTTGAAACGCATTGCTCTTGGTGTTCAATACGATGGCATGTCATGGCGGGGCTGGCAGACCCAGCCGTCCGGAGGTACGGTACAGGACACCCTGGAGGCGGCAATGAAGCGCTTTGCCCTGGTGGATCTTGCCACGACCTGTGCCGGTCGGACGGATGCGGGGGTTCACGCACTGGAGCAGGTGGTCCATTTCGATACGGAGCTCAGCCGCGAGATGTTTTCGTGGGTACGTGGGGTCAACGCGTTTCTTCCGCTATCCATTGCAGTGCGTTGGGCGTGCGAGGTTGCGGGGGATTCCCCGGACGGGTTTCATGCCCGGTTCAGTGCCAGTGCACGCACCTACCATTACGTTATCTACAACCACCCGGTACGTTCGCCTCTTCTGGCAGGCAGGGTTGGCTGGGTTTTTCGACCGCTGGATGTCGATCTGATGCAGGCCGCTGCGACTCACCTGCTGGGGACACACGATTTCTCTGCTTTCCGGGCCGCGGAATGCCAGGCAAAATCGCCGGTCAAGACAATGCAGGATATCCGTATCGCCCGACGCGGAGATATCATCGTTGTCACGCTCACAGCGAATGCCTTTCTACACCATATGGTACGTAACATCGTTGGGTCGCTGATCGTGGTTGGCAATGGCAATCAGCGTCCGGAGTGGGTGAAAGAGATACTGGAAAGCCGCGATCGCAGTCGTGCCGCACCGACCTTCATGCCGGACGGCCTATACCTTGCAAAGATTGCATACGATACAAAGTGGGGACTTCCCCAATCGCCCGACAATCCTCTGCCATGGCTGTGACTTCCCCAGCCCTTCAATGCGTGCATAATAGGCCGGTTCCACCAACTCCGATTAACCAATGAACCATCGCACCCGAATCAAAATTTGCGGCCTGACACGTGCGGAGGATATGCTTTCTGCGACTGCAGCCGGCGCCGACGCCATTGGTTTTGTCTTTTATGAAAAGAGTCCCCGCTACATAAACGCATCGGTCGCGGCAGATCTCATTGCGGCGGCGCCCCCTTTCGTCACGACGGTGGGGCTGTTTGTGAATATTGCGCAAGCGGAGGCAGAAGCCGTCTTGCGTCAGGCACCGGTTTCCCTGCTGCAATTTCATGGCGATGAAACCGTCGATCAATGTTGTGCCATCGCCCATGCCGTCAATCGGCCATTTCTCCGTGCAGTACGGATGGGGCAAGGGATGACAGGCGCCAATTTGCTAGAATACGAACGAAATTATCGCGCCGCCAGCAAGCTTTTCTCCGGCTTGCTGCTCGATGCCTATGTCGAGGGTTACGGCGGCGGTGGAAAGGTTTTCGATTGGTCTCTCATTCCAAAAGAGCTCGCGCCTCGGGTCGTTTTAAGTGGTGGATTGAGCGTGCAAAACGCAACTGAGGCTGTGCTTCAGGTACGTCCTCACGCCGTCGATATCAGCAGCGGCGTGGAGCTGTCCAAGGGCATCAAGGACCCCGCCAAGATTCGCGCCTTCATCGGCGCCGTGCGCCAGGCGGACGCTTCACTGACTTAAACGTTGAGAGAATCACCATGAAAGAACTGAACGCGCTTGAGAATTTTGCCGAGCGCCAGGCAATGCCGACCACGGCTTTGCATCAGGCCGCACATTACAACCTTCCCGATTCCCGCGGACACTTTGGTCCTTACGGCGGAAGTTTTGTTTCTGAAACACTCACCCATGCACTGACCCAGTTGAAGGAAGGTTATGCGCACTTCCGCAGCGATCCGGATTTCCGGGCTGAGTTTGAAAATGAACTGAAGCATTTCGTCGGTCGTCCGAGCCCGATTTACCACGCAAAACGCTGGTCCGAGATGATGGGTGGCGCGCAGATCTACTTCAAGCGCGAAGACCTCAATCACACCGGTGCACACAAGATCAATAACGTTATCGGTCAGGCACTGCTTGCCAAGCGCATGGGCAAGCCGCGCGTCATCGCGGAGACCGGCGCAGGGCAGCATGGTGTGGCAACGGCAACCATCTGTGCGCGTTTCGGCCTAGAGTGCGTAATCTACATGGGCAGCGAGGACGTCAAGCGCCAGGTGCAAAACGTGTATCGCATGGAACTACTCGGCGCCAAGGTCGTGCCGGTGGAGTCCGGGTCAAAGACCCTCAAGGATGCGCTCAATGAAGCAATGCGTGACTGGGTCACGAATGTCGAGAACACTTTCTACATCATTGGTACGGTGGCGGGACCGCATCCGTATCCGATGATGGTGCGCGATTTCCAGTCGGTGATCGGCAATGAATGCATCGAGCAGATGCCGGAAATGACGGGGCGCCAACCGGATTATGTGGTGGCTTGCGTTGGTGGCGGTTCCAATGCCATGGGCATTTTCTATCCCTATATCGATTACCGCGACGTGCAGTTGATTGGTGTCGAAGCAGCGGGAGACGGTCTGGAGACGGGGCGGCATTCGGCTTCGCTGATCGCCGGTTCACCGGGTGTCCTGCATGGTAACCGCACGTACCTGCTGCAAGACGAAGACGGTCAGATTATCGAGACGCATTCTGTCTCGGCCGGCCTTGATTACCCGGGCGTCGGCCCTGAGCATGCATGGCTAAAGGATGCAGGGCGTGCGCAGTACGTCGCCATCAGCGACGATGAAGCACTAGAAGCCTTCCATAATTGCTGCCGTATCGAAGGCATCATTCCCGCGCTCGAGTCCAGCCATGCACTCGCGTATGCAGCCAAATTCGCGGCCACTTTGCCGAAAGACAAAATTATTCTGGCCAATCTGTCCGGGCGCGGCGACAAGGACATGCATACCGTGGCAGAGCGCATGAAGAAGAAGCTCTGAGCTGGCTTTGCATGGCATCCATCTTTTGATTCGACGAATGCGGTCCGTTTGACGAGACCGTGGCGACAACAGGTTCCGGCATCTACCGGAACCTCCTATAAGAGCAAATTTCACCATGTCCAGAATTAAAACAACGTTGGCCGCGCTGGCAGCAAAAAACAAGAAAGGCCTGATCCCGTTTATCACTGCAGGTGATCCGGCACCCGAATTGACTGTCCCATTGATGCACGCCTTGGTTGCCGGGGGCTCGGACATCATCGAACTGGGCGTGCCTTTCTCTGATCCAATGGCTGACGGGCCTGTCATTCCCGCGCTCGAGTCCAGCCATGCACTCGCGTATGCAGCCAAATTCGCGGCCACTTTGCCGAAAGACAAAATTATTCTGGCCAATCTGTCCGGGCGCGGCGACAAGGACATGCATACCGTGGCAGAGCGCATGAAGAAGAAGCTCTGAGCTGGCTTTGCATGGCATCCATCTTTTGATTCGACGAATGCGGTCCGTTTGACGAGACCGTGGCGACAACAGGTTCCGGCATCTACCGGAACCTCCTATAAGAGCAAATTTCACCATGTCCAGAATTAAAACAACGTTGGCCGCGCTGGCAGCAAAAAACAAGAAAGGCCTGATCCCGTTTATCACTGCAGGTGATCCGGCACCCGAATTGACTGTCCCATTGATGCACGCCTTGGTTGCCGGGGGCTCGGACATCATCGAACTGGGCGTGCCTTTCTCTGATCCAATGGCTGACGGGCCTGTCATTCAGCGCGCATCGGAACGGGCCTTGGCAAATGGCGTCGGCATGCGTCGCGTGTTGCAGTTTGTGACGGAATTCAGGGCGAGCAACCAGACCACGCCGGTTGTCCTGATGGGCTATGCCAATCCGATCGAACACATGGGCGTACAGGCGTTCATTGACGCGGCCAGGCAAGCAGGCGTCGATGGTGTACTCGTTGTCGACTATCCGCCGGAAGAGTGCCAGGACTTCGCTGCATCTCTGAAAGAGAGCGGCCTTGATCCGATTTTCCTGCTCGCGCCTACATCGACGGATGAAAGAATTGCAAAAGTTGGTGAAATTGCAAGTGGCTACGTATACTACGTGTCACTGAAAGGCGTTACCGGTTCCGGACATCTGGACTTGGGCGCAGTAGCGTCAAAGATTCCGGAGATTAAGAAGCACGTTACGGTACCAGTCGGTGTTGGTTTTGGGATACGTGACGCAGAAACGGCGAAGGCAATCGCCTCGGTTTCTGATGCGGTGGTAATTGGCAGTCGCATCATTCAGGAACTGGAAAATACACCGCGCGACAAGGCAGTGCAGGCAGTGCAAAGTTTTATTGCAGGAATCCGTAAAGCACTGGATGAATAAGTTTGTTGGCAAACTGCCATTCCATCGCGATATTGGCGCAAGGCAAGGCCGGCGGTACAATGCCGCAAGCAAAAAATTGAGAAAAGGTCCCAACAATGAGCTGGCTTGAGAAACTGCTTCCCCCGCGCATTCAGCGCTCTGATTCCGCAAACCGCAAATCGGTGCCGGAAGGCCTCTGGGTCAAGTGCCCGTCGTGCGAAGCGGTTTTGTACCGTACCGACCTTGAATCGAATATCCATGTCTGCCCGAAGTGCGATCATCATCTGCGCATCCGTGCGCGCGAGCGGCTGGACGCGCTGCTTGATGCCGGCGGCCGCTATGAAATCGGCCAGGAAGCCTTGCCGATCGATTCGCTCAAGTTCAAGGACAGCAAAAAGTATCCTGACCGTCTGAAGGACGCGATGGAAGCAACTGGCGAAACCGATGCGCTGGTGGTCATGGGTGGTTCCATCATGACCCTGCCGGTCGTTGTCGCCTGCTTCGAGTTCGAATTCATGGGCGGCTCGATGGGCTCGGTCGTTGGCGAACGCTTTGCACGCGGTGCGCAGACTGCACTTGAGCAGAAAGTGCCGTTTATCTGCATTACTGCCACCGGCGGTGCACGTATGCAGGAAGGTCTGCTGTCGCTGATGCAGATGGCGAAGACCACTGCAATGCTGACCAAGCTGTCCGAGAAGAAGCTGCCGTTCATCTCGGTGCTGACCGACCCGACCATGGGCGGCGTGTCCGCATCCTTCGCTTTCATGGGCGATGTTGTCATTGCCGAGCCCAAGGCATTGATCGGATTTGCCGGCCCGCGCGTGATTGAAAACACTGTCCGCGAGAAACTGCCGGAAGGCTTCCAGCGCGCCGAGTTCCTCGTGCAAAAGGGTGCGGTCGACATGATCGTGGACCGCCGCAAGATGCGTGAAGAAATTGCGCGTTTGCTCGCTCTGCTGCAGAACCAGCCCGCAGAAGTCCTGGCCTAAGTAGTACAGGTCATTCGCAAGCCCGGACCTACCGCAGTCCGGGCTTTTTAATTTCAGCTTCCGATTTCATCTCGCCATGCAAAACCTTCCTGCCACACTCCCGGACTGGCTCGCCCTGTTGGAGAAAATGCATCCCAAAGCCATCGACATGGGTCTGGAGCGGGTCGCCCAGGTGAAAGAGCGGCTGGGGATTCACTTTGATTGCCCAGTCATCATCGTCGGCGGCACCAACGGCAAGGGGTCGACCTGCGCGATGCTGGAGTCGATCCTGATGCAGGCCGGTTACCGCGTCGGGCTGTATACCTCGCCTCATCTGCTGGATTTCAACGAGCGGGCGCGTCTCAATGGCGAGCCAGTATCCGATGAGTCGCTCACCGAGCAATTCACTGCTGTCGAGGCCAGTCGCGGCGATATTTCGCTGACTTACTTCGAATTCACGACGCTCGCCATCCTCCGGCTTTTCGCGCAGGTCCAGCTCGATGCAGTGATACTCGAAGTCGGGCTCGGCGGTCGCTTGGATGCAGTCAATGTGATCGATGCCGATGTGGCCATCGTAACCAGCGTTGATATCGACCACACCGAGTACCTCGGCAATACGCGCGAACAGATCGGCTTCGAGAAGGCCGGCATTTTCCGTCCCGGCCGCACTGCAATTTGCGGCGACCCTGTGCCGCCGCAATCCCTGATCGACCATGCAAAGGCAATCGGCGCTGATTTATGGCTGTTTGGCCACGATTACAATTATTCCGGCGACAAGCAGCAATGGAATTACGGCGGACGCGGCCAACGGCGAAATTCGCTTGGCTACCCGAGCCTGCGCGGTGCAAATCAGTTGCTTAATGCTTCGGCTGCGCTTGCAGCACTGGAGGCGCTGCGCAATCGCCTGCCTGTCGGCGCACAGGAAGTGCGCAATGGGCTTGTCATGGTCGAGCTGCCGGGCAGGTTCCAGGTTCTGCCGGGACGGCCGAGCGTCATCCTCGACGTCGCACACAACCCGCATGCCGCAGCGACGCTGGCGCAAAACCTCGATAACATGGGTTTTCACCGCTATACCTTCGCTGTCTTCGGCGCCATGCAGGACAAGGATGTCGAGGGAGTAATCAAGCACCTGAAGGACCGCGTCGACCACTGGTATGTGACAGACTTGCCGTTGCCGAGGGCGGCCACCGCGGAACAATTGAAACAGGAACTGCTCGATGCAGGAGTCGTTCCGCAAACGACTCCCGGTGCAGAGCGAAGCATTGAAACTTTCACATCGCCGGCAGAGGCATTCAGGTGCGCGAGAAGCAGGGCCGACGAGAATGATAGAATTGCGGTTTTCGGATCCTTCCTCACGGTTGCTGGCGTGATGGAAGCCATGAAATCCGAAGGGCAGTCTTGATTGACCTGCTGTTTTATCAAGGCCGCGTCCGAATCTGATTGATGGATTTTATTTTTATCGCATGAGCTTGTTCTCGATCCTTCGCAAAAACAAGCAAGAATCCGCTTCCGACGACACCGCGTTCTATTCGCGTGCCGAGGAAGAGTCCCAGGCGGTCCGCAGCCGGACAAAACGCAAGAGCGCGCAGAGCAATACACCCGCCGACCCGGTTCTGCCGGAAAAGAAGCGCGCTCGCCGGCGTCTTATCGGTGCCATCGCCTTGGTACTGGCTGCAGTCATCGGCCTTCCGATGATCCTCGATTCCGAACCAAAACCGCTGGCGGACGACATCGCGATCCAGATCCCCTCCAAAGACAAGTCTGCAAAGTCCGCTGATGCCAAGCCGGCGGCTGTGTCCACCGATCGTCAGCCGGATTCTTCCCTTGATGCCGCTGAAGAGATTGTCGATCCCGCACCGACACAAGCCAAGGCGCCGCCGGCACAGCGCCCGGCATCCCCGCCTCCGGCGCCGGCCAAAGCCAAGGAAGCCGACAAACCGAATCCTGCTACGCAGCTCGCGCCAACGCCCAAGGCTGACGTGAAACCGGCGGAGCATGCTGACGACAGTGCGCGCGCGCGGGCACTTCTTGAAGGGAAGCCCGATCCAAAGTCAGTGGACAAGAACAGTGGCAAATTCGTCATCCAGGTTGCGGCATTGGCGACCAAGGACAAAGTAGACGAGCTGCAGGCCAAGCTGAAGCAGGCTGGTATCAAGTCATATACGCAAAAGGTCGCGACCGAATCCGGAGAGCGCACGCGCATCCGTGTGGGACCGTTCTCCAGCAAGGAAGAGGCCGAGAAGGTTCGCACAAAGATTGTCAAGCTGGGGCTGAACGGCACCGTCGTGCCCGTTTGATGAAATAACGGGCCGTTGTGACGATCTTTGATTATCTGGTGCTGTTCGTTCTGATCTGCTCCATTGTGATCAGCACCTTGCGCGGACTGGTGAAAGAAATATTGTCGCTGCTGAGCTGGATCGTCTCGTTTGTGGTGGCGAATGCCTACGGAGAGGATTTGGCGAGCTGGTTGCCCGATATGGTGCCCGGAAATGTAACGCGGCTGATCGTCGCGTTCCTGGCATTGTTCATCGGCGTCAGGTTGCTGATGATGCTGCTGACGATGGCAATCGATGCATTGATCAAGGCCGCCGGCCTGACACTGGCAGATCGAGGCCTCGGAGGACTGTTCGGCTTGGGGCGAGGCGTGGTGATTGTGTTGGCAGTCGTGCTGGTGTGCGGCATGACCGCGATACCGCAGCAGCCATTCTGGAAAGAGGCTTTGTTGAGTCCGCTGGCAGAGACTGCAGCGCGTACCGTGAAGCCGTTCCTGCCGGGCGATGTCGCGCGGCATGTGCAGTTTTAAATTGTTTCAATGAGGAGTCCACCATGTGTGGCATTGTTGGCGTTGTTTCTCATGGCCCAGTCAATCAACTGATTTACGATGCGCTGTTGTTGCTGCAGCATCGCGGTCAGGACGCAGCGGGTATCGCAACCAATCATGGCAATACGTTCTCGATGCACAAGGCCAACGGCTTGGTGCGCGACGTCTTCCGTACCCGCAATATGCGCTCTCTGCCGGGTAACGCAGGTATCGGCCAGGTCCGCTATCCGACTGCCGGATCTGCGAGTGAAGAAGAAGCGCAGCCGTTTTACGTGAACGCGCCTTTCGGCATCATTCTTGCGCATAACGGCAACCTCACCAACTGGGAGCAGCTCAAGGTCGAGATGTTCCAGAATGACCGTCGCCATATCAACACGGACTCCGACTCGGAAGTGCTGCTGAATGTGCTGGCGCACGAAATCCAGCAGGCAACCACGGGATATTCGCTTGACCCCACCGCGCTGTTCAAGGCGGTGTCGATGGTGCACAAGCGGGTGCGCGGTTCCTACGCGGTGGTGGCACAGATTGCCGGTTATGGCTTGCTGGCCTTCCGTGATCCGTTCGGCATTCGTCCGCTGTGCATTGGCTTCAACGACACCGAAAAGGGGCCTGAGTACATACTGGCGAGTGAGTCGGTCGCGCTTGAAGGGCTGGGTTTCCGCTTCCTGCGCGACGTGATGCCCGGCGAGGCGATCTTCATCGATCTGGACGGCAAGCTCTATAACCAGCAATGTGCAGACAATCCCGTGCTCAGCCCATGTGCGTTCGAGTATGTTTATCTGGCACGCCCTGACTCCGTGATCGACGGCGCATCGGTTTATGCGACTCGCCTGAAAATGGGCGAGTACCTGGCCGAGAAGATCAAAAAGCAATTCTCCACTGGCGATATCGACGTGGTGATGCCGATTCCAGACTCCTCCCGCCCGGCTGCCATGGAACTGGCGCTCAAGCTCAATCTGGACTACCGGGAAGGCTTTATCAAGAACCGCTATATCGGCCGCACTTTCATCATGCCAGGGCAGGCACACCGCAGTAAATCCGTGCGCCAGAAGCTCAACGCAATCGGCGCCGAATTCAAGGGCAAGAACGTGCTGCTCGTCGATGACTCCATTGTGCGCGGTACCACCAGCCGCGAGATCGTGCAGATGGCACGCGACTCCGGTGCGAAGAGCGTGATCTTCGCGTCCGCGGCGCCGCCGGTAATGTTCCCGAACGTGTACGGTATCGACATGCCGACACGTAATGAGTTGATCGCTTATGGCCGCACCGAGGAAGAAGTGTGCCGCGAGATTACCGCCGACGCATTGGTTTATCAGGATGTCGATGCGCTGAAGCGCTCGATCTCGGATGTGAATCCGACGCTGAAGAGCTTTGAGGCATCCTGCTTTGACGGTGTTTATGTGACGGGCGATATTTCCCGGGATTATTTGGACCGGCTGGAATTTGCGCGGAACAATCCGAAGCCGGTGAACGAAGATGCAGTTCGTTCGCAGCTGAACCTGAATCTGGCACGCGTAGACTAATCGCTGCCATGGTCGCGCAAACCCGTTGCCTGCGAGGGCAGCGGGTTTTTCTTTTGCGAATCCTGCCGGGCTGAAACGGCTCTAGCGGTTCGACGCGATTGTTTTTTTGCGATACGATTTAGCGCGCGCCGATTTGAATCTGCTTGCGGGCGCCAGGATAAGACGATTTATCCAAAACAAGTGCAGCTAAAGGGGATGCAAGATTCATCAACCCGTTTAGCGCATTGCTAAACGGGTTTTTTATTGATCATGACTGACACGAAAAAATACGGCTTTACCACGACCATCCTGCATAGCGATCGCCAGAAGCCGATCGAGCACGGATCCCTGCACAAGCCTGTCCATACCTCCGTCACCTTCGGCTATCGGGATGCACGCCAGCTGGCGGAAGTGTTCCAGGGAAAACAGCCCGGATATCGCTACGGCCGCCAGGGCAATCCGACCGTCTCGGCACTGGAAGATAAAGTGACGAAGATGGAGCAGGGCTTCGGTACCGTCTGTTTCTCCACTGGCATGGCGGCCATCGCAGCGGTCACCCAGGCACTGCTGCGCGAAGGCGATCATGTGGTGTCGTCATCGTTCCTGTTCGGTAATACGAACAGCCTGTGGCAGACCGTGGCGGGCTTGGGAGTGGACGTGTCGATGGTCGACGCGACCGACGTCCGCAATGTTGAAGCTGCATTGACACCGGCGACCCGCATGGTGTTCGTGGAAACCATCGCCAACCCGCGCACGCAGATTGCGGACTTGAAGCGTATCGGCCAGCTTTGCCGCGATCGCGGCATTCTGTACGTCGTCGATAACACGATGACCTCGCCCTACCTCTTCCGGCCGAAGATGGTCGGTGCCAGCCTGGTGGTGAACGCGCTGACGAAGTCGATTGGAGGCCACGGCAATGCATTGGGCGGGAGCCTGACCGATACCGGTCTGTTCGACTGGTCGTGCTATCCCAATATCTTCGATAACTACAAGCGCTTCGCCACGCCGCAATGGGGGCTGGCGCAGATCCGTGCGAAGAGCCTGCGTGACTTCGGCGGTGCGCTGGGCCCGGAAGCCGCGCATCACATCGCTGTCGGTGCCGAGACGATGGCATTGCGACTGGAGCGGGAATGTGCCAACGCGCTTGCGATCGCCAGCATGCTGCAAGCTGACGATCGCGTCGCAGCGGTCTACTATCCCGGCCTTGCGTCGCATCCTCAGCATCAGCTTGCCAAGGACCTGTTCCGTGCCTATGGCAGCTTGTTCAGTTTCGAACTGAAAGAGGGGATCGATTGCTTCGATTACCTCAATCGGTTGAAGCTGGGCGTGCCGGCCAGCAATCTTGGCGACACAAGGACATTGGTGATTCCCGTGGCCCATACGATCTTCTACGAGATGGGGTCAGAGCGGCGCGCCAGCATGGGAATTGCAGAATCGCTGATCCGGGTTTCGGTAGGTATCGAAGACACAGACGACCTTCTGGAAGACTTCCGGCAAGCGCTCAATAGCTGACCGGATATTAAATTTCCCAATAAAAACAATTCGCTACAGAAAGTCGAATCTGGCTAAAATACGCGGGTGATTTCAGGAAGGAGCGCGTATGGCACGGCCGGAAAAGGTCCGACTGGGCGAGATTCTGGTACAGCAAAAGTTGCTGTCCGAAGAGCAACTGCAATTTTCCCTTGGCGAGCAGAAACGCACCGGTCGCAAGCTCGGGCGCGTCTTCATCGAAAACGGTTTCGTCACCGAAGAGCAGATTTCCAGCGCGCTCGCCAAGCAGCTCAACATTCCTTACATCAATCTCAAGTTCTATAACATTCGGCCGGAAGTGGTGCGTATGCTGCCGGAAACGCAGGCGCGCCGCTTCCGGGCAATCGCGCTGGAAGATCGCGGCAGCACGCTGCTGATCGGTTTGGCCGATCCTACTGACCTCTTCGCCTATGATGAGATCGCGCGCTCGGTCAAGCGCAGCATCGAGCTGGCGGTGGTCAACGAGGGCGAGCTGCTGCAGACCATCGACCGCCTCTACCGACGCACCGACGAAATCACCGACTTTGCGCGTGAGCTGGAGCAGGATTTGGGCGATGCCAGCGTGGACTTCGGTGCGCTGGGCGGGACGCCCGGCATCGAGGAAGCGCCGGTCGTCAAGCTGCTGCAGTCAGTGTTCGACGATGCGACCCAGGTCCGTGCGTCCGACATCCATATCGAGCCGCAGGAAAGCCGGCTGCAGATCCGCTTCCGCATCGACGGCATGCTGCACCTGCAGACCGAAGCCGACATCAAGATCGCGCAGGCGCTGGCGCTGCGCCTGAAGCTGATGTCCGGCCTCGATATTTCCGAAAAACGCCTGCCGCAGGACGGCCGCTTCGCGGTCAAGGTCAAGCAGACGCAGGTGGACGTGCGTATCTCTACCATGCCGACGCAGTACGGCGAATCGGTCGTCATGCGTCTGCTGAACCAGAGCGGCGGCACCCTGAAACTGGATTCGATCGGCATGCCGCCAGGCATGGTCAAACGATTCCGCGCAATCCTCGAGCGTCCGAACGGACTGGTCCTCGTGACCGGCCCGACCGGCAGCGGCAAGACCACGACCCTGTATGGCGCGCTGTCGGAACTGAACAGCGTGGACAGAAAGCTGATCACCGTCGAGGACCCGGTGGAATACCGGCTGCCGGGGATTAACCAGGTCCAGGTCAATGAAAAAATCGAGCTGACCTTCGCCCGCGTGCTGCGCGCGGCCTTGCGGCAAGACCCGGACGTGGTGCTGGTGGGCGAGATGCGCGACCAGGAAACCGCGCAGATCGGCATGCGCGCCGCGCTCACCGGCCACCTGGTCCTTTCCACTCTGCATACCAACGATGCGGTCAGCACGCCGGTGCGTCTGCTGGACATGGGCGTGCCGCCGTACATGGTCGCCACCTCGCTGCAGGCGGTGCTGGCGCAGCGGCTGGTGCGGGTGATCTGCGAAAGCTGCGTCGAGCCCTACACGCTGAAGCCGACCGAGCAGGAGTGGCTGAAGGCCGAACTGGGCGACACCGTCACCCAGCGCAAGTACTTCCATGGACGGGGCTGTTCGCATTGCAACGGCACCGGTTATCGTGGACGTACCGGCGTCTATGAAATGCTGGAGATGACGGAAGCGGTTGCCGAGGCCGCCAACCACCAGGACCCCGCCCACTTCATGAAAGTGGCGCAGGCCCAGATGGCGGGGCAGACCCTGCGGCGGCATGCGGTCGCGCTGGTCGTCGGGGGTAAGACCACGGTCAGCGAAGCCATGCGGATCAGCAATCAAGTCGACTGAAGGCGGCAAGAGCCGCCCGCTCGCGGCTTAAGCCCATAACGCAGGAAGCAACGTGCCATATTTCGCATACAAAGGCCGCAACGCGCGCGGCGAACTGCTGCAGGGCGTGCTGGAAAGCGCCGACAGCGGCGGCGTCGCCGATCAGCTTTTCAGCACCGGCGTCACGCCGATCGAAATCGTCCCGACCAGGAAGCCGGTCGTGGACGGGGCCGACAACTGGTGGACCAGGCTGACCGAACCGAAGATACGGTCGATCGACGTGCAGCTGTTCAGCCGCCAGCTCTACACCCTGCTCAAATCCGGCGTGCCCATCATGCGCGGCCTGGCCGGCCTGCAGGAATCCGCAATCAACAAGTCGTTTGCGCGCGTCGTCAAGGACCTGCGCGAATCGCTCGATGCGGGCCGGGAACTGTCGGCGGCGATGCGCCGCCATCCGGACGTGTTTTCGTCCTTCTACCTCAGCATGGTACGCGTCGGCGAGACTACCGGACGGATGGATGAAATCTTCCTGCGCCTGTTCGACCACCTCGAATTCGAGCGCGACATGCGCGAGCGCGTGAAAACCGCATTGCGCTACCCGATCTTCGTGGTGGTTGCGATGGTGGTCGCTATCGCGGTCATCAACATCTTCGTCATCCCGGCATTTGCGAAAGTGTTCGCAGGCTTCAATGCCGAGCTGCCGCTCATGACGCGGATCCTGCTCGGCACCTCCAATTTCACTGTCGAGTATTGGCCGTTCCTGCTTGCAGCGATCGCCGGCGCCGGCATCGCGTTCAAGACCTATATCGGCACGCCCAAGGGGCGCTTCCAGTGGGACAAGGTCAAGCTGCGCCTGCCCATCGTCGGCAAGATCCTGCTCAAGGGCGCGCTGTCGCGCTTCGCGCGCAGCTTCGCGCTGGCCAGCAAGAGCGGCGTGCCGATCGTGCAGGGCCTGAACGTGGTCGCGCAGACGGTCGACAACGCCTACATTTCCAGCCGTGTCGAGCAGATGCGCGACGGCGTCGAGCGCGGCGAAACCATCCTGCGCACCTCGGTGGCCTCCGGCGTCTTCACCCCGGTCGTGCTGCAGATGATCGCGGTCGGCGAAGAGACCGGCGCCATCGACGACCTGATGGACGAGATCGCCGCCATGTATGAGCGCGAGGTCGATTACGAACTGAAGACGCTGTCGGCGCAGATCGAGCCGATCCTGATCACCGGCCTCGGCATCCTGGTGCTGATCCTCGCGCTCGGCGTGTTCCTGCCGATCTGGGATCTGGGCAAGGCAAGCATGGGCAAGTAGGCCCAGGTGTCGCAGCCCATGTACCGCGTTCTCCCGGCAATGGCTTCCATGAAAAGAGCCCAAGGGTCTTCCAGGCTGGAACTGCTGGTCGTAATCATGGTGATTGCCGTGTTCGCCGCCATCCTGCTGGACCGGCTTTCGTTCTACCAGGAGGCGGCGGAGAAGGCGAAGGTCGAGTACACGATCAGCCTCCTGAAAAGTGCGCTACGCATACGCATGGCGACCATGATGACGCAAGGGCGCGCCAGCAGTTATGCATCGCTGGAACGGCAGAACCCGCTGGACTGGCTGGAGGACCGGCAGCCGGCCTACACCTCGGTCGCGGCTGATTTCGAATCGGCGGAAAAGTTTTCCGGTACCTGGCAGTTCGACCCGGCCGAACGCGTACTGAGCTACTGGCCAGTGCGCAGCGATTACCTGCAGCCCGATTCCTCCGGACAGAAGCGCATCCGCCTGAAGGTGGTGGTGGTGCACGGCAGCCTCGATTCCTCACCAGCAACGGACAGCCCGGCGCACCCTGGCCCGGTACCCGTTGTCAGCGTGCGGCTGGAGGTCGAATCCTACCGGTGGTTACAATAATAATGCCATAGAGAAACCTGTTGTATTTGCCCCTTCCCGCGAGAACTGTTTTGAGAGGAATCAAGCAAATCATGGATTTTTCCTCGCGGGTATATATAATTCCACGAAGCAAACGTTGTTTCTGGATGTAACAATTATTGGAATGGAATAAATGCAGAAAAGACAGGCAGGTTTTACCTTGATCGAACTGGTGGTGGTCATCACCATCCTGTCGGTCCTCAGCGCGATTGCCTTGCCGCGCTTTGCTGCACTTCAGACCGAGGCGCGCATCGCGAAGATGAGCGGCGCGCTGGCGTCGATCAGGGCCGGGGCGGTGCTTGCGCATTCGATCCAGCTTGCCAAGAATCTGGGGCCTGATACTGACGTCACGATGGAAGGTCCGGCCAACAATATTGATATGCAGAATGGCTATCCGACTGCGGCACTGGAGTCGATCGGCCGCGCAGCGGGCCTGGTTGATGATGGCGGCAAGGCGATGCCGGGATTCGTTCTGGCCACCGATGGAACGGTATTCACCGTCACGCCGGACGAGGATCATGACAAGTGCTCGGTGACGTACACCGTGCCGAATCCGAAGGACGCGACATCGCCGACATACGCGCCGACGTACAGCAATGCCAATTTGACGGAAGCAAATTGTCAGTAACAAGCAGTGGTTGTTTTAAACAACAGGATTTTTATTTTCACCGAGGAGAAACGGTATGAAGAAGCAGCAATCGGGTTTTACCCTTATCGAACTGGTTGTCGTGATTGTGATTCTGGGGATTCTGGCAGCGACGGCGCTGCCGAAGTTCGTGGACCTGAGTAATGATGCGCGCAGCAGCGTGATGAAGGGTGTAGAAGCATCAATGCGCGGTGCCAATACCATGATTTATGCCAAGGCTGCGGCAGCTGGTATTGCAAGTAAGGCAGCTGCCACCGGCGTGGAGGTTGAAATTAATGGTACCAAGGTGGCCGTTAATTATGGTTATGCTAAGGACGCAAGTGAGCTGAGAAAGGCGTTGACCCTCAGCCCCGATACGGATTTCGTCACGGCTACTGATAAGAATAGTATTTCCCATAGCCAGGCAAAGGAGTACGGTACAACGCCAGGAAATTGCGCTGTTGCATACACAGCTGCAACGTACGATGCTAATACCAAAGTCGAGACTCCGCCGACGTATGTCACCACTACATCCGGTTGCTAAACAAAAAGACTAATGCAAGAAAGCGAGCTGTACCGACTTGCATGAAAAACGAGGGCACTCCGGTGCCCTCGTCCGCTTTTTAGCTTCTCTTGGACGGTAACCGGGAATCGCTTGGTGCCGATCGATATGTGAGTGCAGATGCGCTGCCGACACTGTATGCGGCAGCCGACAGGGCAACTTATGACTGTACTTATTACCGCCGAGAGCCCGCGCCGGCAGGAGGGGCTGACCATGGTCGAACTGGTCGTCACCCTGATCATCGTCGGCATCCTGGCTGCCTTCGTCGTGCCGCGCTTCTTCGGCACCCACGGCTTCGAGGAGCGCGGCCTGTACGACGAGACGGTGGCTGCCTTGCGCTATGCGCAGAAAAACGCCATCGCCAGCCGCCGCATGGTCTGCGTGACCTTCACCGAGCAAACGGTCAGCCTGCGGATCGCCGCCGCCAATCCCGCCACCCCGGCCAATTGTAGCGGTGCGGCCGGCATGGACCTGGCCGGGCCAGACGGTACCTCGCCCTACAGGATCGATACCATGGCCGAGGGAAATACCAAGTATCGCAATGCGAACATCAAGTTCAAGAATTTCAATGGCGGGGGATTTCCCGCCACACTGACTTTCGATCCGCTGGGGCGGCCGAATGCAGGCGCGACCATCGAGGTGGCGGATTTCGCGACCGGCATCCGGGTGGAGGCGGAAACAGGCTATGTACATTAAGCAAGCCAGCGCATGGGGAGGGCGGCAGCGCGGCATTTCGCTGATCGAGACCATCCTGTTCATCGTGATCGTGGGCGTCGGCGTGGCGGGGCTGGCGTCGGTGATGAGCAGCACGGTCAAGCACAGCGCCGACCCGATGATACGCAAGCAGGCCCTCGCGGTGGCGGAGTCGCTGCTGGAAGAAATCATGCTGCAGCCGTTCACCACCTGCGATCCGGATGCCTATGATCCTGCCAGCGGCACATGCGCCGCAGTCGAGGCGTTGGGGCCGGAGACGATCAGCGGGGTGAAGGAGGCACGTCATTCTGTCGACAATCCTTTCGACAACGTGAGCGATTATCACGGTTTCAAGATGGACAGCGGTATTTTCGCCGTCACCGATGGCACGCAGAAGATCACCGGGCTGGGGGATTACAAGGCCGAGGTCAGGATAGCCGAGGTGGGCAACAGCTTCGGCCTTGCCGGCGCGGCCGACGCCTCGCGCGCGCTGAAGATCAATGTGCAGGTGACACAGCCTGATGGCGAGACGATCACACTTACTGGTTACCGCTTCCGTTACAGCCCGACGCCATGAAGACGCCTTCGATACTGGCCGGGACCAGCCGCGGCTTTACCCTGATTGAAGCGGTGGTGGCGATTGTCATCACCGGCATCGCTGGCGCGATGGTGGCGCTGTTTGCGCGTGGACCGATCCAGTCCTATATGGACGTGGCACAGCGGGCCGAGCTGACCGATGCCGCAGACACCGCGCTGCGCCGCATGTCGCGAGATATACGGCTGGCGCTGCCGAACAGCGTGCGGATTACTGGCAGCGGCCGGGTGCTCGAATTCCTGCAGACCCGCACCGGTGGCCGCTACCGTGCGGCGACCGCCAATGACGGCAGCGGTGATCCTCTCGATTTTCGCAACGCGGACACCAGTTTCGATGTGATCGGCCCGGGCGTAACGATGAGCGCTGGCGACCAGATCGTGATCTACAACCTCGGCGTGCCCGGCGCAGATGCCTATGAAGGGAATGCCGGCGCTACGCACAACCGGCGCGCATACAACGGCAGCATCGGCACTGTGAACAATGTGGTGATAACGTCCGGCGATTTTCCGTTCGATTCACCCGGCCATCGGTTTCAGGTGGTGGACACGCCGGTGACCTACAAATGCGATCTGGTCGCACGCACGCTCACGCGCTACTGGGGTTACCCCATCACTGCGGCGCAGTCGGCTGATCCCGGCGGCAGTTCGGCGCGTCTGGCCGACAATGTGACCGATTGCGAGTTCAACTACGAGGCTGGCATCACGCAGCGCAGCGGCCTGGTCTCGATGCACATCACGCTTGAGAAGAATAACGAAACTGTCACTTTGTATCACGAGGTCCATGTCAATAATGTGCCCTGATCCTTCGCCGGCCCCCATCGTACGCCGGGCGGTGCTTGATGCGCAGCGCGGCGTATCCATCGTGGCGGCGATCTTCCTGCTGCTCTTGCTGGCGGGTCTGGCGGCGCTGATGGCGACGCTGTCGACAACACAGCATGCGACCTCGGCGCAGGATGTGCTGGGCAGCCGGGCATATCAGGCAGCGCGCGCGGGAATAGAGTGGGGCGTGTATCGCGCGCTCGGGACTCCCAGCGTCTGCGCCAGTTCGGCTCCTTTGCCGGGACTGGCCGACGATCTGCAGCAATTCAGTGTCGTGGTGGAGTGCACGGAGACCTCGACCACCGAGGCCGGTGAGGCCGTGAAGGTGTACCGCATCGTTTCAGTTGCGACCAGCGGCACGCTTGGCAAGCCGAACCGTGTGGAGCGTCGGCTGGAAGTTATAGTCAGCTGAACGCGATTCCGCTGCAGGAAGGACAGACATGAATGCCTGCGTTACTGTCCAAAATTTTGAGTAGGGATGACGGATATGAAAAATCGGTTTGGATTGTTATCTCTCATCGTGCTATGCGTTTCATTTGTCTGGACAGATGCTGCGAATGCACTAAGCCTGACAAAGGAGCCCAGCATCTGTGCTAATGCTGAAGGGGCGGGATCGAAGGACTGGAGTGATCCCGCTAATGCCCAGTCGAGTGGTCAATACAATGCAACTGCTAATGGAGAGTTTCTTTCCTACGCAGAAACCAGTTATCTGCGTTGTGCCGGGTATAACTTTGCTATTCCAGGTGGCGCAAGCATCGATGGCATCACTGTCACCGTGACGCGTGCTGCTAGTGAAGGATGGTTCGCCGACGCAAGGGATTTCCGGATGCGGCTCGTTAAGGGCGGGGTTGTTCAGACAACCGACCTCTCAAAAGGGACTGCCTATCCTACAACTATGACTGCCGAGGATTACGGTGGTCCCAGCAATTTATGGGGCGGGAGTTGGACAGCGGCGGATATCAACGATCCGGGTTTCGGCGCGGCGCTGTCGACCCGCATCTTCGGCGTGACCACTACTGCCTATGTCGACAGCATTCAGATCACTGTCGACTACACCTTCAATCCGGTAGTCAACACCTACTATCCTCCTGCCTCGGTCAATACCACCATTCCTGCGGGTGCCACCTCCATTGAGCTGGCGGCATCAACCGGCTCGAGCACGCCCATTGAACGAGGAGATGTGCTGCTCATCCTGCAGATGCAGGATGCCACCATTGATGCTGCCAACAATACCCGCTACGGTTCAGGGGCGACAGCCGGTAACGGCAGCGGTATGACCAGTGCAGGGAATTCCGGGTTGTATGAATATGTCGTGGCAGCCAATTCGGTGGGACTTGGCGGCGGTACGCTCAGGCTGGGATGCGGAACAGTTAATGCCTACACCAATGCCACAGCAACCTCAAGCCGTGGTCAACGGCGTTTTCAAGTCATTCGTGTACCGGCATGGACGGGGGCGCTGGTCCCGCTCACGGCGCGGGCGTGGGACGGTAGTACAGGGGGGGTTCTGGCGTTGGATGCTGCAGGCGCATTGAACCTGAATGGTGTCACGCTGGATGTCAGCGGCAAGGGTTTCCGCGGTGGCGGCGGCAGGACATTGGGAGGCGGATCTGGCGCCAATAACGATTTTCGGACCCTGGCAAGCAACAATGCCAATGGCTCGAAAGGCGAAGGTATTGCCGGTACTCCTCGCTATGTGAATAACAATGGGACTCTGGGTAATACCGGAGCCGAGGGGTATCCCAACGGCAGCTATGCCATGGGCGCACCGGCCAACGCCGGTGGCGGTGGAACGGACGACAATCCGGCGGACAACGACAGGAATACCGGGGGGGGCGGTGGTGGCAATGCTGGCGCGGGTGGCATTGGCGGCTACGGTTGGAGTGCATCTTCCACACCTGGACGAGGAAGAGGTGGCGCTAAAGTGCCGGGACTAGGCGCCACAAGGCTGATACTCGGTGGCGGTGGCGGTGCCGGAACCACGAATAACGGCACCGGCACGCCGGGTAACGGTTTTGCCAGCAGCGGCGCTGCCGGTGGCGGCATCATCATGGTGCGTGCCGGGAGCCTGACCGGAAGTGGAATCTTTGATGCCAGCGGTGCCGCGGGCAATGACAGTGTTGGAAATGACGGCAGCGGCGGCGGCGGGGCGGGTGGCTCTGTGCTGGTTTATGCTGCCAGCGGCTTGTCCGGACTTAAAGTGATCGCTTCCGGTGGAAAGGGCGGCAACAATACTGGTGGCGGTTCGCCGCATGGACCGGGCGGTGGCGGTGGTGGCGGGTATGTTCTCGCATCAGGTTCGCTCAATTCCTGCGCGGTGACTGGCGGGGCGAACGGGACGACCTTCAGAAGAAATAACGACTACACGAACAGCTACGGCGCCGAGGTCGGCGATAGTGGAATTTGCGCCACGAACCTGAAAGTGAGCGAAATTGTCGGCGTCCGCTTAGGTTCCGACGACTGCCTGTCCAATGTGAATCACTATGCGATCAGCCATAGTGAGGCGGGAATTACCTGCGAAGCCGAGCCGGTCACCATTACGGCGCACGATGTCAGCCATAAGCCTGTGAATGCGGGTGGACGGAGCATCACGCTGGCGGCGCGAAATATCGCCAACAATACAATGTCAGGCACCTGGGTATCTTCGGCGGACAGCTGCGACCGGACCTGCTATGACGCCAGTGGGGCGGCGAAGGCCTGTGCAAACAGTTTTATCCAAACCACAGGCAATAACGGCACGGCGAGTTATACCTTTGCTGAGGGTGAGGCGGGCATACGACTCTGCCTGAAACAGAGCAGTGCCATCACGCAGAACATCGATATCAGCGACGGCAATACGACGGAAGCGGCGAGCGAGGACAAGAATCTGGTGTTTGGTAATGCCGGACTGCGGTTTTATTCCAATGGAGCAGTGGACCAGATCGGCACACTGCTTGCGGGACTGGCTTCTAATGTGACAGATGCGCTGCAGCCGAGTCCTCAGTCAATCACGATACGCGCGGTGAAGAGTTCGGAAACAACGCCGGCGCGCTGCATTTCGCTGCTCGGGAATAAGAGCAGCACCATCAAGTTTGCGTATCAGTGCACCGACCCCAATACCTGTCAGTCTGGCAGTAATGGCCTGGAGGTAAACGGTACTAAGGTGTCGGGTTCGGGTAGCGTTCCTGATCCAGCAAGCGATGTATCTGTGCAGTTTGACAAGGACGGCTACGGTTCGCTGAGCTTGAAATACTGGGACGTGGGTCAGATCAAGCTGTATGCCAAAGCGGCCATTGCAGATCCGACGACAACCGGCACAGTGAACATCGTGACCGGATCGAGCAACGCATTTCTCGTGCGGCCATATGATTTTTCGGTGATTCCCTGTACCGCTCTGGTGACGCCAAACAGCTGCGATCCCGGTACGGTACCGGCGGATCCTGGCTTGACGGGCGGGGGCGGCGTTTTTGTCAAGGCCGGTCAGACGTTCAATGCAATTATTACCGCGCGCACGAAGGGGGGAGCGGTAACACCAAGCTTCGGCCTCGGAACCGGCAGGGACACGGAAAAGGTCAACCTAACGCATAGCCGGCAGGCACCTGAACCCGGCTCGGACGGGGCGCTCGCCGGTGCCACGTCAATTCTCCGCAAAGACTTCACCAACGGCGTCGCCACGGTTAAGGATCTGGCCTGGGATGAGGTTGGCGTGATCACGCTGAAGGCAATGAATTTAAACTTCCTGGGCAAGCAGATTGACCCGTTGATTCCCCTCGAGGGTACCAGCGGCAATATCGGACGCTTCATTCCGAATCACTTCGATACCGCCATCACGGGCGGGATGACTTGTCCCTCTGCGCTGACCTGTCCTGTCAATTTCAATGGCTTCGTCTATTCCGGCCAGCCATTCACAACGCAGATCATCGCCAGAAACGCCACCGGGGGGATAACAACGAATTACAAGGGACCTTACGCGCGGGAGACCGGACTGAAGGCTTGGGACGGCAAGGGTAGCATCCTCAAGGAGAATCCTCCAGCCGGTGCAGCGGGCACTCTGCGCACCTCCGCCACATTGCCGGCACCTCCGGCCAGCGTGGGGGCTGACGTTTTCGTGGCAGGCGAAGCAAAAACAAGTAATACCGCCTATACGCTACCCAACGCCTATCCCGGCACGCCGCCGGGACCGACCAACATCTATCTGCGGGCAACGGACGCGGACGGTGTCACGTCCCTGCGCAACCCGGCATCGGCTTCGGTGGAAGGCGGGATCTTGATCGTCAGCGGGCGTTTTGTGGTCGCCAATGCCCATGGTTCGGAACTGCTCAGGCTGCCGATTGGCGGGACCGCGCAATACTACAACGGCAGCCGCTGGGTCATCAGCGACACCGACACCTCGACAATCGTCGCACCGACCAATGTACTGTTCGATAACTACAAGGCTCCGCTGGAGGCGGTGAGCGTCATTGGTGCGCCGGTCGCCACGACGCTAGTCGGCGGTCGGTGCCCGCAGGCCGGCTGCTTCGTGTTGGCCGCGCCTGGAGCAGGCCGCAACGGCAGCGCCGACATCAGGCTAATTTCGCCAGCCTGGCTGCCCAGCACAACGGGTCGTGCCACCTTCGGTGTGAGAAAGGGACCGGTGATCTATATCCGCGAGATTTATTAATTGCGGATTGGTATTTCCATAGGGAAATCAACGTAGATTCGTTGCGGAAAAATGATTGACAGCAATACTTTATTCACTTAACTTCAGGCAACTTCTAAGGTATATCGGCGCATGGGTTTGTTTGCAAAGGTCAAGAAAACAGCGGGTCTGCTGGCGATCCGCTTTCAGGATGGTGCGATCAGTGCCGCCTCGATCCGGCGAGCACCGTTGACGCTCCCGGTCGTGGAAGTGCTTGCTTTTGTTCCGGGCGAGAATGGAGGTAATACACCGCCACTCGACCGGCTAGTGAAGGATCTGCAAGCCAGCCGTTATCAGCGCGCCCATCTGCTGTCGTCCGGCGAGTACCAGATGCTGTCGGTGGAAGCGCCGAACGTGCCGCCGGACGAGCTGAAAACCGCGATCCGCTGGCGCCTGAAGGACATGCTGGATTTCCATGTCGATGACGCGACCATTGATGTGCTGGATGTGCCAGTGGATAAAAATGCGCCGGTGAGAAACCATTCGCTGTATGCGATCGCCGCGCGCAACCAGTTGATCCAGCAGCGGCAGGCCGCGTTCGAGCAGGCGCGGATTCCGCTGAGCGTGATCGACATTCCGGAGATGGCGCAAAGGAATATCGCCGCACTGCTGGAGCCGGAGGGGCGCGGCCTCGCATTGCTGTCGTTCGATGCCGAGGGAGGGCTGCTGACCGTTACCTATTCCGGCGAGCTGTATTTGTCGCGCCGGATCGATATCCCCTTCAGCCAACTGGCGCAGGAAAGCGAAGAACAGAGGAATGCAACCTTCGACCGCATCACGCTGGAGCTGCAGCGCTCGCTAGATCACTTCGACCGGCAGTATCACTTCATCACGCTCGCCAAGCTGGTGCTGGCGCCCTTGGGTGAGGCGGCCGCCGGACTGCGGGACTATCTCGCTTCCAACCTGTACGTTCCGGTAGAGACGCTGAACCTGGAAACCGTTCTGGACATATCAAAGTTCCCGGAATTGAAGTCGCTCGATGAGCAGCGCCGTTATTTCCTGACGCTAGGCGCCGCACTGCGCCATGAGGAGAAAGCGCTGTGAGCCAGCAGATCAACCTGTTCAACCCGATCTTCCTCAAGCAGAAGAAGTATTTTTCGGCTGTGACGATGGCGCAGGCGCTGGGCCTGATCTTGCTCGGTTGCCTCGCTATGGGCAGCTTCGCAAGCTACCGCGTGGCTGGGCTCGCCGAGGATGCCAAGGCCACTAACATGCAATTGGCATTGGTGCAGGAGCAACTGAACCAGGTAAAGGCCAGCTATGGGCCGCGTCAGAAAGACCAGACACTTGAAGAGGAGGTGCAGCGCACGGAAGCCGAAATTCATGCTTTGCGGCAGGTGACGGACGATCTAAAGAATGCTGAATTGAGCAAGACACGCAGCTACGCGGAACACATGCGTGCATTTTCGCGGCGGATTGTGAGTGGGGTCTGGTTGACCGGCTTCACCATCAATGACACCGGCACGAGTATTGGGCTTGAGGGGCGTGCACTGCGCCCCGACTTGGTTCCTATTTACATCAACCGGCTGAAGCAGGAACCCGTGCTGCAAGGAAAATCGTTCGCCACTCTGGAGATGCAGGCGGTGCAGCCGCCTGTGGAGCATGCGACAGATAAGGGAGCTGCTTCTGCAGGCGGCACGGCAGTGGGCGTACCCTTCATCGAGTTTAGTTTGCAGTCGTCCTCGACCAGCACCCAGGCGGACCTGTCCGGAGCAAAAAGTAAATGAAGCAGCACTGGCAAAGAATTTCTGCGAAGATCGACGCGCTCACCCTACGCGAGCGGGTAATTATCTTCGGCATGGCGGCGCTGATCGTAATCGTGCTGGTAAACGTCGCGATACTGGATCCACAAACCGCAAAACAGAAACAACTATCCGAAAGTATCAAGCAGGATCAGGCGAAAATTGCGGCGCTGCATGCGGAGATGCAGCAGATGGCGCGGGCGCAATCCATTGATCCGGACCAGGACAACAAGACGCGCTTGCAGCAGTTGCAACAGCAGGCGCAACAGATACGTAGCAAAGTGGAAGGGATGCAAAGTGGATTTATTTCCCCCGAAAAAATGTCACTCTTACTTGAGGACATACTTCGGCAAAATGCGCAGCTCCGTTTGCTGTCCTTGAAGAAACTTCCGCCTTCGCGATTGAACGAGCCAGCAATGGCAGCCAAAAGCACTGCGGCGGCGACCGCCGGCAGTGCGGCGCAGGATGGGTTGGTGGCGGTCTACCGTCATGGTGTCGAGATCGTGGTCGAGGGAGGGTATCTCGACTTGCTGAGCTATCTGTCGCAGCTAGAGGCAATGCCATGGCAGCTGTTCTGGGGCGGCACGAAGCTGGAGGTGACTGAATATCCGAAGGCGACGCTGACGCTGACCTTGTTTACCTTAAGCCTGGACAAGCAATGGCTGAACATTTGAGGAACGCTGCACCATGGGTCAGCATTGCACTGATGCTGACCTGCACGTTTAGCGGCATAAGCGCCTTGGCGACTGCCCAAGGGCTGTCTGATCCCACACGTCCCCCAGCGGCTGCAGGTATGGAACAGCCTTCGGAAGGCGGGGCTGCTTCTGCAGGACCGGTTCTGCAATCCATCCTGATTTCGCAACGTCGGGCAGAGGCGATCGTTAGCGGCCGTGTGATTCACGTCGGTGACAAGGTGGGCGACGCAAGGGTGGTACGGATTACAGAAACCGAAGTGCTGCTGCGAGAAGGTAAGAATCTGAAATCGCTGAAGCTTTTCCCGAATATCGAGAAGCAACCGGACTCCAGCCGCATCGGCTCGAAAGCAAATAACCGATGACAATGAAGGCACATCACAGAATGCAAAAGACCCTATCGTTTTTCGTTGCTTTGAGTCTGCTCGGTTGTGCAAGCTCGTCGTCCAACCATGGCACATATGACTTGATCGCTGCCGAAGTGGGCAAGGCGGCCAAGCCGGATGCGACCGGTCGGCAGCCGGACGCGGTTACGGCCGCATTGCTGCCGCCAATCAACATTGAGGTACCCAAGGCACGCAAGCCGCTGGAAGAAAGGTTCAGCCTCACGCTCAACAATGTGCCGGCAGCGCAGTTCTTTATGGCGATCGCGTCGGGCACGCAGTACAGCATGCTGGTCCACCCGGAAGTCAGCGGCACGGTGTCCGCCAATCTCAAGGACGTGACCTTGTTCGAGGCGCTCGATGCCATTCGCGAGCTGTACGGCTATGACTACCAGGTCGATGGGACGCGGATCTACATCAAGCCGCTGACGCTGCAGACCCGCGTGTTTACCGTTAACTACCTGACTGCCAACCGTCGCGGCACATCGGACATCCGTGTGACATCCGGGTCGGTCAGCGACTCGACTACCGGCGGCAATGCGACGTCGACTGCGAATACACCGAACGCTCCAGCCGGGAATACGACGAACACTCAGACGCTCAACAGCAGCAAGATCAGCACGACATCCAACGCAGACTTTTGGGCAGAGCTCAAGGCGTCGCTGGAGGCGATTGTCGGCAATAAGGAAGGCCGCAGCGTCGTCATCAGCCCGCAGTCCGGTGTGGTGCTGGTGCGCGCGATGTGGGATGAACTGAAGAACGTCAATGCCTACCTCAAGGCGACCCAGCTGTCGGTAGACCGTCAGGTGATCCTGGAAGCGAAGATCATTGAAGTGCAGCTGAGCGATGGTTTTCAGTCTGGCGTGAATTGGTCGGCATTTAGCCGCAGGGACAACAGCCGCGCATCGATAGGCAAGCTCTCGCCGAATACGGTGCTGCAGCCCAACGGTCCGTTGGCAACCGGCGTCAATAACGTTGACCTTGCAGCGCGCACGTTCACCGGCGGTGACTTTATCTCAACGCCGGGCCAGAATCTGATTTCCACCGGTGCTGGCTTGTTCGGCCTGGCTTTCCAGACCAGCAATTTCGCTGCCTTGATTTCGTTCCTCGAAACCCAAGGCAAGGTCCACGTGCTGTCCAGTCCACGCATCGCAACCTTGAACAACCAGAAGGCGGTGCTGAAGGTCGGTACGGATGAGTTCTTTGTGACTAACATCAGCACCACGACCTCGGCGACCGGGGCGACCACGACGACCAGCCCGACCGTAACGGTGCAGCCATTCTTCTCAGGTGTGGCGCTTGACGTTACCCCGCAGATCGACGAAAGCGGCAATATCATCCTGCATATTCATCCGTCGGTCAGCAACGTGACGACCGTCGACAAGCCTCTCAATCTTGGCAATTCGGGCACTTACTCCTTGCCATTGGCGTCGAGCACCGTGTCCGAAACCGACAGCGTGGTACGCGGACGTGACGGCGAGATCGTCGCGATCGGCGGCCTGATGCGTCAGGCGAGTACTTCGGATCGTGCGCAGTTGCCGGGCATGGGTGATGTTCCTGTCCTGGGGCACCTGTTCCGCAATACGAACCAGGTCACCCAGAAGCGCGAGCTCGTCATCTTGCTCAAGCCGACGATTGTGCAGGGAAATAACTCATGGGCGCAGGACATCAGCGAATCGCAGCGACGTATTCAGGCGCTCGACCCCAGAGGCGTGACAGAGTTCAAATAGCGGAGCCTGTTCAGGATGTACAAAGCCCATTTCGGCCTGCGTGAACTCCCGTTCGGCATCACGCCGGACACGAGTTTTTTCTTCGCGTGCTCGAACTACCAGCAAGCGTTGAACACACTGCTGATCGCAGCACGCAACGGTGAGGGATTCATCAAGATTACCGGCGAGGTCGGCGTGGGCAAGACGCTGTTGTGCCGCAAATTCATGTCCTCGCTGGATCACGGTTTCGTCACGGCCTATATTCCCAATCCGCTGCTGGAACCGCGTACGCTGATGCTGGCGCTGGCTGACGAACTCGAAGTTCCGCAACAGAGGGATGTCGACCAGCACCAACTGCTGAAGGCAATCAACCACCGCCTGCTTGTGCTTGCCCGTGAGGGCAAGCGCGTCGTGCTCTGCCTCGATGAGGCGCAGGCGATGCCGATCGAAACCCTCGAGGCCTTGCGGCTGCTGACTAACCTTGAGACGGAGAAGCGCAAGCTGCTCCAGATTGTGATGTTCGGGCAGCCGGAGCTGAACAGAAAGCTGCAACAGGAAAGCATTCGTCAATTGAACCAGCGCATCACGTTTCACTATCACCTGGGGCCGTTGACGAAGGACGACATGGAATTTTACGTATCGCACCGGCTGCGCGTCGCCGGTTACGCCGGTGGCCGCTTGTTCAACAGAAGCGCGATCAAGTCATTGCAGAGGGCCAGCGGCGGCGTCCCGCGCCTGGTGAACATCCTTGCCCACAAGGCCATGATGCTCGCCTATGGCGAAGGCCGGCAGCAGATCAACGCACGCCACATCACGGCCGCGGCCAGCGATACGGCTGCTGCGCGGAAGGCGCACTGGCCCTGGGCATGGTTCGGCTTGACTGCATTGCTTGTCGCCGGTACCGGCATGGGATGGAAGTACTTCGCATGAGCCTGATTAATCAAATGCTCCAGGAGTTGGAGGCGCGCCGCTCCGACATTGGTACCACCGAGTCGTTTGCCCAACAGATTCGTGCAGTTCCGGAGCGCCGTGGCGTGCATCCGGCCTGGTGGGTCGCACTTGCATTGGGCATTGTGTTGTCCGGCCTGGTCATCTGGCTGATGGTCCGTGAACCAATGGCAGAGAAAGCGCCTGATGTCCGTCGACAGTTGCCGTTGCGCCTGGATGCTGATTTGAGTGTGGTATCGGTTCCGCCGCAGAAATCGGAACCGACCCTGGTTCACGAAGTTGATGCTGCTCCGGTAGCGCTGCCCCAAGTGGTGGCGGAAGTTCCGGCGTCGGATCCCGGGCCTTCAGTACCGACGCCAGTGCAGCAGGTTGCTCCACCGCCGGCTTCTGTTATTGCACAGCCGGTGTTGATGTCCACGACATCGGAGGTCGGCAAGCTCAAGGCGACGAGCAAGCCGATAGAGACGGTAGCAGTAAAACAACCTGATTTCGTCCCTGCGCCGGTGGCGATTACCAAGCAAGTAAAGGATTTCACCCCGCAACAACGAGCGGAAAACGATTACCGCAAGGCCTTGCAGGCACACCAGCAAGGACGGAGCAACGAGGCGATGGCCAGTCTGGAACAGGCATTGCAGCTCGATGGCCACCATGTCGCGGCGCGCCAGACGTTGATCGGACTCTTGCTCGAAAACAAGCGCCAGGACGACGCGATGCGCCTGGCTCAGGAAGGACTGAAACTCGATTCGACACAGCCCGGACTGGCAATGATTCTCGCAAGGCTCCAGGTCGAAAGGGGAGAGTTGCGGCCGGCGATCGATACGCTGGAACAGACTCTTCCGCATTCAGCCGACCGTGCGGACTACCATGCCTTTCTTGCTGCGCTGCTGCAACGTGATGAGCGGCACAAGCAGGCAGCGGAACGGTATCTGGTCGCCCTGCAAAAGGCTCCGCAAAACGGTGTGTGGTGGATGGGGCTGGGCATTTCGCTGCAGGCAGAGAACCGCACGAAAGAAGCGCAAGACGCATTCAAACGCGCCAGGGCAAGCAACAGCCTGTCACCGGAACTGCGGGCCTTTGTCGACGCGCGATTGAACCAGCTGCAGCCCTGATTCAACGCTTCAAATGATTTTTCCGGCGGTTGCTGCGTCAAACAGCTTGTCGTGCCGAGGCGGCCGGAAGGTTTTCAGGCGCTCGACCAGAGCGGCTGGTTCGGATGCGTGCACCAGCAACGATGCCTGCTCGGCTTTCAGAAACCGCTCATTCACGACATGCTCCAGGAATGCGATCAGGCCATCGTAGAATCCGTTCACATTCAGTAATCCGATTGGCTTGTCATGCAGGCCGAGTTGCGACCAGGTAAAGACCTCAAACAGTTCTTCGAGCGTGCCGATCCCGCCCGGCATGGCGACAAAACCATCAGATAGATCCGCCATCATCGCTTTGCGCTCATGCATGTCCTTGACGATATGCAGGCGTGTCAGGCCGATGTGTCCCACTTCTCGATCCATCAGCGCCCTGGGAATCACTCCCGTCGCCTCGCCACCCAGGCGAAGTACCTCGTCCGCGATGACGCCCATCAGTCCGACGTTTCCGCCGCCATAGACGAGTGAGATATTGTCGTCGACCATTGCCTTGGCAAGTTGGCGTGCAGCATCGGCGTAAGCAGGAGAGGCCCCGATCGAGGAACCGCAGTAGACACAGATCGATTTCATTTCTTCACACCATGAAAAAACGGCCATGCTACTCGAGCATGGCCGTTGTTGGAAGCGGCTACGTCAGTCTGCGACTTTGCACGGCCGGTCCAGGTCTCAAAGGCTTCTCAGCGACTGCCTGACGACAGCGCGGAAGGAGAAGGTCAGTCCTCCAATTCCTCCTTCGCCAATTCCACATCAAGCCTTTCCATGGCATCCATTGGCTCACAAGCCGCTGCCTCTTCATACAGTTTGACGGCTTCGTTCATTTTCTTCTTGCCTTCCAGCATGACGAGTCCATTTGCGTACTCAACCCGAGAGATGGCCGAGTGTGGGTTGAGCGCCATGCCTGCCTTGAAGAACTTCAGGCTATCTTCCTTCTTCGCGCCATACGTGAGGCCGCCGATCATTGCACCGACCTTGTCGATGATTTCTGCGTGATACGCGCCAAGGGCGATATGCGCGTCGGCATGTTTTGGTGCAAGTTTGATGGTCGTGTCGAGACTATTTTTGACCTTTGTGCCGATACCTGCTGAAAGCGCCTTGACCACCGAGATCCCTTGCGCATACCGGCCAAGCGCATAGGCATGCCAGTAGTAGCCGGCCGGATTCTTGGGCTGTTCGCGCTGCTGCTGTTCACAGCGCTCGGCGATTTCCTGAAACAGACTCAGCTTCTTCTTCTCGGACTTCTCAAGATAGTTCGCATAGATGCACGCTGCTTTGTTTGCGACAGTGTAGCCGTCGATACCTAGCGCAAGACCGAGCTTGACGGCCTTTTCAAACTCGCCTGCATGGAATGCTATCCAGGCGTCGACGAGCGCAGCGTCTTTCGGAAACGGTTCGGCATCGCCGGTATGAAGCCGTCCCCAGTTTTTTTTCAGGCTCGCTGGCGTGTAGACATATGTTTCATCGGGATAGGGGAACTTGCTCCACGCCATTGACTTCTCCTTACTTAAGTTTTTTTAGATATTCTTCAGCCAGTTTTTCAAATAACAATTGGGTTTCGCCACGCAGGTAAGGGCCGATCAGGGAAAGAACCTGATAGCAGCCGCGTGCCAAGGCATCTGCCATGACGTCTTGTTCGGTGTACTTGCGCGGATTGCGTACGTACTCGTATGAGAGCCAGTACGTGCCCAACACAACAATATTAGTCGCAAGTGCATCGATTTCAGCATCTGTGGCTTCCAGGGCCTTGTCGGCACGCAGACCAACGCATAGTTGTTGGGCGACCTTGGTCTTGTGCGCGAGGATTTGCTTGAAGTGCAGCTCCAGCTTGCGGTTGCGTGAGAGCAGGTCACTGAGGTCGCGATAGAAAAAGCGGTAACGCCATACCAGTTCGAACATGAGGTGCATATATAGCCACACGTCCTCGATGTTGGGCCGCCGGTCGGCAGGCACGGCAAGCATGCGTCCTATTTCCGCCTCGAACTGCGCGAACAGCGAGTTGACGATGTCGTCCTTGTTGCGGAAGTGATAGTAGAGATTGCCCGGGGAAATGTTCATTTCCTCGGCAATGACGGTGGTGGTGATGTTCGGTTCGCCGAATTCGTTGAAGAGCCGGAGCGACAGTTCGAGGATCCGTTCGCGTGTGCGCCGAGGGGCTTTGTGTTGCATGCTAGCTGCCTCCCAATTCCATTTTCGTTTGTTGCTAGCATAACACTGATAAAACGATACACAAACGGCCGTCGGCGCTATCCTGCAGCGATTTTCAGATGCCGTTCCAGGTTGTCAAGTACTTGAGACAGGTTTGCCAAACCGAATCGGTCACCCTTGTCGCCGGCAGGATTCTTCACCAGGGTGAGGCTGGTATCGCTGAGGACGGAAAGCTTCAGGCGCATGCCGTGGCGCTTCAGGACGGGAGCAATTTCGTGCCGGCGTTGCCACAGCAGCATCCGCGTATTCTGGTAGGAGTTCTCACACATGCGCCGCCGGTTGTTGTAGCTGAACAGGTTAGTGAAAAACATGTCCGCATCTTCCTGACTTGGCTCGATCAGCAGAATATCGCTGTGCGGATAGGTCACGGCATAATTTGCCATGCCGACTTCAAGGCGGGAATGGATAATTGCACGCAAGGTCTGTGAGAGTACGGTAAGCAGCCCGCCCTGTGCAAGCTTGCCGGGGGCGTGCGTGGCACGCGCGTTGTAGGGCACGATCGGATTGACGCAAAGGAGCAGGTCAACACCATCTTCAAGTGCTATGGATGCATGAAGCGTCTTGCGCAAGGCGCCGTCCACATAATAATGGCCATTGATCTCGACCGGCGGAAAGAGTCCGGGAACGGCGGCGCTGGCTTGGGCAGCCTTGGAAATAGGCACACGATCATAACCAGGCATGCCGAACCGGACAGGCTCGCCAGTATCGAGATCGGTCGCCACAATGACGAGCTTCTGTTTTAGCCGGCGAAAATCATTGGTCCGGCCGGGTTCTGCGAAGACGCGCTCCATGAATTCATGAATGCCCGCTCCGGAGAATATTCCAGTGGGTAGTGCGGCCTTCAATCGTTCGAGCGAGGCGGCGACGGTTGTTTTTCTGCGACGACGTGCATAGTGCAGCAAGCCTCCTGCCAGCAACACCGGGAACGCTGCACCTCGTATGCCTAATTCTTCCCATGCCGGGCGGAGCAGCATCTCTGGTTTGAAGGGGAAATCGTCCTCGTCGAGGGCGTCGCTCTCGACGAACAGACGGCACATCTGATGCGGCGTGATGCCGTTTGCAAGCCCGGCTGCGATGATACCGCCGGCGCTGATGCCCACATAAATTTTGGCATCGTTCAAGTCCAATCCCTCGATCGACTCTTCGAGTGCGGCAAGGGCTCCGATTTCATATACCGCGCCAAGCGGCCCACCGCCAGCCAGCGCAAGACCGATGAGCGGTGTGCTGCGATTCGGTCTGGAAGACCGGCGGCGGGATGGGCGCCCCGCAGTTCTCTTTGTGCTATGGCCGGAAGAGGTCATCGGATGTAAGGGAGTACGCATATGCACGCCTCAAATATACGCCTGTATGGTAGTGATGGCACCGGCGAATCAGCAACCGGCTTGCGTATGGAAACGTGCAACAAAAAAGGGCTTGCGATCAAGCAAGCCCTGAAATTGCCGTAAAAGCCGGAAGGCACATGTACATGTTTGTATAACCTATCTTGCTGCAGCTCTCTTCCTCGAGACAGCTTTCGTTGCTACCTTCTTTGCCGCAGGTTTGGCCACCGCTTTTTTTGCAGCCGTTTTCTTCGCTGCAGGTTTTGCAGCAGCTTTGCTCACTGCCATTTTCTTGCCGGAGAGCGTGGCCACCGCCTTGCTCAGTTCCTCGACACGCTTGGTCAGCATCTGGATGTCCTTTTGAGTCGGTACGCCCAGGCTCTGCAGCGAGCGCGACACACGATCCTCGAACACCTGTTCCAGCTTGTCCCAGGAACCGGACGCCTGCTTGCTGACGTTTTCAGCCATTCTCGTCACGGTATCAGTCACATCGGAGACCTTCCCGTTTGCGAGCTTCTGGGTACGCTTTTGAAGCTCGGTGCCTTCCTTCACCAGTTTCGCAAATACTTTGCCGCCTTCCTCCTGCGCCTTGGCAAACGCTCCCAACCCCGCTTGCCAGATCTGTTGCGCCGATGTGCGAACTGCTTCGGCAAGTTGTGTGTCGTCAGACTTGGCCAGTGCCTTCAGTTTTTTTACCATCGTATTCTCCGTTTAATGATTGATTCAAACGTCATACAAGCCGACGCACCTTTGATAAAACAGTTTAGGTTGCAAAAGTAGAGATCGCATTCTAAAGCCATAGAGAGGGCTTTCTAACTGATAAGCATCAATATGCAGCGCCTTGTCAGCGCAAGCCCTGCCTGCAATGATTGTCGCCCGAACAAGTTCAAGAAAAAGGGAGTCAGCATGCAGTATTTCGTTACAGGGGCAACCGGCTTCATCGGCAAGCGGATGGTGAAGAAGCTGCTTGATCGTGAAGGCAGCATTGTGTATTTCCTGATGCGCGAGGAAAGCAGGGACAAAGTCCCCGGTCTGCTCGAGTACTGGGAAGCAGACGAGACCCGCGCGATTCCCATATACGGAGATCTGCGCAATCCTAAGCTTGGTGTGTCGAGGGAAGATGCCAGTCGGCTGGCCAACAGAATCGACCACTTCTTCCACCTCGCTGCCATCTACGATCTGAAAGCGGACCCGGTGCAGCAGATGGAGGTGAATATAGGCGGCACGCGCAATACTGTCGCGTTCGCGAACGAGATAGGTGCAGGCTGCGTGCATCACGTCAGTTCCATTGCGGCGGCCGGGCTTTTCGAAGGTATCTTCCGTGAGGATATGTTTGAAGAGGCGGAAAACCTCGAGCATCCCTATTTTGCGTCGAAGCACGAATCGGAAAAGGTGGTCCGTAACGAATGCAAAGGGGCATTCCGTATCTACCGCCCCGGCATGGTCGTCGGTGACTCCAGGACCGGCGAAATGGACAAGATCGACGGTCCCTACTATTTTTTCAAGCTGATACAGCGCGTCCGCCAGATACTTCCTCCGTGGATGCCCGCCATTGGCATTGAAGGAGGGCGAATCAATATTGTGCCGGTTGATTATGTCGTAAGTGCAATGGTTTACATCGCACACAAGCCTGAGCTTGACGGCAAGTGTTTCCACCTGACGGATCCGCAGCCGATGCGTGTTGGAGATGTCCTCAACACATTCGCGCGTGCAGCGCATGCGCCGACCATGAGCCTGCGTATCAATGCTGCGTTGTTCGGCTTTGTTCCGAAGTCGGTCAAGAAGGGCATGATGGCGCTTACCCCTGTGCGGCGTGTGCGTTCTGCGCTGATGAAGGATCTCGGGTTGCCGGAGGATTTGATGCAGTTCATCAATTACCCGACGCGATTCGACAATCGCGAAACGGTCGCCGCGTTGAAGGGGAGCGGAATCAGTTGCCCTCGCCTGGACGAGTACGCTTATCGGATCTGGGACTACTGGGAGCGCAATCTCGATCCGGACTTGTTCATCGATCGCACGCTGCGCGGCCAAGTGGCAGGAAAGGTCGTCCTTGTCACGGGAGGATCATCCGGTATTGGCTTGGCGGTTGCGCACAAGCTCGCCGAGGCCGGTGCAAAGACGATCATCTGCGGCCGCGACGAAGACAAGCTTGCGGACGCAAAGCGGCAAATCAGGGAGCGCGGCTTCGACGTCATTACGTACCGGGCGGATGTCGCGGACATGGTGGACTGCGATCGCTTCGTGCGCGTGCTCATTGAGGAGCATGGAGGTGTCGATATCCTGGTGAATAATGCGGGCCGCTCCATCCGCCGCGCCATCGAATCGAGCTACGATCGCTTCCACGATTTCGAAAGGACAATGCAGCTCAACTATTTCGGTGCGCTGCGCCTGACCATGGGCCTGCTGCCGACCATGGTGGCGCGCAAGCAAGGGCAGGTAATTAATATTTCTTCCATTGGCGTGTTGACGAACGCCCCTCGCTTTTCAGCGTATGTCGCTTCAAAAGCCGCACTGGACGCATGGACGCGCTGCGCCGCTTCGGAATTTGCGGACATGAACATCAAGTTCACAACGATCAACATGCCGCTGGTGCGCACGCCGATGATCGCACCGACAAAGATCTATCAAAACGTGCCGACGCTTTCGCCTGATGATGCGGCAGATCTGATTGCACAGGCAATCGTCGATAAGCCGGTGCGCATTGCGACACGACTCGGGATTCTCGGGGAGGTATTGCACGCCTTGGTGCCGCGGGTGTCGCAGATCATCATGAACACCAGTTTCCGGATGTTCCCGGACTCCGATGCTGCGAGGAGCAATGAGGACAAGAAGGCACCACAGATGAGTGCGGACCAGATTGCTCTGCAGCAGCTATTGAAAGGCGTGCATTTCTAGCGGGCTGTTGAAGCGGGCAACGCGCGGACTGAGGCTGGTAGCGAGAAAGTGCATAAGGATAAGTTATGTGCATGGAACCGCCAGCCTCAAGATCCACCTGCGAGCATGTGCGACAGCATGATGCCAATGTGCATGCATTCTTGCGTCCGCGTTGTCGTGTGCACAGGTACGATGAATTTATCGCTATGGCCCACGTTTATAGGGTAACGCCATTACGCCAATCTCATGGATAACGCAGTTATTCACCAAAAGATCGCTCTGAATCTTGTTGGCATTGTCGGCCGCCACTTTTCCATTATCGGAGGTCAAGGTGACTTCTTCGCCTTGTAGGTTCTCGCCTTTCCTGGCGTCACATCTGATACTGTCACTTTGCCGGGAATGATATGACGCGACATTATTCCCGCCAACTTGGTCTTGCCTTCATCAGCGCCTCCAGCTGCTCTGGCCAGAGCTTGTCGAAGGTGACGTCGCCAATGTTGATGACAGGCAGGAGTTTTTTGAAACAGCTCAAGCACAGTGCTTGCAGCAATGTTGAACAAATCTTCAGGAGCAGGACTTATGCTCATCAACTGCGTGGCATATCAGGACGGAAAGAGGCTCACCGAGGTACGGCCGGAGCAGATCGGGGAATATCTGCATCGAGAGGACTGCTTTGTCTGGGTTGCGTTGAGGGATGCGGAGCCGGATGAACTTCGACAGATGCAGCGCGAATTCGGTCTGCACGAACTGGCGGTGGAGGATGCATTGCATGGACATCAGCGGCCGAAAATCGAGGAGTATGGGGATTCGCTGTTCGGGGTAGTGCATATCATCGAGATGGTGGACGGTGAATTTGTCGTCGGCGAACTGCATATTTTCGTTGAAGAGCGCTATGTCCTGTCTGTCCGCAACCAGAGCAGCCAGGGTTTTCTCGGCGTTCGTGAACGGTGCGAGCGCGAGCCGCACTTAATGAAGCACGGCGCTGTCTTTGTTTTCTACGCGCTGATGGATGCGGTGGTCGACCGCTATTTCCCTGTACTGGAAGAACTCGAGTCGGAACTGGAAACGGTCGAAGAGCAAATCTTCCTCAAGGGATCGGAGCGGGCGAATATCGAGCGCTTGTATCAGTTAAAACGCAAGGCAATGACGCTCAAGCATGCGGTCGCTCCGCTGATGGAGGCAGTGGCAAAGCTGCACGGGGGAAGGGTGCCGCGAATCTGTTTCAATACCCAGGAATACTTCCGCGACGTGTATGACCACCTGTACCGAATCAACGCCTCCATCGATAACATCCGCGACACGATCGGTACGGCGATACAGGTGAATCTCTCGATGGTGACCATCGATGAAAGCGAGGTCAACAAGCGGCTTGCAGCGTGGGCAGCGATTTTCGCCGTGGCTACCGCATTTGTCGGGATATGGGGCATGAACTTTCAATACATGCCCGAGCTGAAGTGGAAATACGGATACCTGATGGCGCTGATCGTGGTCGCCGCAGTGTGCGGCTATCTTTATTACCGGTTCAAGAAATCAGGTTGGCTTTAGGGGAGGGTGCGCTCTTTGCTGATTCTCGCGCAGCGCGCATCTTCAGTTGGGGTTTTCGAACGCGGGAAGCCCGTCTGATCTCCCTGATCACTTGTGCGTGAATGACGGGATCCAGCCCCAGCGCAACATGGCCAATGGCATGGAACTCGATATTTTTTGCGCCTGCAAGATGGGACGAGCGCTGTGGTGAAATGATGTTGTCGTGGTGGGAATAGATCGAGACAAAAAGCCGGTAGGTATCCGGGCCTTCCCCTGCCGCGAGATCACGTAACCAATCGCTCGCAATTCCCTCCTGCTCCGTTGCCGTCCATCGCATTTGCTGCGTATTCAGGCCGACGCCAAAATGTGCGAGTCCGGTGCCATGGTGCGGCGTGCCGAGCGTAATCACCTTGGCGATACGTTTGTTGCCGTGCACGCGCAAGTAAGCACGTGCGACCAATCCACCCATGCTGTGGCCGACCAGAATCACTTTGTCGTGTCCGGTTTCGTTGCAGATGCGCTCAACTGTTTCATGAATGATCGGCACATACTCGTCGATACCTCCGATCACTGGTTCCATGTTGACGGCGTAATGCGCAATCTTCGCTCGGACCAGCGCTTTGCTCATCGAATGCCAGTAACCGCTGTTGCAGCCATAACCATGAATCAGAAGCACAGGCAACCCCTCCGGATCATGCGGCACATTCCGGGAGAAGGCGTGAAACGGCATCGTCAAGGATGAGCTGGTCATCGTCGCCTTAAACTCTGTGAGAAATAGCCTGCATGCCTGCCACCAGCCGATACGGTAGTGAAGTGGTAGTTCGCTGCGATAGCGGCGCGCTAGCACGAAGTTATTGAAGGTAATGATCATTCGAATCAATAACACCGAGCCAATGCTCGCCGTTAGTGCGATAACGGCATTTTCGATGCCGAAAGCTTTTTTAGCCAGAAGGTATATTCCGGCAGCAAAGAGGAGCTGAACGAGCAATATAAGACGAGTAATGCGAGCAATCATGCGTCTGCAGAAGCGAGCTTTGGTGCGGGTTTGCCGGTAAGTTCGGTAGCGAGAGTGCTTGCCAGCTTAGCGGTGATTCCGTAAATCGACAACTGAGGATTTGCCCCTATCGATGTCGGAAACAGCGAGCCGTCGTGTACCGACAGATTGCTGACACCATGGTAGCGGCCATTTGATGATACCAAGCCGAGCCTGGTGTCATCCGACATGGCGCATCCGCCCATCACATGCGCAGAAACGACCCTTGCCAGCAATGGTTTGTATGGGAGGTTTTCAATCGCCTTGCGTGCGGCCGCCCAAGTGGCGTAACCCTCCGCCATTTCGTGTACCGGATAGACGGTCTTCGCACCCGCAGCGAACTGGATTTCTGCCATCGTCAGCAATGCCCGCTTGACCCCATCCCAGACGAAATCGGTGATTGGATAATCCAGGACCGGAAAGCCATCATCACGCAGTGCTACCGTTCCACCCGCGGACTGCTCATGGAAGCCGTCGCGCAGTAGGGAAATCAGCGCGTGCGTGTGCGGAAACTGTTTCATCATTGCCGTGTGCTGCGCACCGAAACCGAACATCGTGGATGAGAACAATACCGGATGCAGTGGTGGCGCTTCCAGTTTGTAGCCCATCGGCCCATCGATCGCCTGGGTCTCCAGGAAGTGATCAGAATAAATTGATTGCGGGGCGCCGGAGTATCCCTCCACTTTCTGATCGAAGAGTGCGGCAGAGATGACGGTGGGATGCAGGAAAGTACGCCTGCCAAGCAAAGCATGTGGATCAGGCGCGCCTGAACGCATCAGCAATGCGGGAGAATTGATCGCTCCACCGGCAACGACATAATGCCTGGCGCGCACAGTGACGGTTATCCCTGAAGGCGCAAGTCCGCTTGCGTCGAGCGCTGTGCAGGCAAGGCCTGAAACCGTGTCGTTCTTTAGGAGGAGCCGCTCCGCGCGTGTGCGCATCAGCAGCGTGGCGCCACGCGATAAGGCAGAGGGAATGGTGGTTACCAGCATCGACTGCTTTGCATTGGTAGGGCATCCCATCCCGCAGTAGCCGAGATTCCAGCATCCGTTCACATTGCGTCGAATAGAGGCAGTAGGGATGCCGAGTCTGGCTGCACCCCGTTTGAGCAGGTCATTGTTTTCATTGGGTGGGGTCAGCCATACCCCGACGTTCAGCCGTTGCTCCATGGTTGAAAACCACGGTGCCAAGGCTTCCGGCGAATAATCCGCCAGGCCGAACATCTTCTGCCAGTAGTTCAACGTGCCGTTCGGCGTGCGGAAACTCGAAGTCCAGTTGACAGTGGTCGACCCGCCGACTGCGCGGCCCTGCAGGATGCTGATGGACTTGTCCTTGGTTTTGCGTGCTGCCGATTCCTGGTACAGCGCCGGATAGGCTTGCGCTTCGCGCATCTTGAAGTCCTTTGATGACTTCAATGGACCTTCTTCGATCAGGACCACGGACAGTCCGGTCAGCGCGAGAATTTCGGCGGTCACGCCACCACCTGCGCCGGTGCCAACGATCGCAACATCGGCCTCAATGTTGCGGTTATCCGTCAGCGTGGAGGCATCGATAACCTTCCACCCCTTTGCGAGGCCAGCCTGGATCGGGTCGGGAATCGGATTGGGAGTTGCACTGGTCACGGTGCTTGTCATTTCATTCCTCAGCTAAGTGCTTTGATCGGGCCGGGATAACCAATGGCTGCCCATGACGAGTCCTTGCCATACCATGAACCGGTGATCAGGTCATGCAGCGCATGGTAAGCGCTTTGCAGCAAGGTGAAGCGACTGAAGCGCCAGTTTTGAAGGAACGCTTCCACGTCCTCCGCTTTCGCTTGCGGCCAGTCGTCCGGAATCCCGGCCAGAAAGCGGCGTATCGGTCCGAGCGTCAGCATGCCGAAGAGATCCTGGACTTCTTTTTGTGTTGCCAACGGAAGGCCGGTGATTGCGTCATGTACGCCCGCAATAGCGTTCTCGAGGTCCGTCGATGCTGGCTCTATCGCATCCCGCAGCATTACCGGGATGAGAGCAGTCAGTACGGATCGGATATTTTCGTCGAGGGCGAATTTTTCGGGGAGCTCTGCTTGCCGTGTCAGGCGGTAGATGCCGCCCGCAGAAGCAAGCACGAGCGCGCCGGCAATCCCCGCTTTCAGGAATGTGCGGCGGGATAGTGTCGTTACCATGTCTCCAAGCCTCTTTTTTATGTATCGATTCAGTGTAGCGCAAGGGTGCGAGGCGCCGCCGATGGAAAATAGAGGTCTAGTTCTACTCTGGGTTTATCGAAAAATGCCTTCCCTGCCTGGTTCAAAATGATGGCGGTCGAGGCATCGATGCGTACGCCCGAAGGACCTCGAAAACCACAGTAAAGCAAGTGATTGCCATATATCATCATGACGAAGAAAACCATCATCGTGCGTCTCCGCAAGGAACTGGACTCAGTGATTGCCGAAAGACGGGCTGCCAGCGATGACGAGGCGTCCCGTGCTGCACGTCTGGCGTTGCGGCAATTCCAGTCGCAACGCATGGCGGGGACGCATGGCGATTTGCTCGCTAATCCAGAAACGAATGCCGCTGCCGCGTTCTTTCTTAGCGATATATACGGGACCGAGGACCTGACGCAGCGGGATGCAAATCTGGAGCGTGTGGTCCCAACGATGGAGCGCTTGTTGCCGTCTGCGGCGCTGGAAACCGTGGCCGATGCGGTCGCATTGGATGCGCTTTCCGAGCGGCTCGATGCGGCAATGGCGGGGCAGCTTGGCCCCGTGTTTTCTGAGGCCGATTACATCGAGGCGTATCCGAGAGTGACGGCGCGTGCCGACAGGGTGCGGCAGCTCGAACACGTCGAGTCAGTCGGGATGGCCTTGTGCGCACTGGTACAAGTTCCGTTCATTGGAAGCACGTTGTCCATGATGCGGAGGCCAGCCAAGCTGGCGGACCTGGCCGACTTGCAGAGCTTTCTCGAGCGTGGCTTCAAGGCATTCAAGAAGATGAAGCGGCCAGAGGATTTTGTGGCGACCGTCGTGAGCCGAGAGCGGGCGATCATGGAGCGGCTCTACGGTGGGCACAGCCGTCCCTTCGATCTTGCAGCAACAGCGGTGTGACGTTGGCATGAGCCGGTGCTCATGCGGCGCCATACTGTAGCGAAGCTACTGCTTCGTACCTTTTTTCTCTTCAGGGACGCCGATAATACGCGTCCCGGCGAGTCGATCATGAAGGAATTGCCTCTGGGGATCGAGATAAACCCCGAGTCCCCATAGCAGAATATTTGCTGCCGGAATTAACACGGACGGCCAGTTTTTTGCGCCGATCAGCCAGGCAATCGCCAGGCCCGGCACAATCCACAGCCACGATAGGGCATAACGTACGAGCGCCTGCTTTGCGGTGACCTTTCCGCCGGTCGGTGTCTCGAGACGGATTCGCCATGTCTTCATCGCCAGCGTTTGGCCGCCATGCGTCCAGAACCAGATGAAGTACATGCCCATCAAGAGAAAGAGCAAAACCTGCAGAATCGACCGAAGATAGAGCGCATGCCTTTGCTCCAACAGTGCAGCAAAGAGCAAGCCTGAAATGAATAACACGCCGAACATCAGCATGGCTTCATACAGCATGCTGGCCAGGCGGCGCTTTAAGGAGGGTGTCACAGTAGTATTCAAGAGCAAATTTACCTGTCGGATTGCGGGGATGGCTGAAGTGCGGACTGGGTGGCTGCTTGCGGCGTCACGGAACGTTCAAGAACCGGCTTGGGCGCCGATTTGATTGGCGGTATTCGTCGCTTGCCTTGTGCGGCCGCTGGGGGTAGCGCAGCAACGGACTTCTTGGTGGTTGCATCTGCCGCCAGCTTCTTCTTTTCTTGCGCCGGCAGTTGCTGGTACTGCTCCCAACGGGCAGACTTCTGGGTTGAATTCAGCTTCTTGGAGCGAGCATAGCTTTCACGCGCCATCCTCCGCTGCTCGGGTGTCAGCGCGACCCAGTCGCGCATGCGCTCCTGTACCCGTTGCTGTTCCTCCGGTTTCATTCTGTGGAACTTGTTCCCGATAGCCAGCCACTTCCCCTTCCGGAACGCGTCGAGCTGATCCCATTCGCTGGACAATGGCGCAAGTGCCTGCTGTTGTGCTGGTGATAGTTCATTCCAGGCTGGCTTGGCCGGCAGGTGTGGTGCGGTGATTCCTGACGCACCCGCAGTCGGGGCTGCTGCGATAGTTGTATGGGTTCCGCCAGCCGGATCGCCAAGCGGTTCCGCGGCGATATCAAATGAAAGCACCGATGAAATGGCTACAAGGAATACTGGCTGCAGATACCGTGCGATATCCAAAACCAGGTTGCGCCTCGTTTTAGTCATCCTGCTTTGCAAGGTAGGCATTGAATCCATGATCCAGATAAGCTGACAGGGGCAGTTCATCAGCGAGGACCGCGACATCTATTTCGGCCGTGTCATTGATGTGGCGGTCATGCTCAAATTCGTACAGACCGACCAGACCGACGGCCAGTACGATAAGGGGTATGGCAAGCCCCATCCGATTTAACCAAGATGCTGGGGCGCTGAAAAAGCCCCCGGATTGGCCCGCAAATATTTGTTGCGGAATAAATGCCATGATTGGCGTTCTCTTTTTCTTGCGAGATAGTGCGGTTTTGCGCGCAGAAGCAAGCTTTTCTCGTGTCGGCGCAGGAATGTTGTCAAGGTCCTCATTGAGGGCGTGACGTATCTTGTACGCGAAGTCCAATTCTCGGTTATTCATAACGTGATTCCTTTGGCTCGCAACGCTTGGGCTAACGCGTGTGTGGCACGAGAACAGTGTGTTTTTACGCTGCCTTCGGAGCAGCCCATCACTGCAGCCGTTTCGGCGACATCCATATCTTGCCAGTAACGCATCAGAAAGGCTTCCCGTTGACGTGACGGCAGTTTCCTTATCTCTTCATCGATGGCTGCCAGCACCTGGTCTCGCTCGACTTTGTCAGCACAGGACTCCGCTGCCTCGGTTCCTTCTTCGGCTCCGAATTTCTCCAGTAGATCGAATCCTGCAGAATCCTCATGATCGTTCCCGGATCCGGAAAACAGGCTGATCCACGTGCCGCGCGTCTTTTCGCGACGAAAGTAATCGTGAATTGTGTTCTGCAGAATGCGCTGAAAAAGCAGGGGCAGCTCCGCTAAAGGCTTGTCGCCGTACTTTTCCGCCAGTTTGATCATTGCATCCTGAACAATATCGAGTGCTGCCTCGTCCTTGCGGACGGCATAGGCTGCTTGCTTGAATGCCCGGCGCTCCACGTTTTCCAGAAAGTCGGAAAGTTCTTTTTCAGTTGCCATGCGGTGCAGCGGAGTTTTTAACGGCTTTGAAGGAGATGAGGAAGGCGCGAGATTTGATGCTGTCAGGCATGTTTCCGAACTGAGCGCATGCTAGCAAAAAAGGTCCGCGTTGTCCCGGACTTGTTCGGAAAACGCTTGATTTCAAAAGGATTTGAAGGAATTTAGCTTGACCAAAATGGTGCAACCCATTAACTTATCAGTCCCTTCACATCCGGCAAGGGAATGTCTTTTCGCGCGGTGCATGACGCCGCCTTTCGAACAGACGCGCTTTACATTTAAAAGCTGTTTGCTCTAACCCACGCCACAAGCGTGAGAAATGCATGTAGGAATTGCAGAAACCTTGGCTGAACGAGTCGCGTTTAGCGTCGCTTTGAACCACATCTACGGGTGTGCGACGAACCGGCGTGACCGCACAAAGAAGGGAAGCCATGGCCCTGTTGTTCCGCATGATTTCGCCAGGAGAGAGCATCCGATCAATCTCCAATGGACCTTGAAAGGAACCAAGCAATGAGTTCAGAACTGACAGGCGCGGAAATAGTCGTGCGCTGCCTGGCCGAAGAGGGTGTCGAACATGTGTTCGGTTATCCCGGCGGCGCAGTGCTCTACATCTACGACGCAATCTTCAATCAAGACAAGTTTCAGCACATCCTGGTACGCCACGAGCAGGCTGCCGTACACGCTGCTGATGCCTATTCGCGCAGCTCCAATAAAGTCGGCGTAGCCATCGTCACCTCTGGCCCCGGCGTCACCAATGCCGTCACCGGCCTCGCCACCGCCTATATGGATTCGATTCCGATGGTGGTAATTTCCGGGCAGGTGCCGTCGCATGCGATCGGTCAGGATGCATTCCAGGAATGCGACACCGTGGGCATTACCCGCCCATGCGTCAAACACAACTTCCTCGTCAAGGACATCAAGGACCTCGCCGCGACGATGAAGAAAGCTTTCTATATCGCCACCACCGGCCGCCCGGGACCCGTGCTGGTCGATATCCCGAAAGACATCACGATGCAGAAACACGCATTCGAGTATCCGAAGGAACTCGAGATGCGTTCATACAAGCCGGTCGACAAGGGCCATTCCGGCCAGATCCGCAAGGCGGTGCAACTGCTGCTCTCCGCAGAGCGCCCGATGATTTATACCGGCGGCGGCATTATCCTTGCCAACGCATCCGCCGAACTGAACAAGCTTGTCGACAAGCTTGGATTCCCATGCACCAATACGTTGATGGGTCTGGGCGGCTACAAGTCCTCCAGCGACAAGTTCGTCGGCATGCCCGGCATGCATGGCACGTACGAAGCCAACATGGCGATGCAGCATTGCGACGTTCTGATTGCCATCGGTGCCCGCTTCGACGACCGCGTGATCGGCAATCCGAAGCACTTTGCGACGCATCCCCGCAAGATTATTCATGTCGACATTGATCCGTCGTCCATCTCCAAACGCGTGAAGGTCGATATTCCGATCGTCGGCAATGTGAAAGACGTGCTGCAGGAAATGCTTGCACAGCTTGATGCTGCAGAGGCAACTGCCAAGCCGAATTCGTCCGCACTCGCAGCATGGTGGCGCCAGATCAATGAATGGCGCGGCCGTGAATGCCTGAAGTACGCAAGCTCCAGCGAAGTCATCAAACCGCAGTCGGTCGTCGAAAAACTCTGGGAAGTCACCAAGGGCGACGCCTTCATTACCTCCGACGTCGGGCAGCATCAGATGTGGGCTGCGCAGTACTACCGTTTCGACAAGCCGCGCCGCTGGATCAATTCAGGCGGTCTTGGCACGATGGGTGTCGGCTTGCCGTATGCAATGGGTGTGCAGATGGCAAACCCGGGTGCGACCGTCGCATGTATCACTGGCGAAGCGTCGATCCAGATGTGCATCCAGGAACTCGCTACCTGCAAGCAATACCACCTGACGCCGAAGATCATCCTGCTGAACAACCGCTTCCTCGGCATGGTGCGTCAGTGGCAGCAAATTGATTACGGTTCCCGCTATTCCGAGTCGTATATGGACTCTCTGCCTGACTTTAACAAGCTCGCGGAATCGTTCGGCCATGTCGGCATGAAGATCGAGAAGCCGGGCGACGTCGAAGGGGCGCTGAAAGAAGCGTTCGGCATGAAGGACAAGCTGGTATTCATGAACTTCATTACGGATCAAACCGAAAATGTCTGGCCAATGGTGAAAGCCGGCAAAGGCTTGACTGAAATGCTCTTGGGTTCGGAGGATCTGTAATGCGTCACATCATTTCTGTTCTGCTTGAGAATGAAGCAGGTGCATTATCGCGCGTCGTTGGCCTGTTTTCTGCTCGCGGCTACAACATCGAAACGCTGACGGTAGCTCCGACCGAAGATGCGACCCTGTCGCGCATGACGATTGTCACAACGGGTTCGGACGACGTGATCGAGCAGATCACCAAGCACCTGAATCGCCTGATCGAAGTCGTCAAGGTCGTTGACCTCACCGAAGGCGCACACATCGAGCGCGAGCTCATGCTCATCAAGGTGCGTGCCGTCGGCAAGGAGCGCGAAGAGATGAAGCGTACTGCGGACATCTTCCGTGGCCGCATCATCGATGTCACCGAGAAGACGTACACGATCGAACTGACAGGTAACAAGTCCAAGCTCGACGCGTTCATCGAATCGATCGATCGTACCGCGATCCTTGAAACGGTCCGTACTGGCGGCTCTGGCATCGGCCGTGGTGAGCGCATTCTCAAAGTTTGAATACCAATAGCAACTACTTAACCAATTTAGGAATATCAATGAAAGTTTTTTACGACAAAGACTGTGACCTGTCCCTCATCAAAGGCAAGAACGTCACCATCATCGGCTACGGTTCGCAAGGTCACGCCCACGCGCTGAACCTGAATGATTCCGGCTGCAAAGTGACCGTTGGCCTGCGCAAGGGCGGCGCTTCGTGGGAAAAGGCAAAGAATGCCGGCCTCAACGTTGCCGAAGTAAACGATGCAGTCAAGCAAGCTGACGTCATCATGATCCTGCTGCCTGACGAGAACATCGCCCAGGTCTACAACGAGAACGTTGCACCGAACGCCAAGCAGGGCGCCGTTCTGGCGTTTGCGCATGGCTTCAATGTCCACTACGGCCAAGTCGTGCCGCGTGCTGACCTCGACGTCATCATGGTGGCGCCGAAGGCGCCGGGCCACACCGTTCGCGGTACTTACACCCAAGGTGGCGGCGTGCCGCATCTGGTTGCGGTGTACCAGGACAAGTCCGGCAGCGCCCGTGACATCGCTTTGTCCTACGCAATGGCCAACGGTGGCGGCCGTGCCGGCATCATCGAAACGAACTTCCGCGAAGAAACCGAGACCGACTTGTTCGGCGAGCAGGCAGTGCTCTGCGGCGGTACCGTTGAACTGATCAAGGCAGGTTTCGAGACACTGGTGGAAGCTGGCTATGCACCGGAAATGGCGTACTTCGAATGCTTGCATGAGCTGAAGCTGATCGTTGACCTGATCTATGAAGGCGGCATCGGGAACATGAACTACTCGATTTCCAACAATGCAGAGTACGGTGAGTATGTCACCGGTCCGCGCATCGTCACTGAAGACACCAAGAATGCAATGCGTCAGTGCCTGAAGGACATCCAGACCGGCGAATATGCCAAGAGCTTCATCCTCGAGAACAAGGCTGGTGCACCGACGCTGATTTCCCGTCGTCGCCTGACTTCCGAGCATCAGATCGAGCAAGTTGGTGAGAAGCTGCGCGCAATGATGCCGTGGATTAAAAAGAACAAGCTGGTTGATCAGTCGAAGAACTAAGCTTGCTGAACCTGTTTCTTGAGCAAATTTTCCGTTTGCTTGAGTTGGGTAGAATAAATAGGGTGCACAGTATGTGCGCCCTATTTTTTTGGAGACGCTCGATGTTTCGATCCCTTTCCCTCATTGGAGCATTGCTTTTCTTTGGTGGTAGCGCCTTCGCTGCGCAACCGCAAGTGCCGCCACCGATCCAAACCTCAGGCACCTTGGTGGTCGTGCCTGCATTTGGCGAGATCAAGCATGAGAATGACGAAGCGCGTGTCACGTTTATGGTCGAGGAGCAGGATAAGGACAAGGCCGTCGCCGCAACACGCGTCAACCAAAAGATGAAACAGGGGATAGACATTCTCAGGAGAGAGGATCCCCAGGCAAGCATGAAGACGCGCGGTTACTACACATACCCGGTCTATAACGAAGAACCGATTCTGCCACGCCAGGGCAACAAGGCGCGACAACTGGTGGGATGGCGGGTTGGTCATTATGTCGAAGTGACAACACGCAATCTGAGCGGGTTGCCGAAGACAGTTGCTGCCGCACAAAGGGTACTTGCACTAAGCAGTCTGCAGTTCGGCTTGGCTGAGGACACCAGCACGAAGCTCGACGAACAACGTATCGCGGCGGCCTATACCAATCTCATGGAGCGCATCGCAGCGATCGCAAAGGCAATGAGCCGGAATGTATCCGACGCGGTTCTGGACTCGGTGGACTTCGAAGCCACCGGCGCGTATGCCCCTCAACAAGATGCATATGCAGCAAAAGCGATGCGTGCAACGGCAGCAGAAGCCGTTCAGGTTGAAGAGCCGAGCTTTGAGCCGGGTGAAACCACGCTCGGAATGCGGGTTGTGGGAAAGGTGCGATTTAAATAGTTGTGTCGACTTGGTGTCTGCGGTTCGCATGCCGGACCTCTCGGGATTAAGTGCACCGGGCATGGCGAAAATCGGAATTGCCATTCGTGAAATGTGTTGGAAAGAAGGCATGCCAAGAGGTTACATTTATTGGCCTCTCGTCTAGAATAGCCACGCTCTACTCATCGTTACTGTACGAACGCGGCTCTGACAACCTGTTTGTCCCAGATGTCGTCCAGGATGTGCGGGATTTCTTCCTGCCTGTTGCAGCCGCTCTAAGCTGCTCTACCCAACATCCAGATTAATCACTGACGATAATTTATTGGACGGTCGAAACGATTTGAGCCGCCTTGTAATCTTATTAGCATCATCATTGAAACGGAATCAGCATGGCAACTTTTAATCGTCGCAAAGCAAAAAGTAGCGCGGGATTAGCGCCGCGAACAGCGCGGCCGGGCAAGCGCACCTTGCACCATGCACAGTTTGAAGAAGGCGAGCAGGTGTCGGCGCCTACGCTGCGCCGGCGTGGCATTTATCTTCTACCAAACGCATTTACCACGGCGAATTTGTTCTGCGGGTTCTTCGCCATTGTGATGGCAATGAACCTGAAATTCGACTACGCCTCGGTTGCAATCTTTGCGGCAATGCTGCTGGACAGCGTTGACGGTCGTGTAGCGAGGCTAACTAATACCCAGAGCGAGTTTGGTGCCCAATATGACAGCCTTTCTGACATGCTGTCCTTTGGTGCTGCGCCTGCGCTCGTTGTTTATGAGTGGTCGCTGAGGGGAATGGGAAAGCTGGGTTGGCTTGCGGCGTTCGTCTACTGCGCTGGAGCGGCTCTGCGCCTGGCGCGCTTCAATACGAATATCGGCGTCGTCGACAAACGCTACTTCCAGGGTTTGCCGAGCCCCGCAGCGGCGGCACTGGTGACGGGATTCGTCTGGTTGATGGATGACTTGGGCTGGACCGGACCGGAATTGAAATGGTTCGCATGGACGATCACTTTGTATGCCGGTCTGACCATGGTAACGAATGTACCGTTTTACAGTTTCAAGGAAGTGAATTTCAAGAAATCGGTCCCATTTATTGCGATATTCCTGATTGTCTTGGTATTTGTGTTGATCTCGAGCGATCCTCCGAAGGTGCTGTTTGGCATGTTTGTTCTTTATGGTCTTTCTGGTTACGCTGTTTATTTCTGGCGTTTATCAAAGGGAAAGCCGGTTAGCATTGTGGATACCAATGACGGAGAGACACACGACTCAACGCACGACGCAAAAGAATAACGGCGTTTGTCCTGCGTCATGTCATGCTAGTGGTGAGGTTTCACTGCTCCTGCGATCATTTTTCGATGGCGACAAAGGACGTATCGTGGGATTGGCTGCCTTTCTCAAGAACGTAGGGGAAAAGCTGCTTCACTCAGGTCCTGCACGCCAAAACGCGGAGGAGCAGTAACCGCAGCGATCGTCCGCCAAGAGTCGAAACAAGCAACAGCCCCTGGAGCGCGACATACTCGACGACATGGCCGTACAAAACCTTCCAACAGAGAACTTCATCGTTGCTTATGATTCCGCATCAGCCACGGTAACGGTCATCGGCCCTGCGCCAAACAGTCAACGCAAGAAATGCCCTGTGCTGTAGGAATGTGCAAGGCGTTGCACATGCGAATGATCAGGTCAGCGTAGCGTGTACGGCAGTGGGCGAGTTGAAATGGTAGGAGGTCAGGACGGGCAGACACTCTCTAAGATTGCGAAGGATTTTTATGGAGACCGGACTCGCTATTGCGCAATCTTTCAAGCGAACAAGCCGATGTTGAGTGATCCCGACAAGATTTATCCCGGTCAGGCGTTACGGATCCGGCTTCAGCATTAACGAAACGTGCGTGGCCAAAGCGGATGCCTGAGGGTGCCAGCCACTGAACTGGCGAAAAACCCTTTTCCGTCAAACAGTTGCACTTTTCCATAATTCCGCTTATAGTTTTTCGCATGTTCCGCGAAATCCACATTTCCACATCCGCTTCTCACAGCAGCCCCCTTCTAGGCCTGCTGCTGCCGCTGTTCCTACTAGTGCGTTAACGCGCGCTAAATCCCCTATCCCCACAATTCGTGCAGTTCCTGGCTCATGCTGATGAAGGCAAGGGCAGGCGAAGAACCATTTGAAAGACGCATCGTTTTCTGAATTTTCCTAAGAGGAGTGCAGCATGGCCGACAAATTGATTATTTTCGATACCACCTTGCGAGATGGCGAGCAATCGCCTGGTGCGTCGATGACCAAGGATGAAAAAATCCGCATCGCGAAACAACTCGAGCGCCTGCGGGTGGACGTGATCGAAGCTGGCTTTGCTGCAGCATCTCCGGGGGACTTTGAATCAATCAAGGCCATCGCAGGGATCATCAAGGATTCGACGGTGTGCTCCCTGTCGCGCGCCAACGACCGCGATATTTCGCGTGCTGCGGAAGCACTCGCGCCGGCGGCAAGAAAGCGAATCCATACGTTTATCGCGACCTCCCCGCTGCACATGGAAAAGAAGCTGCGCATGACTCCGGACCAGGTGTATGAGCAGGCAAGGCTGGCGGTACGATTCGCCCGCCAGTTCACGGACGATGTGGAGTTTAGTCCTGAAGACGGCAGCCGTTCAGATATCGATTTTCTGTGCCGGGTTATCGAGGGTGTGATTTCGGAAGGGGCGACGACGATTAACTTCGCCGATACGGTGGGCTACGGCGTTCCTGAGCTTTACGGCAACATGATCAAGACGCTGCGCGAACGTATCCCGAACTCGGACAAGGCGGTATGGTCCGTGCATTGCCATAACGATCTTGGCATGGCAGTAGCCAACTCATTGGCCGGGATCATGATTGGGGGCGCGCGCCAGGTCGAGTGCACGATCAATGGCTTGGGTGAGCGAGCCGGCAATACTGCGCTGGAAGAAGTTGTCATGGCGGTCAAGACGCGCAAGGATTACTTCAAGCTTGATGTCGCCGTCGATACGACACAGATTGTGCCGGCGTCGAAGCTCGTTTCACAGATTACCGGCTTCGCCGTGCAGCCAAACAAGGCGGTTGTTGGTGCTAACGCCTTCGCTCATGCTTCCGGCATCCATCAGGATGGCGTGCTAAAAGCGCGTGATACCTACGAAATCATGCGTGCTGAAGAGGTGGGCTGGACTGCAAACAAGATCGTACTTGGCAAATTGTCCGGGCGAAACGCATTCAAACAGCGTCTGGAAGAGCTCGGTATTGAGCTTGATTCGGAAACAGAAGTGAATGCTGCTTTCGCTCGCTTCAAAGAGCTGGCTGATCGCAAGTCGGAGATCTTTGACGAGGACATTATTGCACTCGTCTCTGACGAGCAGCACTCGCACGACAATGAGTACTATCGTTTTGTATCCCTGTCTCAGCATTCCGAAACCGGGGAGAGGCCCAGTGCAAAAGTCGTGTTCAGCATGGGAGGCAAGGAGCTTTCATGCGAGGGGCAGGGTAACGGTCCGGTTGATGCGACGGTTAATGCGATTGAGGCCGAAGCAAAGAGTGGTGCAGAGCTGTTGCTCTTTTCCGTGAACGCAATCACCACCGGTACGCAATCACAGGGTGAGGTAACAATGCGTTTGTCGAAGGCTGGCCGCATCGTTAATGGTGTCGGTGCGGATCCGGATATTGTTGTTGCGTCCGCCAAAGCCTATATTTCGGCACTCAACAAGCTGTACTCCAAGGCGGAAAAACTTAATCCGCAGCTGTGAACCTTGCTCAACAAGGAGAAGCCGCCTGCCTAGCAGGCGGTTTTTTTACGGCTTCGTCATGACCGGGAGCTCATTACTACTGGGATTTATGGTGTATTCAACGCAGCAAGATGAAGGGGAAGCGCTTGTCCGGATCAAAGCGTGGATCGGGACCGTTGAGCATCTTCCGGACAACGCCTGTGCGGTCGAAGTGCACGTGCATCATGGAATTCCATACACCGCTTTCTTTGTATGGATATGACCAGACTTCCAAATCCGTTAGCGAAAGATAGGATGTCTCCGAAGGGGCACCGATCGTGCGAAGAACATCAGCTTTTGTTGCTTCTCCGACCTTAATCGTTGCAAATTTTTCATTTGTCAGTACTTGCTCAAAAGATCTGACCTTTCGATTCTCATCAATGCGCACCATGTAGGTCTTTTGTCCCCAAGGACCTAAGGCATACTCGAGTAATTGGTCTTTCCCGTCTTGGTAGCGATGTGTCGGTTGGCCACGCTTTGCAATCACCTCGGCTTCGCTGTCGCCGATGTTGACTGGCGCGGGAAGGATGGATGCGCAAGCGCCAAGGACAAGCAGGGATCCCGCTGTAATTATGTTCCGTAAGAACTTCATGCTCATTTTCCTTCGTCTTTTGTACTGGCGCACCAACGACGGCGATGATGCCACTTTGAAGCGAGGAGCTGAATTGCAAACTGGAAAAATCTTGGCTGAGGTGAAGGCTGCTCCAGTTTACTTATTGAAGGCAAGCCAAGGTGTCGCCGATCTAAGTGTTTGAATAACCGAGGCATTTCCTTTATACTGCGCGTCTTGGTCAATTCGACCAAGATTATTTGTCAATTGTTCACGATGTATGGGGTTGCGACTCTGTGCATCGCATGTGAAAGGTAATTCATGTCAATCGAAAACATCAACAAGGCCGCAATCATTGCGGATAATGCTCGCGGCAAGAACGACACCGGTTCTCCGGAAGTGCAGGTCGCATTGCTGACCGCGCGCATCAACGAACTCAACAACCATTTCAAGGCCCACGCAAAGGATCACCACTCCCGCCGCGGCCTGATCATGATGGTTAACCGTCGCAAGAGCCTGCTCTCCTACCTGAAGGGTAAAGACGCAACCCGTTACCGTGCCCTGATTGAGAAGCTCGGCCTGCGCAAGTAATTAGTTGCGGCACTCGCTCGGTTTATCGACAAAATGCCTGCGTCAGTTTGCTGATGCAGGCATTTTGTCATTTGATGGTTTGTAATTCAGCAGTAAAGGTGGCGGTCATGCGTGACCTGTCATCCGTGGTGAGGTGAACGACAGCGCCTGAAAATCTGTCGGCAAAAATAGAAAGGAAACACCGTGTTCAATAAAGTTACCAAGACCTTCCAGTACGGCCAGCATACCGTCACGCTGGAGACCGGCGAAATCGCTCGCCAGGCATCTGGCGCCGTCGTCGTGTCGATTGACGATACCGTCGTGCTGGCGACCGTCGTCGCAAAGAAGGATGTCAAGGCCGGACAAGACTTTTTCCCGCTGACTGTCGATTATGTTGAGAAGAGCTATGCTGCCGGTCGTATCCCGGGTGGCTTCTTCAAGCGTGAAGGCCGTCCGTCCGAGAAGGAAACGCTGACCTCGCGCCTGATCGACCGTCCGATTCGCCCGCTCTTCCCGGAAGGCTATTTGAATGAAGTGCAGGTCATCGTGCATGTCCTGTCCGTCAACCCGGAAATCGATCCGGATATCGCATCGATGATCGGCGCATCTGCGGCGATTTGCGTTGCTGGCATCCCCTTTAGTGGTCCCTTGGGTGCGGCGCGCGTTGGTTACATCGATGGCCAGTATGTGCTCAATCCGACCGCCTCACAGATGACAAAATCCCAGCTCGACCTCGTTGTGGCTGGTACCGAGCAGGCTGTGCTGATGGTTGAGTCCGAAGCGAACCAATTGTCCGAAGAAGTAATGCTGGGCGCGGTGGTGTACGGCCATGACCAGATGAAGGCCGTGATTGATGCCATCCACGAGCTTGTTCGCGATGGCGGCAAGCCAGAAGTCCAATGGGCTCCGGCAGCGAAGAATGATGTGCTGATTGCACGCGTAACCGAGCTCGCTGAGGCAAAGCTGCGCGATGCTTACCAGACGAAGGATAAGCAGGCCCGTACTGCCAAGCTGAACACCGTGTCTGCAGAAGTCAACGCTGCCTTGGCTGCTGAAGCAGTAGCGGCAGGTGCATCAGCTCCTGATTCGGCAGAAGTCGGCAGCATCCTGTTCGACCTCGAAGCAAAGATTGTCCGTTCGCAGATCCTCGAAGGCGAACCGCGTATTGATGGTCGCGATACGCGCACCGTTCGTCCGATTTCGATCCGTTCAAGCGTGCTCCCGCGCACCCACGGCTCCGCGTTGTTCACTCGTGGTGAAACCCAGGCGCTGGTGGTTGCAACCCTTGGTACCGCACGCGATGAGCAAAAGATCGATGCGTTGATGGGCGAGTATTCAGACCGCTTCATGCTCCACTACAACATGCCTCCGTTTGCGACCGGCGAAACCGGTCGTGTCGGAACGCCCAAGCGTCGTGAAATCGGTCATGGCCGTCTGGCGAAGCGCGCATTGCAAGCCGCCCTACCGGCTCCGGAAGAGTTCAGCTATTCGGTGCGTCTCGTTTCCGAGATTACCGAGTCCAATGGTTCGTCTTCGATGGCCTCCGTGTGCGGTGGTTGCCTGGCGCTGATGGATGCGGGTGTTCCGATGAAAGCGCATGTCGCGGGTATCGCGATGGGCCTGATCAAGGAAGGCAGCAAATTTGCCGTCCTGACCGACATCCTTGGCGACGAAGATCACCTCGGTGATATGGACTTCAAGGTGGCTGGTACTGCAAACGGCATTACCGCGCTGCAGATGGATATCAAGATCCAGGGGATCACGAAGGAAATCATGCAGGTGGCGCTGGCACAGGCGAAGGAAGGCCGTATGCATATCCTGGCAAAGATGCAGGAAGCCATGCCCCATGGTAAAGCAGAGCTGTCTGATTTCGCTCCCCGCTTGATCACTATCCGGATTAATCCGGAGAAGATCCGTGACGTGATCGGCAAGGGCGGTGCAGTGATTCGTGCACTGACCGAGGAAACCGGCACGCAGATCGATATCACCGATGAAGGCGTGGTGACGATCGCATCCGTAGATGCAGCGGCCGGCCAGGAAGCAAAGCGTCGCATTGAAGAGCTGACTGCATCCGTCGAAGTGGGCAAGAGCTATGACGGTACGGTGCTCAAGTTGCTGGACTTTGGTGCGATCGTTCAAGTCATGCCGGGCAAGGATGGCCTGCTCCATATCAGCCAGATCGCCAATGAGCGCGTCAATGCGGTTTCCGACTATCTGAAGGAAGGCCAGCAAGTGCGCGTCAAGGTTCTGGAAACCGACGATCGCGGTCGCCTCAAGCTGTCGATGAAGGCGGCGGCGGCTGAGGAAGGGGCAGCGGCTCCGCAGCAACAGTGATCGGATTGCGCTGCAGATAGCGATCACTTTTGATTGAGAACCGCCCGTTGCGAAAGCTCGGGCGGTTTTTTATTTGCTGTAGAGACGAACGCTGCAGGGCGTCCTCTATTGTCCTTCTATTGTCTGTGTAGGGCCGCGCGCAATAGATTGAGTAGAGGAGCGAGTCAGTTTACTCTGAGTGCGTTCTCCTCGCTTCTAAGCGAAGCCGAGCGCTTGCTGAATAGCGTCAATACGGTCGCTTCTGCATCCTTTCGTGCAGAGAAAAACTGAAACCCGTTTTTGCCACTATTCTTGGCGCGGTACATCGCGCTGTCGGCATTCTGCAGCAGGCTCTGTGCATCGGTACCATCTTCCGGGAAGATGCCGATGCCGATACTGACGCTCAGGTGCCAGTCTTCCTCACCAATGCGTAATGGCCTCGATACCTCGTCAAGAAGCTTCTGCGCAACATCTGCAGCATAGCGCCCGTTGCTCAGATTCTCGATAAGAACGTAAAACTCATCCCCGCCCATGCGCGCGATCTTGTCCGTATGCCGCAGGCAGTTATGCATTCGCTTAGCCACCTCGCGCAAGACAAAATCTCCAGCGTCATGGCCGAGCGAGTCATTGATCTCCTTGAATCCGTCAAGGTCAAGAAAGAACACTGCAAATTTTTTCTTGTTGCGACGGGCATTGTGTAATGCAAGCTCCAAGTACTCCTTGAACAAGAAGCGGTTCGGCAGGGAGGTCAAGCCATCATAGTGCGCCAGATAGCGCATCCGTTCCTCTGATGCCCGGCTCTCAATGGCAATCCCAGCGAGTCGGGTGCAGATTTCAAAGAGGCGCAAATCGTTGGCCGAAGGGCTGATTGCATCGCGATAAAAGAAGGCAAAGCTGCCCAGAATCTTGTGATTCCTTCCTAGTATCGGCCAAGATGCACATGCTTTCAGGTCATACGCCAAAGCCAGTTCGCACGATTCGGCCCAAAGGAGGTCAGTGGCGATGTCTGCAACCGTGACAGGCTCGCCTCGATAAACGGCCGTTCCGCATGAGTGGTTATACGGTCCGACGTGCGCGTCATCGATTTGTGCCACAAAATCTTGCGGAAGACTCGGTGCGACGCGGTTAGACAGTAACGCTCCGTCGTGACTGAGTTGGCGGATGGAGCATAAGCCGCGGCCCGATAGTTTTTCAGCGAAGTGCGCAATCTCCGTCAGGATATCCGACAGATTGGAGCCAGTAGCGACCATATTGAGTACGCGGTTCTGCCCCATTTGAAGATCTGACGCGCGTTTTTGGTCCGAGATGTCTCGGATGAATGCAGTAAAAGCCTGCCTGCCATGGCCACTCAACGGCACCACTGCAACTTCGGCGGGGAAGGTAGAGCCGTCGGCGTGTATCCCAGTGAGCTCGATGCGGCGATTCAGGATCGTTGATTTGCCTGTTTCATAGAAGCGTTCGATGTCCTGCCGGATCTTTCCGTGCCATTCCGCCGGAACGACGATTTCGGCAAAGGGCTTGCCAAGCACATCCGCGCCCCGATAGCCGAAGGCTGATTCGGCTGCCTGATTGAAGCTGACGATTTCACCTTTTCGGTTGACTGAAACGATGCAGTCGAGGGCTGCAGTCAAAATGGCTGTCTTGAATTTTTCGCTTTCCGCCAATGCAGCTTCCATTGCCTTGCGTCTGGATTCGCGCTCGAAGTTATCCATGGCGAATGAGATATTTTGCGCCAGTTCCTCAATCAGTTCAATCAACGCCGCGTCGAAAAAAAATTCTTGTTCCGAATGCAGTGTCAGTGCGCCGAAGGGTTCTCCAGAGCGATGAAAGGGAAAGCTTGCAATCGACCGGGTGCATACGTCACTACCGGTATGCGAGGACGAAGCAGGGCATGACGGCCACTCGCATGTACTGTTCTTTACCTGGACTTTGTTTTTACGGACTGCTGCTTCAGCCAGTGCTTCTTCCCCCGCCGCAGCGGCATGAGGTTTGGCGGACGCAGCAGAGACGAAACATCCGCTGGGGTCGATTACACCGATCCACGCGGCGTGAAAGTGTCCATGTTGGGCAGCGATCCGGCAGATCTCGGCAAAAAGCGTGTCTCGGTCACGGCTTCGCACGATGGCCTGATTTGCATGGCTTAGCGCAGCGTAGGTATCGCGCATACGCACGCTTTGGTTCTCCGCCTCTTTTCTCTCGTGAATATCGGAGAACGTGCCCAGCATCCGGATGGCTAGTGCCTGTGCATCGCGTTCCACCACTCTTCCTGCGATCTCTACCCAGCGCCATGAATGCAGGGCATCACGCAGTCGAATCTCGACGCGAAACAATGATTCTTCGTCCTCTGAGCCTTTAAGGGCGGCATGTAGCTGCCGCTGAAAACGCGTATGGTCGTCCTTGTGAATCAATGCCGGAAGATCCCGCGAACGCCAGTTTCTTGATGTGTCTGGTAACTGGCCTTGCAAGGTCGCGGCGAGCGCGCCACTGAATTGCAGGCAGTCGTCGGGTATGTGCCAATCGAAGGCAATTTGCCCCGCGCTCTCAAGCGCGAGGGCCAGGCTTTCATTGATCGCCGATGAGTGAAGTTTTTTGTTCATTGAATTTCCTTTTGGCGGCAGGGCGTATGAGCAAGCGAGGCATTGCGCAGGATTAACGACATTGCCGATTGGAAATTAAATTCATTACTTGGTTCCCAACTTTTTGTAACTTTGGAAAGCGAATGTGTAACAGGCCGTTGAGGTGGGGCTAGTGCGAGGAACTGCGTAGGATGGTGACCACCTTGGGTGCATTGCGACGTATTGTTCTCTGGCTGAGCGGTAAGGATGTTGCGTAAAATCAATTTTGTTGCCGGTTGTCATTTCTAGCGAAGCATCGGGAACACCTCAGGTACATGATCATGAAATGACTGTCGTACAATGCCCGTTTTCTCGTATGTGAGGCGAGCTTTGAGAGCGATTGAGATCGTGCGGTTCGGACTGCCAGACGTACTGCAATTGGGGACACGGACAATTCCTGTTGCTCAACACGGCGAGCTCCTCATCAAGGTGCATGCTGCGGGAGTGAACCGTCCAGATGTCTTGCAGCGTTTAGGGCACTACCCCGTACCGGCCGGGGCATCGGATCTCCCTGGATTGGAAGTTGCTGGGGAGATCGTGGACGGTGATTTGACGGGAACAAGTTATAAAAAGGGCGATCTCGTTTGTGCACTCGTGCAGGGCGGTGGCTACGCAGAATACTGTACTGCGCCAGTGCGGCAATGTCTCCCGGTTCCGAAAGGCCTGACCGCATTGGAGGCGGCTTCTCTGCCTGAGACTTTTTTTACCGTATGGAGCAATGTGTTCGACCGGGCGCAGCTTGCCAGGGATGAGACCTTGCTGGTGCAGGGAGGGAGTTCCGGCATCGGGGTGACAGCGATCCAGCTTGCCTCGGCGATGGGGCATCGTGTCTTCGCAACGGCAGGTACGGATGAGAAATGCCGCGCGTGCGAAGCCCTCGGGGCTGCAAGAGGTATCAACTACCGCACTGAGGATTTTGTCGATGCAATCAAGGCGGAAACCGGGAGCAGAGGCGTAGATGTCATTCTCGACATGGTGGCGGGTGATTATGTGCCTCGAGAAATGAATTGCCTCGCTGATGACGGGCGCATCGCGATCATTGCGTTGTTAGGTGGGTCAAAAGCTGCTGTCGACCTTGGCCAAGTGCTGCGGCGGAGGCTGACAATCACGGGCTCGACATTGCGGCCTCGTTCGGTTGACTTCAAGGCTGCGATTGCCGCCAAGTTGCGCGAACATGCTTGGCCGCTGATCGAAACTGGAAAGATCAGGCCCGTCATTCATAAGGTATTCCCCCTGGAGAGTGCCGCTTCGGCCCATGCGATGATGGAAGCGAGCACGCATATCGGAAAGATCGTATTGAAAGTGGCTTGATATCGGGGAAAGCCCGTGCGCATTCTGCCCGTATTCGTTACGTCCGTCAGTGGAACATTGCAGGGTGCAGCTAGTCAAATCGAGGCTTCCCAGTTTGACCGCAGCGCCTGCCACGGGCTAAAATCAAAAGTTATTTTATTTTTAGGTGCTTATGCGTCGCAAACTTATTGCCGGCAACTGGAAGATGAACGGCAGCCTTGCTGCCAACGAAGTCTTGTTAAATGGAATAAAGGCTGAACTTGGGCAGTCGGCATGCGCTGTCGCAGTTTGCGTGCCCGCACCATATTTCGCTCAATGCCAGTCAACATTGAGCGGCAGCCCAGTGATGTGGGGTGGGCAGGATATCTCCACGCACGAATCCGGCGCTTATACCGGCGAGGTCTCCGGCGCAATGCTGAAGGATTTTGGCTGTGCATACGTCATCGTCGGTCACTCGGAGCGTCGCTCATACCACGGTGAGAGCGATGAGCTTGTTGCGCTGAAGGTTGTCAGTGCAATCAAGGCTGGGCTTACTCCTATTCTTTGCGTGGGGGAGTCGCTTGCGCAGCGGGAGGCGGGGCAGACTGAGAGTGTGGTCGGAAGGCAGATGGATGTGGTTCTGGCTGCAATCAGCGCGTCTGATGTCGGCAAGTTGGTCGTGGCTTATGAGCCTGTCTGGGCAATTGGCACTGGCAAGACTGCAACCCCGCAGATGGCTCAGGAAGTGCACGCGATGTTGCGATCCCGTCTAGCGGCCAAGAATGCGACGGAGGCCGAAAAGGTTCAGATCCTGTACGGTGGCAGCATGAAGCCGGAGAATGCCAAAGATCTGCTCGCGATGGCAGACATTGATGGCGGCCTGATCGGTGGTGCGTCACTCAAGGTCTCGGACTTCCTTGCAATCATCAAGGCCGCGTGAGCGTGGGGCAGTAGATTTAACTTTAGATTGGAAACATATTAATGAACGCTTTGTCCACTTTCATCGTTGTGATTCAGGTGGTGTCCGCGCTGGCGATCATCGCGCTCGTCTTGCTTCAGCATGGCAAGGGTGCGGACATGGGTGCCGCATTTGGTTCTGGCGCCTCCGGTAGTCTGTTTGGTGCAACCGGCTCCTCGAACTTCCTGTCGAAATCGACTGGCATCGCAGCGGCGATTTTTTTTAGTGCGACGCTTGCACTCGCATTCGTCGGAAATAAGCGCACTGCTGCCGGCGGTGGTGTGATGGAGAATTTGCCAGCGGTACCAGCGTCTACCGCACCTACTCCTGCGACTGCAGCGCCTGCAACGACCGACTCTATGCCTACGCAAAATGGCGCTCCAGTGGCTCCGGCAGCTGGTCAAGCAAATCAAATACCAAAATAATTGATCCTGATTTTGATTTCCCGTAATTCTTCATTGAAAAAACGAGGTAAGGCAGGGTAAAATAGCAGTCTTTCAGCCGACGTGGTGAAATTGGTAGACACGCTATCTTGAGGGGGTAGTGGCGAAAGCTGTGCGAGTTCGAGTCTCGCCGTCGGCACCAATACGAATAAGGCCAGCAAGGGGTTCCCCAAGCTGGCTTTTTATCGAGGAATCTTGGTTTGATTTGCAAATCATTCAACTAACCAACGTCCGGCCCACATCGTGAACCTCGAAAATTATCTCCCCATCCTCCTTTTTATTCTCGTTGGTATCGGCGTTGGTATCGTGCCGCAGGTCCTTGGGCGTGTAATGGCGCCGTATAAGCCGGATAGCGAGAAATTATCTCCCTATGAGTGCGGCTTTGAAGCATTCGAGGACGCGCGCATGAAGTTTGACGTGCGCTATTACCTGGTTGCGATCCTGTTCATTTTGTTCGATCTGGAAACTGCATTCTTCTTCCCCTGGGGTGTCGCTATGCGAGATCTCGGTTGGCCAGGCTTTGTGACGATGATGGTGTTTATCGCCGAATTTCTCGTCGGGTTCTGGTACATATGGAAGAAGGGCGCTCTGGATTGGGAGTAAGTCATGTCAATTGAAGGTGTACTGAACGAAGGCTTTATCACAACGACAGCAGACAAGCTGATCAACTGGACGCGCACTGGTTCGTTGTGGCCGATGACATTTGGTCTGGCCTGCTGTGCGGTTGAAATGATGCATGCAGGCGCCTCGCGCTACGACCTGGATCGTTTCGGTATTGTCTTTCGTCCCTCGCCCCGACAGTCGGACGTAATGATTGTTGCGGGTACGTTGTGCAACAAGATGGCTCCGGCGCTGCGTAAGGTCTATGACCAGATGGCTGAGCCGCGCTGGGTCATCTCCATGGGTACATGTGCAAACGGCGGCGGCTATTACCACTATTCCTACTCGGTTGTGCGTGGCTGTGATCGTATCGTCCCAGTCGATGTCTATGTGCCGGGTTGTCCGCCGACCGCCGAGGCACTGTTGTACGGCATTATGCAATTGCAGAACAAGATCAAGCGTACAAACACAATTGCGCGCTAAGGCTGCCGATTAAGTAAAGATATGACGACGAAAATTGAAACCCTCGAGGCCGCCTTGCGCAATGTGCTCGGCGATCGGATTCGGAGCGTGGCCGTTGCATTGGGTGAGGTTACGGTTGTTGTCGGTGCTTCCGATTATCTGGCGGTGATGCGCGATCTCCGCGACCATCCTGATTTGCGTTTTGAAGAATTGATTGATCTTTGTGGCGTCGATTACTCAACGTATGGTGATGGCGTATGGGATGGGGCGCGCTTTGCGGTGGTTTCGCATCTGTTATCTGTGACGCATAACTCTCGTTTGCGTGTGCGGGTGTTTGCTCCGGATGATGAATTGCCTGTCGTCCCGTCGGTAGTTGATGTCTGGCCTTCCGCTAACTGGTATGAGCGCGAGGCCTTTGATTTCTTTGGCATCCTGTTTGATGGGCATAACGACCTCCGTCGTATCCTGACTGACTACGGTTTCATTGGCCATCCGTTCCGCAAAGACTTTCCGGTGTCCGGTTATGTCGAAATGCGCTATGACCCTGAGCAAAAGCGCGTGATTTACCAACCCGTGACGATTGAGCCGCGTGAAATCACTCCGCGTGTTATTCGTGAAGAAAAGTACGGGATGAAATAATGGCTGAAATCAAGAATTACACCCTGAACTTTGGTCCACAGCATCCCGCTGCGCACGGTGTGTTGCGACTTGTGCTGGAGTTGGACGGTGAAGTCATCCAGCGCGCCGATCCGCATATCGGTCTGCTGCATCGTGCGACCGAAAAGCTGGCTGAGCAAAAGACTTTCCTGCAGTCCGTGCCGTACATGGACCGTCTTGATTACGTGTCGATGATGTGTAACGAGCACGGCTATGTTCTCGCGATTGAGAAGTTGCTGGGAATCGAAGTTCCACTTCGCGCGCAATACATCCGTGTGATGTACGACGAGATCACGCGTATCCTGAACCACCTATTGTGGATCGGTGCGCACGGGCTTGACGTTGGCGCGATGGCGGTCTTCCTTTACGCCTTCCGTGAGCGTGAAGACCTGATGGATATGTACGAGGCGGTATCGGGGGCGCGCATGCATGCCGCCTATTATCGTCCGGGCGGCGTTTATCGCGACCTGCCGGATTCCATGCCTCAGTACAAAGCATCGGCAATTCGGAACGAGAAAGCGATTAAGCAACTAAACGAGAATCGCCAAGGTTCGCTGCTCGATTTCATTGAAGATTTCACCAACCGTTTCCCCGGTTACGTCGACGAGTACGAAACGCTGTTGACGGATAACCGTATCTGGAAGCAGCGTCTGGTCGGCATTGGCGTTGTGTCTCCGGAGCGCGCCATGGCGATGGGCTTTACAGGCCCGATGCTGCGCGGATCGGGTGTTGCGTGGGACTTGCGGAAGAAGCAGCCGTACGAAGTGTACGATCTTCTCGACTTCGATATCCCGGTTGGTGTCAACGGCGACTGCTATGACCGTTACCTGTGCCGCGTCGAGGAAATGCGCCAGTCTAATCGCATCATCAAGCAATGCGTTGAGTGGTTGCGTAATAATCCGGGCCCGGTGATCACCGATAACCATAAGGTTGCGCCCCCATCGCGTGTGAACATGAAGTCCAACATGGAAGAGCTGATCCATCACTTCAAGCTGTTCTCGGAGGGATTCCATGTGCCGGAAGGCGAGGCATACGTAGGCATTGAACATCCGAAGGGCGAGTTCGGCATCTACCTGATTTCGGACGGTGCCAACAAGCCTTATCGAATGAAGATTCGCGCGCCTGGCTTTGCGCATCTGCAAGGTCTGGATGAAATGGCGAAAGGCCACATGATCGCCGATGCAGTAACGATCATCGGCACGCAAGACATTGTGTTTGGTGAGATTGACCGATAACCCGCGCAGAGCAACGCGCACCGATGGCTGACATTATGCTGTTAAGTCAAGAAGCGTACAAAAAAATCGATCGCGAACTCGCGAAATTCCCCGCAGACCAAAGGCAGTCCGCCGTAATGGCCGCTCTGGCCATTGCGCAGGATGAAAAAGGCTGGCTTTCGCCTGAAGTGATGCAGGACATCGCCGATTACATTGGTATGGCAGCGATTGCCGTACAAGAGGTGGCGACCTTCTACAACATGTACAACACCAAGCCGGTTGGCAAGCACAAGATCTCCGTTTGTACCAACCTGCCTTGCGCCTTATCCGGTGGTGAGCGCGCTGCGCACTATCTGAAGCAAAAGCTCGGCGTCGACTACAAGGAAACGACTGCAGATGGCCAGTTCACCCTCATTGAAGGGGAATGCATGGGCGCCTGCGGTGATGCTCCTGTGATGCTGGTAAATAACAAGCGCATGTGCAGCCATATGTCGAACGAGAAAATCGACGCGCTGGTGGAGGAACTGAAGAAATGACCTGCCTGCACGACCGCCATATCAATCCGCTGATCCTCGCAGGCCTGGACGGCAATAACTGGCATCTGGCCGACTACGTCAAGCGTGGTGGTTATGAGGCGCTGAAACGAATTCTGAGCGAAAAAATTCCGCCGGAGCAGGTCATCGCCGAGCTGAAAACCTCATCGCTTCGTGGTCGCGGTGGTGCCGGTTTCCCCACAGGGCTGAAATGGAGCTTCATGCCGCGCCAGTTCCCTGGCCAAAAGTACCTCGTCTGCAATACTGACGAGGGTGAGCCGGGCACATTCAAGGATCGTGACATCATTCGCTACAATCCGCATGCACTGATTGAGGGCATGACCATCGGTGCGTACGCAATGGGAATCACGCAGGGTTACAACTACATCCATGGTGAAATCTGGGCAGCATACGAGCGCTTTGAAGAAGCGTTGGAAGAGGCCCGTGCGGCTGGTTTTCTTGGTAATAACATCATGGGCACCGACTTCAGCTTCCAGCTGAATGCATTTCACGGCTACGGTGCGTATATCTGCGGCGAAGAAACGGCACTGCTCGAGTCGATCGAAGGCAAGAAAGGACAGCCTCGCTTCAAACCGCCGTTCCCCGCGAGCTTCGGCCTCTACGGCAAGCCGACAACGATTAACAACACCGAAACCTTCGCGGCAGTCCCATTCATCATGCGCATGGGCGGCGAAGCGTACGCTGCGCTGGGCAAGCCTAACAACGGTGGTACAAAGATCTTCTCGATTTCTGGTGACGTTGCGCGGCCGGGCAACTATGAAATCCCGCTCGGCACGCCATTCGCGAAGCTGCTTGAGCTTGCTGGCGGTATGCGTGACGGCAAAAAGATCAAGGCCGTAATCCCAGGTGGTTCATCGATGCCGGTGTTGACTGGCGAAGTCATGATGAATACCGACATGGATTACGACTCGATCGCCAAGGCCGGCTCAATGCTTGGTTCCGGGGCAGTCATCGTGATGGACGAAACACGCTGCATGGTCAAGTCGCTTCTGCGCCTGTCGTACTTTTACTTCGAAGAGTCTTGCGGTCAATGCACGCCGTGTCGCGAAGGCACCGGCTGGCTCTATCGCATGGTTCATCGTATCGAACACGGACAGGGGCGCGCAGACGATCTCGACATGCTGAATACGATCGCGGACAACATCCAGGGGCGCACCATCTGTGCACTCGGTGATGCAGCCGCAATGCCGGTACGAGCATTTGTGAAGAACTTCCGTGACGAGTTCGAATATCACATTACGCACAAGCGTTGCATCGTACCCGCCTACGTTTAACAAATCCGGTACGCACTACGTACCCAACGGCATAGAACAGAGCCATGGTTGAAATCGAAATTGACGGCAAAAAAGTTGAGGTGCAGGAAGGCAGCATGGTGATGGACGCTGCCAACAAGCTCGGCACCTACATCCCCCATTTTTGCTATCACAAGAAACTGTCCATCGCGGCAAACTGCCGTATGTGCCTGGTAGAAGTGGAGAAGGCGCCGAAGCCGTTGCCCGCATGTGCAACGCCGGTGACCAACGGCATGGTTGTTCGCACCAGCAGCGACAAGGCAATCAAGGCGCAAAAGAGCGTCATGGAATTCCTGTTGATTAACCATCCCCTCGATTGCCCGATTTGCGACCAAGGTGGGGAGTGCCAGTTGCAGGACCTGGCAGTGGGCTATGGTCCGGCGGCATCGCGCTATGAAGAAGAGAAACGCATCGTCGTGCCCAAGGATGCGGGGCCGCTGATCTCCATGCGCGAGATGGCGCGTTGCATACATTGCACCCGCTGCGTACGCTTTGGCCAGGAAATCGCCGGCGTCATGGAGCTGGGTATGCTCAATCGCGGCGAGCATTCAGAAATCACGACATTTGTTGGCAATACGGTCAATTCCGAGCTGTCGGGCAACATGATTGACCTCTGCCCGGTCGGTGCCTTGACGTCTAAGCCGTTCCGCTACACAGCGCGGAACTGGGAGTTGTCGCGCCGCCGCTCTGTCAGCCCGCATGATGGCTTGGGTTCGAACCTGATTGTCCAGGTCAAAGGTGGCAAGGTCATGCGTGTCCTTCCTCTGGAAAACGAGGCCGTGAACGAATGCTGGTTATCTGACAAGGATCGATTCGCCTACGAGGGATTGAACAGCAGCGATCGCCTGACCGTTCCGATGATCAAGCAGGATGGAAAATGGATCGAGACCGATTGGCAGACTGCGCTTGAATATGTCGCGCATGGCTTGAACCACATTCGCCAGGATCATGGAGCGGATTCGATCGCTGCGCTGGCTGCGCCGTATTCCACCCTTGAAGAACTCTCGCTCTTGCAGAAACTGGTGCGTGGCCTTGGTTCGGATAACGTCGATTTTCGTCTGCGTCAGTCCGACTTCGCCCTCGACGGCAAGCTGGTTCCATGGCTTGGCATGTCGATCCAAGAGTTTGGCGAACTCAACCGTGCCTTCGTGATCGGTTCCTTCCTACGCAAGGATCATCCGTTGCTTGCGGCTCGTCTGCGTCATGCCGCAAAACGTGGCACGACGAAGGTCAGCATCCTGCACGCAACCGACGACGATCTGTTGATACCTGTTGCTAACCGACTGATCAAGGCGCCGTCCGAGTGGCTCTCCGGTCTTGCGGAAGTAATCAGCGCCATCGCCCAGGCCAAAGGGATCGCCGCTCCTGAAGGGTTCGCCAATGTACAAGCTGGCGAGGTGGCGAAAGGTATCGCTGCAAGCCTGCTGTCCGGTGAGCAGAACGCTGTCGTCATGGGTAACGCTGCGGCACAACATCCGCAAGCATCGCAGCTGCACGCAGCGGCGCAATGGATCGCACATAACACCGGCGCCAAGTTTGGATACTTGACTGAAGCGGCAAACACCGTCGGTGGCTACATCGCGAATGCGATTCCCGGCAAAGGCGCAAATGCAATCCAGGCATTCTCTCAGCCGCGTAAGGCATATGTCTTGCTGCACGCCGAGCTGGAATTGGATTGCCATGATCCGCAGACAGCACGTGCAGCACTGACCAAGGCTGAAATGGTCGTCGCCATGTCTCCATATAAGCATGCTGCCGAATATGCCGACGTGATGTTGCCTATTGCACCTTTCTCCGAAACGTCCGGTACGTTTGTTAACTGTGAAGGACGAGCCCAAGGCTTCAACGGTTCGGTAAAGCCACTTGGTGAAACCCGCCCGGCATGGAAGGTATTGCGTGTGCTCGGCAATATGCTTGAACTGTCCGGCTTCCATTACGAGACTTCGGAAGAGATCCGCCTTGAACTGCTCGGATCGAAAGTGGCAGAAGAGGCAGACTTAAAATCCCGGCTAAATAACATCGTGGATCTGCTGCCGAAAGCCGCGACGCCCGGCTCTGTCGCGCAGTGCGAGCGTATCGCTGATGTGCCGATTTACTTCACCGATGCCATTGTCCGGCGTGCAGAATCATTGCAGCAGACACACGATGCGCAGGCTCCGAAGGCGTGGCTGTCGGCAGTCCTTGCGCAGAAACTTGGCGTCGCCGATGGCGCGCAAGTGAAAGTGACGCAAGGGCAAGGTGTGGCGGTGCTAACTGCTGCCGTTGACGCGAAACTGCCTGAGAATGCGGTACGCGTGGCTGCAGGCCACCCGTCAACAGCTGGTCTGGGTGCCATGTTCGGCGCAATCAATGTGGAGAAAGCGTAATGGATCAAATGTTCATGACCATCAACGCCACCGGGCAAGACTGGTTTGGCGCCACATGGCCGGTGATCTGGACATTGGTCAAGATCGTCGTCGTCGTATTGCCGCTGATGGGCTGCGTTGCCTACCTTACCTTGTGGGAGCGCAAAATGATCGGCTGGATGCACATTCGCCTCGGCCCGAACCGGGTTGGTCCGGCAGGCTTGCTTCAGCCTATCGCCGATGCGCTCAAGCTCTTGCTGAAGGAGATTGTTGTGCCGGCACGTGCGAACAAGGCTTTGTTCGTTATCGCACCGATCATGACGATTATGCCTGCGCTTGCGGCATGGGCCGTCATCCCGTTCGGCCCCGAGACTGTACTCGCGAACGTCAACGCGGGCCTGCTGTTCGTGATGGCAATTGCGTCGATGGAGGTGTACGGCGTCATCATCGCAGGATGGGCGTCCAACTCCAAGTATGCATTCCTTGGCGCGATGCGCGCATCTGCACAGATGGTCTCCTACGAGATTGCAATGGGCTTTGCTCTGGTCATCGTTTTGATGGTATCCGGCAGCCTGAACCTCACCGACATCGTGATGGGGCAGAGCAAGGGATATTTTGCTGACAAGGGCTTGAGCTTCCTGTCGTGGAACTGGCTCCCGTTGTTGCCGATTTTTGTGATCTACGTAATCTCTGGTATCGCTGAGACCAATCGCCATCCTTTCGACGTGGTTGAAGGTGAATCCGAAATCGTTGCAGGTCACATGGTTGAGTATTCAGGTATGTCTTTCGCGATGTTCTTCCTGGCTGAATACGCGAACATGATCCTGATCTCCATCCTCGCGTCACTGATGTTCCTCGGCGGCTGGGCCGCACCGGTGGCCTTCCTCGACTGGATTCCGGGCTGGATTTGGCTGGGTATCAAGACATTCTTCGTCGTTTCGCTGTTCATCTGGGCTCGCGCGTCTTTCCCGCGCTACCGGTACGACCAGATCATGCGCCTGGGCTGGAAGGTATTCATCCCGCTGACACTCGCTTATCTGGTGATCGTAGCGACCTGGATGCAGACACCCTGGAATATTTGGAAGTAAGGAATAGGGCTGATCAAAATGGAAGCCATTAAAGACTTTTTCGGCAGCTTGATGCTCCGCGAGCTGCTCAAGGGATTGGCCTTGACCGGGCGTTACATGTTTGCCCGGAAGATTACAGTGCAGTTCCCGGAAGAGAAAACGCCGCTGTCACCCCGTTTTCGCGGACTGCATGCGCTGCGCCGATATCCGAACGGTGAAGAGCGCTGCATTGCATGCAAACTGTGTGAAGCGGTCTGCCCGGCCATGGCCATTACGATCGAATCCCGTGAGCGCGACGACGGCACGCGTCGGACTACTCGTTACGATATCGATCTGACCAAATGCATCTTCTGCGGATTTTGCGAGGAGTCCTGCCCGGTCGATTCGATCGTTGAAACGAATATCCTGGAGTATCACGGCGAAAAGCGTGGCGACCTCTACTTTACGAAGGAGATGTTGCTCGCAGTTGGCGACCGCTATGAGAAGGACATTGCCGCGGCTCGCGCAGCGGATGCTGCATATCGTTGATTCTGCTTGATCTGGCCTGTCCAGGCTGACTTACTTGGTCCATTATGGAATTTAAAACTGCTTTGTTCTACGCGTTTGCTGCGATTCTTGTGCTCGCAGCGACCCGTGTCATTACCGACCGCAACCCGGTACATGCCGCACTATTCCTGGTTCTGTCCTTCTTCTCGGCGGCGGCGCTCTGGCTGTTGCTGAAAGCAGAGTTCCTCGCAATCGTGCTCGTGCTTGTTTATGTCGGCGCGGTGATGGTGCTCTTCCTGTTCGTCGTGATGATGCTCGATATCAATATGGACAAGTTGCGCGAGGGCTTCTGGGGTTACCTACCGCTTGCAGCGACCATTGGTGTCGTTATTGTGCTCGAAATGGCTGCCGTCCTTCTGCATGGCTTCTGGGCGCTCGACACGCAGGTTCCCGCGGCTTCGGCGACGATCGGCAACACCAAAGAACTCGGTAAGTTGATTTACACGCAATACATCTACGCGTTTGAAGTGGCTGCCGTCATCCTGTTGCTCGCTATCGTGGCAGCGGTCGCCTTGACCCTGCGCCGGCGCAAGGACAGCAAGTATTTCAATCCAGCCGACGCCGTCAAGGTGAAGCGCAACGACCGTGTGCGCATCCTCAGCATGAAGGCCGAATCCGAGCGCGCCAACGGTAATGCGCAGCCGGCTGCATCTGCAGCAGAAAAACAATAAGGGGAAGCATTGTGGCATTGTCGCTCGCACATTTTCTGATCATCGGCGCAATCTTGTTTGCGATATCGGTTGTCGGGATTTTCCTTAACCGCAAGAACATCATCATCCTGCTGATGGCAATCGAGTTGATGCTCTTGGCCGTCAACATGAACTTCGTCGCCTTCTCTTACTATCTGGGCGATGCAGCAGGGCAGATTTTCGTTTTCTTCATCCTTACCGTGGCTGCCGCTGAGGCTGCGATTGGTCTCGCGATTCTGGTGGTTCTGTTCCGCAATCTGGATACCATCAATGTCGAAGATCTCGATAGTCTCAAAGGTTAACCGCAACAATAACGATAAGGTCCATCATGGCGGGGCAACTCAACCCTAACGTTCTATTGGCTGTGCCGTTGGCACCTCTGGCTGGCGCCGCAATCGCGGGGCTGTTCGGAACCAAGTTTTTTGGCAACAAGATTGGCCGCACGGCGTCGCATTCAGTGACGATCCTTGGCGTTCTGATTGCTTTCATCATTTCATTCCAGACGCTGCTGGCCGTGCTTGATGGTGCGACCTTCAACGGAACGATCTATAACTGGATGACCGTGATGGGGCTCAAACTGGAAATCGGCTTCCAGGTTGACAGCCTGACCGCGATGATGATGTGCGTCGTTACCTTCGTCTCGCTGATGGTGCACATCTACACCATTGGCTACATGGCGGAGGATGAGGGGTATAACCGCTTCTTCTCCTATATTTCGCTCTTCACGTTCTCGATGCTGATGCTCGTTATGAGCAACAACTTCCTGCAGCTGTTCTTTGGCTGGGAGGCGGTCGGTCTCGTATCGTATTTGCTGATCGGCTTCTGGTACACCCGTCCGACGGCAATCTACGCGAACATGAAGGCGTTCCTGGTTAACCGTGTCGGCGATTTCGGCTTCATTCTTGGCATTGGCCTGTTGCTCGCTTACTCGGGCTCCATGAACTACGGCGAAGTATTCGCAAAGAAGGATGAACTTGCGCAGTTGATGCTGCCGGGTACCGATTGGATGTTGCTGACGGTTGCCTGCATCTGCCTGTTTATCGGTGCGATGGGTAAGTCCGCGCAGTTCCCGCTGCATGTGTGGCTGCCCGATTCCATGGAAGGTCCCACTCCGATCTCGGCACTGATCCATGCCGCAACGATGGTTACCGCTGGTATTTTCATGGTGGCGCGCATGTCGCCACTGTTCGAGCTGTCGAATACGGCGCTGTCCTTTGTGCTGGTCATCGGCTCGATCACGGCACTGTTTATGGGTTTCCTGGGCATTATCCAGAACGACATCAAGCGCGTTGTTGCGTACTCAACGCTATCTCAGTTGGGCTACATGACCGTTGCGCTTGGTGCTTCGGCCTATTCCGTCGCCGTGTTCCACCTGATGACGCATGCATTCTTCAAGGCCTTGCTGTTTCTTGGCGCCGGCGCGGTCATCATTGGCATGCATCATGACCAGGATATCCGCAACATGGGCGGCTTGCGCAAATACATGCCGATCACCTGGATTACTTCGCTGCTCGGTTCGCTCGCGCTCATCGGTACGCCGTTCTTCTCCGGGTTCTATTCGAAGGACAGCATTATCGAAGCCGTACATGAAGTGAACATCGCGGGTGCCGGCTTTGCGAACTTCGCGGTTCTGGCGGGTGTGTTCGTGACAGCGTTCTATTCGTTCCGCATGTACTTCCTGGTCTTCCACGGCGAGGAGCGTTTTGGCAAGGCACACGATGACCACCATGGCCACGGACATGATGATCATGCAGACGACCACCATCACGGTCTCGCACCGGGTGAAAAACCGCATGAGGCTCCGCTCGTTGTGACGCTTCCGCTGATGCTGCTGGCTATTCCTTCGGTTCTTATCGGCTTTGTCACGATTGGTCCGATGTTGTTCGGTGACTTCTTCAAGGGTGTAATCTTTGTCAGCGATGCACACCCGGCAATGGCCGCCCTGGCCGAGAAGTTCCATGGTGCGACCGCAATGGGTCTGCACGGATTCATGACGATGCCATTCTTCTTGGCGCTGGCAGGTGTCGCTTCGGCGTACTACTGCTACATGGTGAATCCCAAGGTGCCCGCATGGTTCTACAGCAAATTCCACGCGATCTACACCATCCTCGACAACAAGTACTACATGGACAAGTTCAATGAAGTGGTGTTCGGCAATGGCGCGCGTCTGCTGGGAGGCGGACTATGGAAAGTCGGCGACCGCACGTTGATTGACGGCCTGATCGTCAATGGCAGTGCAAAAGTGGTGGGCTGGTTCTCGGCGTTGATCCGTCATTTTCAGACCGGTTATATCTACCACTATGCGTTTGTAATGATTATCGGGGTGCTGTTTTTCCTGATCTATTTCATGCCATTCCCGTCTTTTGCCAAATAAGTTGGCGAAGTAGAGCAAATAACAATCATGATGCAGTCAACTTTCCCTCTCTTGAGCCTCGCGATCTGGTCCCCGGTCGTGTTTGGCCTGCTTGTTCTGGCAATCGGCCGGGATGAAAACCGTACTTTGGTGCGCTGGCTGTCACTGATCGGATCGATCGTCAGCTTCGTCGTTACCTTGCCGCTCATTTCACAGTTTGATAATACGGCTCACGGCATGCAGTTCGTCGAGAAGGCGAGCTGGATTGAACGCTTCAACGTCAACTACTTCCTTGGCGTGGACGGCATATCCGTATGGTTTGTATTGCTGACGGCGTTCATTACAGTGATCGTAGTGATCGCCGGGTGGGAGGTCATTGAGAAGCGTGTCTCGCAATACATGGGCGCCTTCCTGATCCTGTCGGGCCTGATGATTGGCGTGTTTTGCGCACTCGACGGCTTGCTGTTCTACGTGTTCTTCGAAGCGACGCTGATTCCGATGTTTATCATCATCGGCGTCTGGGGTGGGGCGAACCGCGTGTATGCAGCGATGAAGTTCTTCCTCTATACATTGCTTGGATCGCTCCTGACCCTGGTCGCGGTGATTTACCTGTACTTCAAATCCGGCGGAAGTTTCGAGATTCTGGTTTGGCACAAGCTACCTCTGCCACTCGATGTGCAGATCATGATTTTCTTTGCCTTCCTGATGGCGTTCGCTGTCAAGGTGCCGATGTGGCCGGTCCATACCTGGCTGCCTGATGCACACGTTGAAGCTCCGACGGGTGGTTCGGTGGTGCTGGCAGCAATCATGTTGAAACTCGGCGCGTACGGCTTCCTGCGGTTCTCGTTGCCGATCGCGCCCGATGCGAGCCATACGCTGTCCGGGTTCATCATAGCGCTATCGTTGATTGCGGTGATCTATATCGGCCTTGTGGCTCTCGTCCAGGCGGACATGAAGAAACTGGTCGCGTACTCTTCGATCGCGCACATGGGTTTCGTGACGCTCGGTTTTTTCGTGTTCAATGACATGGCGGTGCAGGGCGGCATCGTGCAAATGATCTCGCACGGTTTTGTGTCCGGTGCCATGTTCCTTTGCATCGGCGTGCTCTATGACCGCATGCATTCTCGTCAGATCGCAGACTACGGCGGTGTGATCAACACGATGCCCCGTTTTGCCGCATTCTTCGTATTGTTCTCACTCGCGAATGCCGGGTTGCCTGCGACTTCCGGCTTTATCGGGGAATTCATGGTCATCCTTGGCTCCGTACAGTTCAATTTCTGGATCGGCATGCTGGCAGCGACCGCTTTGATTCTTGGGGCAGCATATTCCTTATGGCTGGTAAAGCGCGTGGTCTTCGGCGACGTCGGCAATGCGCATGTGGCTGAACTGCAGGACCTCAGCGGCCGTGAATTCTTTATGCTCGGCTTACTGGCCATTGCAGTGATCGGCATGGGTGTCTATCCCGCTCCGTTTACCGACGTAATGCAGATTTCGGTATCCGACTTGCTCAAGCATGTAGCGGTATCGAAGATTAATTGAATGACCAGCCGGTGAACGAATACGTGAACGCAAATTAGCGACGACAAGATGGATACTCTGAACCTGGTCCCGGCCTATCCGGAAATTTTTCTCGTGATTGCGACATCAGCGATTCTGCTGATCGACATGTTCCTTACAGATGCGAAGCGCCATTTCACTTATGTGTTGGCCATGTTGGCGTTGGCGGGTTGCCTCGGGCTCAGCTTGGTCAGCTTCAATAGCCCGACGACATACACGTTCAATAACATGTTCGTGTCTGATTCGATGTCGCATCTGCTGAAGATCTTCTCGTACGTTGCGGTAGGGCTGACATTGATTTATTCGCGTCAGTACGCAACTGACCGCGGGATGCTTGGTGGTACGCTCGGTGGCGAGTTCTATGTGCTTGCGCTTTTCTCGCTGATCGGCCAGATGGTAATGATTTCCGGTAATAACTTCCTGGTTATCTATCTGGGCCTTGAGTTGATGTCGTTGTCGTTATATGCGCTGGTTGCGCTGCGGCGTGGTAACTCAGTGTCGACGGAAGCAGCAATGAAATACTTTGTGCTCGGCGCGATGGCATCAGGCTTCCTCTTGTACGGTATTTCGATGATGTATGGTGCGACGGGATCGTTAGACCTTACCGAAGTGGCAAAAGCAACCGCATCCGGCACGGTGAACAAGACCGTATTGGTATTTGGTGTGGTGTTTATTGTCGCCGGCCTCGCATTCAAACTTGGTGCGGCGCCGTTCCATATGTGGGTTCCGGACGTGTATCAGGGCGCACCTACCGCGGTGACTCTGCTCTTGGGCGGTGCGCCGAAGCTCGCGGCATTTGCCATTTGTATCCGTTTGCTGGTTGAGGGCCTGTTCCCGCTGGCGATTGACTGGCAGCAGATGATCACGGTTCTGGCAGTGCTCTCCATGGCCGTGGGTAATATCACTGCAATCGTCCAGACCAACCTGAAGCGCATGCTTGCATATTCAACGATTGCACAAATGGGTTTCATGCTGCTTGGCTTGTTGTCTGGTGTAGTTGACGGCAATGTTTCGTCCGCTGGTAATGCGTACAGCTCTGCGTTGTTCTATGCGATTACTTACGTTCTGACAACGCTGGGCACATTCGGTGTGATCATGCTGCTTGCCCGTTCCGGATTTGAGGCGGAGAACATTGATGACTTCAAGGGGTTGAACCAGCGTAGCCCGTGGTTCGCTTTCGTCATGTTGCTGTTGATGTTTTCCCTTACCGGCATTCCTCCGGCAGTGGGCTTCTATGCGAAGCTCGCAGTACTTCAGGCCGTGTTGAGTACTGGCCAGGTATGGCTCGCAGTGGTCGCCGTAATGCTGTCGTTGGTGGGCGCTTTCTACTATCTCCGTGTCGTCAAGGCGATGTACTTTGACGAGCCCGTGGATAATTCAAAGATTGTGGCGACTGGCGACATGCGTTTGGCCTTGAGCGTGAACGGCGTGGCCATTCTGGCTCTTGGCATTCTCCCTGGCCCTTTAATGGCTGTATGCGCTACGGCAATTGTCCAGACGCTCGGAAGCTAATTTCGATCGAGTTGGCGCAATACTCCAGTGGACGTCTCTCTATTGAGCTGGTTTGTAATTCTGTTGGCGGCTTTGGCCGCCAACCTGCCGTTTATGAATGAGCGCCTTTTCCTTGTCATGCCAATTGGCCGGCAGGCTAAACCGTTCTGGCTGCGGTTAATCGAACTCGTTATTCTTTATTTCGTTGTCCGAGGCGTCGCTTACCTACTCGAAGCGCGTATCGGTAATGTCTTTGTGCAGCAGTGGGAGTTCTATGCAATCACCGTCTGCCTCTTCCTTGTCCTCGCTTATCCCGGCTTTGTTGTGCGCTATCTGCGCAAGCACCACGCTTGACGTTGAGTGAACGTCAAAAGACTTACCGAAGTAAAATAAGTCCTTTGAATTCCTAGACCGGAGTGATCGAGTGGACCTGGACCTCAAAGAACATAAAGTCGACGGAAGCGTCGCATATGACGGCCATTTTCTGAAGATTCAGCGTGATACGGTTCTCCTCCCCGACGGAAAGCAGTCGACGCGCGAGTACATCCGCCACCCGGGTGCAGTAGTCATTCTCCCGTTGTTTGAAGACGGGTCAGTGTTATTGGAGCGCCAGTTTCGTTACCCGTTGCAACAGGTTTTTGTGGAATTCCCGGCGGGCAAGATCGATCCGGAGGAGGATCCTCTTGATTGTGCAAAGCGCGAACTGCTTGAAGAGACAGGCTATACGGCGAACGACTGGAAATTCGTATGCAAGATCCATAATGCGATTGCATATTCGGATGAGCACTTGGATATTTTCGTCGCCCGCGGACTCGTTGCTGGCGAGCGTAAACTCGATGATGGGGAGTTCCTTGAAACTTTCCGCGCTTCTGTTCCGGAAGTGCTGGGATGGATAAAAGAAGGCAAGGTCACTGACGTCAAGACCATCATCGGTTCATTCTGGCTGGAGAAGATTCTGGCGGGCGTATGGAACCAGTGATATTCCGGGCAAAAGCTCAATAAAAAAGCCGCAAATGCGGCTTTTTTACTTTTTACATTCCCGAGTAGTTCGGCCCGCCACCACCTTCCGGCGTTACCCACACGATGTTCTGCGTCGGATCCTTGATATCGCATGTCTTGCAATGCACACAATTTTGCGCGTTGATCTGCAAGCGATCCTCGCCACTTTCGCTCTTCACGAACTCGTAAACACCGGCTGGGCAATAGCGGCTCTCCGGACCAGCGAATTTCGCCAGGTTGATTTTCACCGGAACGGTCGGGTCCTTGAGCGTCAGGTGGGCAGGCTGGTTCTCTTCATGGTTGGTATTGGAAATGAAAACGCTGCTGAGTCGGTCGAAGGTCAGTTTGCCGTCGGGCTTTGGATAGCTGATCTTCTCGCACTGGTCTGCTGGTTGCAGATAGACGTGATCCGGCTTGTCGCGATGCAGGGTCCACGGCGGGCTCTTGACGCCGATCTTCGGCAACAGCCACTGTTCGATGCCTGTCATGAGCGGGCCCATCAATGAGCCTTTCTTGAACCAAAGCTTGAAATTCCGCGTCTGTTGCAGTTCCTCTGCCAACCAGCTCTTCTCATAGGCTTCGGGATAAGCTGCCAGCTCGTCCGCGGAACGTCCTGCAGTCACCGCAGCAAACAGCGCTTCCGCACACAGCATGCCGCTCTTGATGGCCGTATGGCTGCCCTTGATCCGTGCGGCGTTCATATAGCCGGCATCGCAACCGATCAATGCACCGCCAGGGAATACGGTCTTGGGAAGCGCCTGCGGGCTGCCGTTGTTAATCGCGCGGGCACCATAGCCGATGCGTTTGCCGCCCTCGATATGCGCACGAATGCTTGGATGGGTTTTCCAGCGTTGCATCTCCTCGAACGGGCTCATCCACGGATTCTTGTAGTCGAGGCCGATAACGAAGCCGAGCGTGACCTTGTTGTCGTCGGTGTGATAGAGGAAGCCGCCGCCGAACGTCTCCTTGTCCATCGGCCAGCCTGCGGTGTGAACTACCAGGCCGGGTTGTGCTTTCGATGGATCGATTTCCCACAGCTCTTTGATACCGATGGCGAAACTTTGCGGATCCTTGCCTGCATCGAGCTTGTACTTCGCGATCAACTGCTTGCCGAGATGGCCGCGCGCACCCTCCGCAAAAATCGTGTATTTGCCGAGCAGCTCCATGCCGAGCTGGAAAGCTTCGGTTGGCTCTCCGTCTTTGCCAATGCCCATGTTGCCGGTGGCAACACCCCTGACCGCACCTTTGTCGTCATACAGGATTTCTGCTGCGGTGAATCCGGGGAAGATTTCTACGCCAAGTGCTTCTGCCTGCTGCGCCAGCCAGCGGACCAGGTTGCCGAGGCTGATGACGTAGTTGCCATCGTTGTGGAAGTTGCGTGGAACAAGGAAGTCCGGTGTACGTTTTGCACCCGTCTCGCTGAGGAACAGGATGTCGTCGCGGGTGACGGGCTGGTTCAGCGGTGCACCCAGCTCCTTCCAGTTCGGGAAGAGTTCGTTCATGGCGCGTGGGTCCATCACGGTACCGGCGATGATATGTGCACCGGGTTCCGAACCTTTTTCAAGCACGACCACGGAAACGTCCTTGCCTTGTTCGGCGGCCAGTTGCTTGAGGCGGATTGCGGTCGCCAGGCCGCCAGGCCCGGCACCGACGATGACGACGTCATATTCCATCGATTCGCGCGGGCCGTATTGTTCTATCAGGTTCTGGGTTTGAGTCATGGTCATACCGCCGTAGTTAAAATTATCGAACGAGTGTGCTAATTGTCATGGATTTTCCCCGAGAATGCTAGACATGAGACTCTAATCGGGCGCCATTCGTGTAATGATAACGTCTCCATAACACAGCACAGTCAGTCACAAGACAATAGCAAGGAGAATTCTGTGGGAATCGAGATGAATTTCGAGGGGAAGATCGCCCTGATTACCGGCGCATCGAGTGGTTTGGGAGCTCGCTTTGCCAAGGCTCTCGCTGAGGCCGGCGCACAGGTGGTCCTCGCTTCGCGCAGGACAGAGCGTCTCAAGGAGCTGCGGGCAGAGATCGAAGCAGAGGGAGGCGCGGCGCATGTCGTTGCGCTAGACGTGACGGATTACGCCAGTATCAAGTCCGCGATCGCGCATGCGGAAACAGAGGCAGGGCCTATTGATATCCTGGTCAATAATTCCGGCGTGTCGACAACACAACGGCTGGTGGACGTGACGCCGGAAGACTACGCGTTTGTCATGGATACCAACCAGCGTGGCGCTTTTTTTGTCGCGCAGGAGGCGGCGAAACGGATGATCGCACGCGCGAAGGGAGATCCGAAAAAACAGCACAGGATCATCAATATTGCGTCGGTGGCAGGGCTGAGGGTGCTGCCGCAAATCGGTATCTATTGCATGAGCAAGGCGGCCGTCGTACATATGACGAAATCGATGGCAGTGGAATGGGGGCGCTACGGCATTAATACGAATGCGATCTGCCCCGGATACATTAGTACGGAAATCAATCAAGATCATTTCGAGACCGAGCAAGGTCGCACACTGATCAATATGCTCCCTCGAAAGCGCTTGGGCCAGCCGGAAGATCTCGACGGTTTGCTGCTACTGCTGGCATCCGATGAATCCCGGTTCATCAACGGTGCAATCATCACCGCAGACGATGGAATGAGCGCTCAGTAACCTTTCGACATCCCAAAAAAAATGGTTATTAAAAAACTCGTCCATACGATGCGCATGCCGATCCGTTGGGGGGACATGGATGCGATGGGGCATGTCAACAACACGGTCTATTTCCGCTACCTCGAGCAGGCGCGTATCGAATGGTTTACCGAAGCCGGCTGCGATCCCGATCCGAACGGGGAAGGGCCGGTGATCATCAACGCGCATTGCACGTTTATCAAACAGCTGAAGTATCCGGGCGAGATCGAGGTGCGAACTTATGTCGGTGTTCCGGGGCGGTCCAGTTTCGAGACTTATCAGGAGATTCGTCGTCTTGACGAACCGGATGTGCTTGCATCGCAGGGCGGCGCCAAGGTCGTCTGGGTGAATTTTCCGTCAGAAAAATCTGTTCCGTTACCGGATCGGGTTCGCGCGCTTCTGGCAGAGCCGGAGAAGTAACGCGTCGCGCCTGACTTAACCTGCCAGGCCTGTCACGCGGTCATGCCGACAAGGCGATGCACAAGCTCACTTGATGTCGATGCGGAGAATTTGCGCATCAGCCTTGCGCGATGCATTTCGACGGTGCGTGGACTGAGCCCGATCTGCCGCGCGATCAATTTGCTCGTCTTCCCCTCCACGAGCAAGGCAGCGATTTCCCGCTCGCGCGGCGTCAATTCTGCGGTGACAGGACGCTTGGCACTGAGATCCTCGAATGTCCAGATTCCTGCCGCATGCGGGTCATCATGGATCAAGGCACGCCCGCTGACATGGCACCAGAATAGCTCCTGATTAGCCCGTTTCATGATTCTCTCGTCCGAGTAATACCCCTTGGCACTCATGATCGGAACAATGCGGGCGCCGGTGCGTTCAAATTCATCCAGTGTGGGATACAACACCCGGAAAGACTGGCCGACGAGGTCGGCGGGCTGGTAGCCGAACATTTTCGCCAATGTGTCATTGCATGCATGGATGACCCGGTGCTGCGACACGCACATTCCTACTGGTGCTTGCTTGAAGATTGTCTCGTAGTCGATCTGAAATGGCGCGCTCATGGCTTTGCGGGCGCTTTCTTATAGATAAATTCGTATTTTTACCGTATTGCACGGCCTAGTCCACCATCATATGCTGGCGAACACATTAAAACAGCCCGGTTACGGGTATTTTCTACGAGAAGAGGGGTCGATATGAACAAAGTTTACCCTGATGCTGCCAGCGCTTTGGCCGGCATTGTCAAGGATGGACAGACTATTGCCGTCGGCGGCTTTGGGCTGTGCGGCATTCCCGAGGCGTTGATCGCGGCGTTGCGGGATTCAGGTGCCAAGAACCTGACCGCAATTTCGAATAATGCGGGCGTCGACGGTTTCGGCCTTGGGCAGTTGCTGAGCACCCGCCAGATCAAGAAAATGATCTCGTCGTACGTCGGCGAAAACAAGGAGTTCGAACGCCAATACCTGGCCGGCGAACTGGAACTGGAATTCACACCGCAAGGTACGCTCGCAGAGAAACTGCGTGCAGGTGGAGCGGGGATTCCGGCGTTCTTTACCAAGACCGGCGTTGGCACTATCGTTGCCGAAGGCAAGGAAGTGCGCGAATTCAACGGCGAGCAGTATGTGATGGAGCGGTCGCTCGTTGCCGACGTATCGCTCGTGAAGGCATACATGGCCGACAAGGTCGGCAATCTCGTGTTTCGCAAAACCTCCCGCAACTTCAACCCGAACGTTGCCATGGCCGGAAAAATCACCATTGTTGAAGTCGAGAAGCTGGTCGAAACCGGTGAGATCGATCCGGACCAAGTTCATACTCCTGGCATTTTCGTGCATCGCATTGTGGTCAATGCAACGCCGGAAAAACGCATCGAACAACGCACCACGCGCGCAAAGTAAGGGAGAATGAACATGGCATGGACTCGTGATGAAATGGCCGCACGCGCGGCGAAGGAATTGCAGGACGGTTTCTACGTCAACCTCGGTATTGGCCTTCCGACATTGGTCGCCAATTACGTGCCGAAGGACATTGAAGTGTGGCTGCAGTCGGAAAACGGCCTGCTTGGCATCGGGCCTTTCCCGACGGAAGATGAAGTTGATTCCGATTTGATCAATGCCGGCAAGCAGACCGTGACAGCGCTCCCCGGTTCGTCCTTCTTCAGTTCTGCAGATTCCTTTGCGATGATCCGCGGCGGCAAGATCAACATTGCGATCTTGGGCGCGATGCAGGTCAGTGAACACGGTGACCTCGCGAACTGGATGATTCCGGGCAAGATGGTCAAGGGCATGGGTGGCGCGATGGATCTCGTGGCTGGCGTCAAACGCGTCGTGGTTCTGATGGAGCACGTTGCAAAGGCCAAGGACGGAAGGACCTCTCACAAGATTTTGAAGAGGTGCGACTTGCCGCTGACAGGCGTTGGTGTCGTCAACCGTATTATCACTGACCTCGGTGTGATCGATGTGATGCCGTCAGGATTGAAGCTGGTGGAACTGGCTCCTGGTGTAACCAAGGAAGAGATCATCGAGAAAACCGGCGCGGAGCTTGACGTCAGCGCAGTGCAGTGATTGCCGACGTTATCTCAATGAAAAACGGCGCTTGTGGGCGCCGTTTTTCTTTATCAATTGAGCGTCGCGAAAACACTCCAACTCGGCGACAGACGCGCAGTCATGCCGCCAGTCGACCAATTCTTTACTGTGCCACCCATCCGCCGTCCATGTTCCAGGCAACGCCGCGCACCTGAGATGCTGCGTCGCTAGACAGGAAAACAGCAAGCTCACCCAGCTGCTCCGGTGATACAAACTCGCCTGATGGTTGCTTCTCCGATAGCAAGCTCTTTTTCGCATCATCGTTGGACAAGCCTTGTTGTGCTGCGCGGGCATCAACCTGCTTTTGCACCAGCGGTGTAAGTACCCATCCCGGGCAGATGGCATTGCAGGTCACCCCGGTATGGGCGGTCTCAAGCGCCGTCACTTTGGTAAAGCCAACGATACCGTGTTTTGCTGCGACATACGCCGACTTCTGTGCCGATCCTACCAAGCCGTGGACGGACGCGATGTTGATAATCCGGCCCCAGTTCTTTGCCTTCATGGCAGGCAGGGCAAGTCGTGTCGTGTGAAATGCCGAGTTGAGGTTGATCGCGATGATTGCATCCCATTTTTCAACCGGAAAATCTTCGACATTGGCGACGTGCTGGATGCCGGCATTGTTCACGAGAATCTCAACGCTGCCGAAACGCTCGGCAGCAAATTTCATCATGGCTTCGATTTCACCTGGCTTGGACATGTCGGCATTGTGATAGGCCGTTTGCACGCTGAATTCATCGCGAATCAGTGCTTGCAGCGCTTCAATCTCCTTGATGTCTCCAAAGCCGTTGAGAACGACATTCGCGCCTTGGGCTGCGAATGATCTGGCGATTCCCAGGCCGATACCGGATGTGGAGCCGGTGACGAGCGCTGTTTTCCCTTTGTGCATGGTGCCTTGCATGATGTCCTCTGCGAATGAAATTTGGAATTGCGGCTAACTGAAGTAGGATTTTAAGCGGAACGACCAGTAAAATGTGAGAATGGCAAGCGGATAAAAACGATACTCGACAAAATGACTCAAGCTCATATCAGAACCGTTCAGTGTTTGTCACCTGCGGGCTTGCACAAGATGGTCTACAAGGAGTGGGGCGACCCGCAGAATCCGAAGGTGCTGGTATGCGTGCATGGCGTCACGCGCGTCTCGGATGACTTCGACAGTCTTGCCAGGGAGCTTTGCCAGGATTACCGCGTGGTGTGCCCCGATGTGGTTGGGCGCGGTCGCTCGGATTGGTTGCGTGATCCGCAGTACTACCAGATTCCGCAATACGTTAGCGACATGGTGACCTTGCTTGCGCGCTTGAATGCCGAGACAGTACATTGGTTCGGCACTTCGATGGGCGGCCTGATCGGGATGGGATTAGCTTCCTTGAAGGATAGCCCGATACGCAAGTTGATCCTGAATGATGTGGGACCAGCACTGAATGCGGTCGCACTGTCGCGGATCGCAGAATATATCGGTGAAGCGGTTCGGTTTTCGACATTTGACGAGGCAGTGCATTACATCAGGAAAATTTCCGGGCCGTTTGGACCGCACTCAGACGAAGAGTGGCGCAAATTGGCTTCCGATGTGCTCCGACAGGATACCGACGGTCAATGGATTCGGCACTATGACCTGAAGCTGGCAATGCCTTTCAAGGGAACGACACCGGAAAGTGCACAGCATGCCGAAGCAGTGTTATGGATGGCATATGACGCAATTGCCTGCCCGACGCTGCTCGTGCGTGGCGCGGAGTCCGATTTGGTGACGAAGGAGGTCGCGCAGGCCATGGCCACCCGTGGACCGAAAGCGAAGCTAGTGGAGTTTCCGGGCATTGGACACGCACCCACATTTGTCCATTCCGAGCAGATCGCCGTTGCAAGAGAATTTCTACTTGGATAGTGTCGTGCGACGCATTATTTGCGCACGCCAAAAAATTTGAAGCGCCATGACGATAAAACGTTTGCATGTAGGTAAAACCCTCTCAGAAGTCGCCATACATAACGGCACTGTCTACCTTGCCGGGCAAATTGCGGAAGATGTCAAGCAGGACATCGCCGGGCAGACACGTGAAGTGCTGTCGCACATCGATCGACTGCTGGCCGAGGCTGGAAGTGACAAATCCCGCATCCTGATGTGCCAGATTTATATCTCCGACATGAATAACTTCGCCGGCATGAACGCCGTCTGGAGCGAATGGGTTGCGGAGGGCAACTCTCCGCCGCGCGCGACTGTGGAAGCCAAGCTTGCGAAACCCGAGTGGCTGGTTGAAATGATCGTCACCGCTGCCCAGAAATAGCCATTGAAATGGTCTCTATTGCGGCAACCCAGAGCGATACACAGGCTCAACTCTCATCCGGCCTGACTGCGGAGGACGGTGCGCGCGTGCTCGATGCGCTTGCGTTCATCGAGCCGATATATCGCGACAAGAACGTGTCGACCGGTCAGAATGCGCTCGAATTTTCACAAGGTGTTGCTGCAACACTTGCGCATCTCAACACCGACGCAGACACACGGATCGCGGGCCTGCTATTTGAGTTGCCTATCCTCGACTCAAACGCAGCTGTCGCACTTGAAGCCAGGTTCGGGACGGAAATCGCGGATCTTGTTTCAGGGGTCCGGCAGTTGATGCGCTTGCATGACCAGACGTTCGGTTATCAGGAAGTTGTAAAGGGAAAGAATGCTGCGCAACAGGCAGGTGAGCAGCTCGAAACCCTCCGCAAGATGCTGCTTGCGATGGCGTCCGACATGCGCGTCGTGCTGGTGCGCCTCGCATCACGAGTGACGACCCTGCGCTACTTTGCCGAACTCAAACTGGAGAACGAAAGGACGCATTCCTACGCACGCGTGACCTTGGATCTTTATGCGCCGCTAGCGAACCGCCTCGGTGTGTGGCAGCTGAAGTGGGAACTGGAGGATCTTGCTTTCCGTTTCCTGGAGCCGGCGGTTTACAAGCGTATCGCCAAGATGCTGGAAGAGAAGCGCATCGAGCGAGAGAGTTTTGTTGACACCGCAATCGCACGGCTGAAATCCGAACTGGCATCTGCGGGTATCAAGGCTGAAGTGTTTGGACGGCCGAAGCATATTTTCAGCATCTGGAACAAGATGCGCGGCAAATCACTGGATTTCTCCGAGTTGTACGATGTGCGCGCGTTTCGTGTCATTGTTGACGATGTAAAGACCTGCTACGCGGTGCTCGGACTCGTTCACGATATCTGGACGCCGATCCCCGAGGAGTTCGACGATTACATCTCCCGGCCGAAATCCAACGGATACCAGTCGCTGCATACCGTGGTTATTGCCGATGATGGGCGTGCCCTCGAAGTGCAGATCCGCACGCATGAGATGCACCGCTTCGCTGAGTACGGCGTGGCCGCGCACTGGCGCTACAAGGAGAGCGGCGGTTCCAGTTTTTCGGCGCAAAAGTACGACGAAAAGATCGCATGGCTGAGGCAGCTTCTCGCATGGAAGAGCGAAATTACCGACGCCGTCGTCGGGCAGGAAGACATGCAGCGCGAGTGGGTGGAGAAGCTCAAGTCCGCTGCGCTTGATGACCGGATCTATGTTCTGACGCCGCAGGCACGTGTGATCGAATTGCCCACTGGGGCGACACCGATCGATTTTGCCTATCATCTGCACACGAACATCGGCCATCGCTGCCGCGGTGCACGCGTGGATGGCGCGATGGTGCCGCTGAATACGCCGCTCAAGAATGGCCAGACGGTGGAGATCATTACGGCAAGGGGAGGGGCAGCCGCTGCGGCAGGGCCGTCCCGAGATTGGCTCAGCCCGGGGTATGTTGCCAGCTCACGGACGCGCGCCAAGGTTCGCGCATGGTTCAATGCGATCGAACAACAGGAAACGCTTGCGCATGGTCGTGCACTGGTGGAGAAAACGCTCCAGCGCGAGGGCAAGACAGCAATCAACTTGGAGGAACTGGCACACAAGCTTGGTTTTGCAAAGGTGGATGACTTGTTTCTCGCGGTGGGCAAGGAAGAGTTCAGCTTGCGCAATATCGAGCATGTGCTCCATGCGGATGACGCGCATAAAACTGCTGACAAGACGCCAGCGGCCGATACGGTCGTCCCCAACAAGAGTCGCGCTTCCAGCGTCGCGCAAGGCGCCAAATCAGGTGTGCTCGTGGTCGGTACCGAAGGATTGATGACGCAGCTTGCTCGATGCTGCAAGCCCGCGCCACCGGATGAAATCGTTGGCTTTATCACCCGTGGCAAAGGTGTATCGATTCATCGCGCAAACTGCAAGAATCTTGCACAGATGCGGATGAAGGCGTTGGAGCGCGTTATCCAGACGACTTGGGGTGAGTCGGGCAAGGATACGGTCTATCCGGTTGATATCTTTATTCTGGCCAACGACCGTCAGGGTTTGCTGCGCGATATTTCCGAGGTTCTCTCGCGGGAGAAAATCAACGTGATTGGCGTCAGCACGCAAAGCGCTAAAGGGCAGGCACGCATGTCCTTTACGGCAGAAATCTCTTCAACTGCGCAGCTTCAGAAGGCAATGTCCGTCATTCGTGACGTCACCGGCGTTCTGGACGTGCAGCGGCATTAATGATCCTCAGTGCCCTGCGGAGGAGCTGACAGTTCGGCCTGAAGTGTGATGTGATCGATGCCGTGTTTCGACAATAGCATCGACTTGATCTCCCTGAGGATCTCCGGCCACTGATGCATGTCGGTAATTTCCAGGTGACCTATCAAGGCGGGTTCGCCCGGTGACATTTCCCAGACATGCAGATCATGCACAGATAGGACGCCGTTGATCGTCGACAGATCATTGCCGACTTGAAGATAGTCGATATGATGCGGCACGCCCTCCATTAGGAAGTGGTAGGACGTGCGCAGTACGCTCAAGGTGGATTTCAGAATCAATGCCGATACGACGAGTGACAATAACGGGTCGATCTGAAGCCATCCGGTGAAGTAAATGACGACACCGGAAACCAGTGCAGCGACGGAGCCCAACAGATCGCCGAAAACATGTACCAATGCCGCTTTGGTATTGATGCTTTGCTTGTCATGTGAAAGCACCCATGCAACTACTACGTTCACGACGAGGCCGATCAGTGCAACTGCAAATACCGCTTGGCCTTTTACCGATTCAGGCGCCAAAAAGCGCTGAATCGCTTCGACGGTAATCCATCCAACCAGCACGAGCATCGCCAAGCCATTGACGAAGGCTGCCAGCGCCTCCGCCCGGCCGAAGCCAAATGAATGCTTGGCGGACGGGGGGCGCTTTGCAATCAATTGAGCAATTAATGCGAGGCCGAGTGCGCTTGCATCCGTAACCATATGACCCGCGTCCGAAATAAGCGCGAGCGAGTTCGCCCAGAAGCCTGCAATGACCTCGACCAAGGCAAAACTGAGTGTGAGTCCCACCGACCAGGCAAGCACTTTCTGGTTTCGCCCCTCGGCGACATGATGATAGGAGGCGTCGCCGGTGCGATGCGCGTGCAGGTGACTGGTGGACGCGTTACGAGGATCAGACTTCATGCGGAATGATAATTGTTGGCTTGAACGGGCGAGGGTAGAGATTGATCAACATTTTGCAGCACATTAGATGTGGCGCAAAGCCAATCCGGTATCCAACGTTGACGGCACCTGCCTCGTTCAGCGCAGGTAACCGAAGAGATTTGCCGCAAGAAATCAAAGGGACTAGCTAAAATGAAAAATTGCCGCTATAATTTCGCTTCTTTAGGCTCGTAGCTCAGCTGGTTAGAGCACTACCTTGACATGGTAGGGGTCGTTGGTTCGAGTCCAATCGAGCCTACCAACGAACAAGCAGTAATTTGTAAGAGCGAGAAAGGCAGCCCGGTTATGACACCGCGAACTACCACTAAAATGGTTTGTGAGCGACGCTAGTCGGGATCTTTTTCGTCATTGCAGTGAAAAAGCGCGGCTAGTCCGCGTTTTTTTTCGTCCGCAGTTTTCTTGCGTCAGTCATATCCCGCACTGACATGGAGCGCAAAATGATTTCAGTTCGACTTCCAGACGGTTCTCAGCGTCAATTCGACGTGCCGGTGACGGTGTCTCAAGTGGCTGCCAGCATTGGCGCTGGCCTTGCCAAGGCGGCTCTGGCTGGTCGCGTGGATGGCAAGCTGGTCGACACTTCGCATTTGATCGATCGCGACACCGATCTTGCAATTGTCACCGACAAGGATGCAGATGGGCTGGAAGTAATTCGTCATTCTACGGCGCACCTGCTGGCCTATGCGGTCAAGGAATTGTTCCCTGAGGCGCAGGTGACGATTGGACCGGTCATTGATAACGGCTTCTACTACGATTTTTCGTATAAGAGGCCTTTCACTCCGGAGGACCTGCAGGCAATTGAAAAAAAGATGGCCGAGCTCGCCAAAAAGGACGAGCCAGTAACGCGTAAAGTGCTTCCGCGCGACGAGGCGATAGCCTACTTCAAGTCGATTGGCGAGGTGTACAAGGCAGAGATCATCGAATCGATTCCGCAAGGCGAGGATGTCTCGCTTTATTCCGAAGGCAGGTTCACCGATCTCTGCCGCGGTCCCCATGTGCCTTCCACCGGCAAGTTGAAGGTATTCAAGCTGATGAAGGTGGCCGGCGCATACTGGCGCGGTGACTCCAAGAACGAGATGCTGCAGCGTATTTACGGGACTGCGTGGGCAAAAAAGGAGGAGCAGGAAGCCTATTTGCACATGCTGGAAGAGGCGGAGAAGCGTGACCACCGCAAGCTGGCCAAGTTGCTTGATCTTTTCCATTTTCAAGATGAGGCTCCGGGCCTGATTTTCTGGCATCCCAAGGGGTGGATCATCTGGCAGCAGGTTGAGCAGTACATGCGCCGCGTGTATCAGGAAAACGGCTACCAGGAGGTGAAGGCGCCGCAGATTCTCGACCGAACTTTGTGGGAAAAAACCGGGCACTGGGAGAATTACCGGGAAAACATGTTCGTGACCGAGTCGGAAAACCGCAATTACGCGCTCAAGCCGATGAATTGTCCGGGGCATGTGCAGATTTATAACTCCGACCTGCGCAGCTACCGGGATCTGCCGTTGCGGTATGGTGAGTTTGGGCAATGTCACCGAAACGAGCCATCCGGGGCGTTGCATGGGATTATGCGTGTGCGTGGCTTTACCCAGGATGACGGGCATATTTTCTGTACTGAAGAGCAGATTGAAGGCGAAGTGACGGCCTTTCATCAGCAGGCAATGCGCGTCTACAAGGATTTTGGCTTCACCGAAATTTCGATCAAGATTGCACTTCGTCCCGACAGTCGTATCGGCTCAGACGAAACCTGGGATCGAGCAGAGGAAACCTTGCGTTCTGCGCTGCGCGTTTGTGGCGTTACCTGGGAAGAGTTGCCGGGCGAGGGGGCATTCTACGGTCCGAAGATCGAGTACCACTTGAAGGACTCGCTCGGTCGTCCTTGGCAGGTTGGTACGATGCAGGTTGACTTCTCGATGCCTGGTCGTCTCGGCGCGGAATATGTGGCGGATGACAACACGCGTAAGGTGCCTGTGATGCTGCATCGGGCAATTGTCGGCTCGATGGAACGCTTTGTGGGCATCCTGATCGAAAATCACGCTGGCGCAATGCCGCTGTGGTTGGCGCCGGTACAGGTGGCGGTCTTGAATATCTCCGATGCACAGGCTGACTATGCTCAAGGCATCGCACAAAACCTGAAAAAACAAGGGTTTAGGGTGCATCTCGATTTGCGCAACGAGAAAATAACCTATAAAATACGCGAGCATTCCATGCAAAAATTGCCTTATATCGTCGTAGTCGGCGACAAGGAGCGGGATGCACACACAGTGGCCGTGCGTGCGCGAGGCAACGTCGACTTGGGTGTAATGCCGGTTGGCGCACTGGTGGAGCGACTAAAAAGTGAAGTCGACACCAAAGTCTGAGGGTAAACCCTTCAAGCGCGAAGCACGGCTTAATTATTTGATTTTTAAAGGAAACTGCAATAGCTACTGAAAAGTCGCATCGCATTAACGGCGAAATTACTGTGCCGGAATTGCGTCTCACTGGGGTTAATAACGAACCTCTTGGTATCGTCAGTCTTGCTGAAGCTTTCCGCTTGGCGGAAGAGGCAAATGTCGATTTGGTGGAGATTGCACCTACCGCGAATCCGCCGGTTTGTCGCTTGATGGACTACGGCAAGTTCAAATATCAGGAGCAGAAGAAAGCCCACGAGGCGAAGCTGAAGCAAAAGGTTATCCAGGTCAAGGAAGTTAAATTCCGTCCGGGGACTGATGATGGTGACTACAACATCAAGTTGCGTAACCTGATCAAGTTCCTTGAGGAAGGTGACAAGACCAAGATCACTTTACGGTTCCGTGGGCGTGAGATGGCGCATCAGGATATCGGTATGCGGATGCTGGAGCGCTTGAAGTCCGACCTCGAGCCGCACGGCCAAGTCGAGCAGTTTCCCAAGATGGAAGGTCGCCAGATGGTGATGGTGCTGGCGCCCAAGAAGAAAAAATAGAATTCGTGCTTCCTGCTCAGAGATGAACAGGTCGCGCAAATAGTGGCGGCATCAGTTCGCCACTCAACAAGTGAAAGCAGGCATCCAAGAGCAATGAAGTATTGCCACCTGCAATCATGTTAAAAAACGGAGCTGTCCGAGAGGACAGATATTGTCATGCCAAAAATGAAGACGAAGAGCAGCGCGAAAAAGCGCTTTCGCGTGCGTCCGGGCGGTACCGTCAAGCGCGGTCAAGCCTTCAAGCGTCATATCCTGACCAAGAAAACCACCAAGAACAAACGCCAATTGCGCGGTGCAGTGGACGTTCATGAGACAAACATGGACTCCATCCGCGCAATGATGCCGTTCGCTTAACCTCACCAAGGAGCTAATATGCCTCGAGTAAAACGTGGGGTTACCGCACGGGCCCGTCATAAGAAAGTTCTTGACCAAGCCAAAGGCTATCGTGGTCGTCGCAGTACCGTATTCCGCATCGCCAAGCAGGCGGTCATGCGTGCCGGTCAGTATGCATACCGTGACCGCCGTAACAAGAAGCGCGTGTTCCGTGCGCTGTGGATTACCCGTATCAACGCAGCTACGCGCGAGCATGGTGTTACATACAGCGTGTTCATGAACGGCCTCAAGAAAGCCAACATCGGCCTTGACCGCAAGGTTCTGGCAGATATGGCTGTGATGGACAAGCCGGCATTTGCCGCCATTGTCAACCAGGTGAAGGCCAACATCGCTGCTTGAGTGTTGTGATCGCATGTGCCGTCGGACGGCGGCACTGCAAAGATAAGCGGGGCAGAGGTCACACACCTGTGCCCCGTTTTATTTTGAATCGTCGTTTTTAGACGCCTTTTCGGGGCGAAAAAGCCGCATGAATTCCCTAGAACAAATTGTTGTCCAAGCACAAACCGATTTTGCTGCTGCAGAAGATGCGACGGCGCTGGAGAATGCGAAGGCCAAATACCTGGGCAAAACCGGGCAGATCACCGAACAGATGAAGGGCTTGGGCAAGCTTGCGCCGGAGGAGCGCAAGGTGCAAGGTGCAATCATCAATGCGGCCAAGGAAAAGATCGAGGCGGCGCTGAACGCACGGCGCGAAGCGCTGGCAGATGCGCAGATGCAGGCACGCCTGAATGCAGAAGCCATTGATGTGACACTGCCGGGGCGCGGGTGCGGCAAGGGTGGCATTCATCCGGTAATGCGCACCTGGGAACGCGTCGAAGAAATTTTTCGCTCAATCGGGTTCGATGTGGCCGATGGCCCTGAGATCGAAACTGACTGGACCAATTTCACCGCTCTGAACAGTCCGGAGAATCATCCGGCACGTTCGATGCAGGACACGTTCTATGTGGACGGCAAGGATACGCAGGGCAAACCATTGCTGCTGCGTACGCATACTAGTCCGATGCAGGTGCGCTATGCCCGCATGAACAAACCGCCGATCAAGGTGATCGCGCCTGGACGTACCTATCGCGTCGACAGCGATGCGACGCACTCACCGATGTTTCATCAGGTAGAGGGCCTGTGGATCGCCGATGACATCAGTTTTGCAGACCTCAAGGGCGTGTACCTGAATTTTGTGAAAGCGTTCTTTGAGACGGATGACCTGCAGGTGCGCTTCCGCCCGTCCTACTTCCCGTTTACAGAGCCTTCTGCCGAGATTGACATTGCTTTCGGTAGCGGCCCCCTGAAGGGGCGTTGGCTTGAAGTGTCCGGCGCAGGGCAGGTGCATCCCACCGTGGTGCGCAACATGGGTCTCGATCCAGAGCAGTTCATCGGTTTTGCGTTCGGCTCCGGCCTTGAGCGCCTGACGATGCTGCGCTACGGGATCAATGACCTGCGCCTGTTCTACGAAGGCGATCTGCGCTTCCTGAAACAATTCAACTAATACTCCTCGCTGAGGCGGCTGCTCCTGCAGGAAAGGCTGCCTTTGTGGATTCTGTGGCTGAAGGTCTTTACTATGCAATTCTCCGAGAGCTGGCTCCGTACCCTGGTTGATCCGAAGATGACTTCGGACGAGTTGTCGCACCTGTTGACGATGTCGGGGCTAGAGGTGGAAGAGGTCGAACCCGTCGCTCCGCCATTTTCGAACGTCGTCGTGGCGAAAGTTGTGGAGGTCGCCAAGCATCCGAATGCCGATCGCCTTAACGTGTGCCAGGTCGATGCCGGTACGGGCACCTTGCTCAACATCGTTTGTGGTGCGCCAAACGTGCGCGCCGGTATGAAGGTGGCATGTGCGTTGGCCGGGGCGAAGCTCCCTCCGGGCGAGGACGGCAAGCCATTTGAAATCAAGGTCGGGAAGTTGCGTGGTGTCGAATCGCAGGGAATGCTGTGCTCCGCGCGCGAACTGAAGCTGTCGGATGAGCATAGCGGTTTGCTCGACCTGCCGGAAGACGCGCCGGTGGGCCAGAACTTCCGCGATTATTACCAGTTGAATGACCTGAAGTTTACGATCAAACTCACGCCGAACAAGGCGGACTGCCTGTCGGTGCTGGGCGTTGCTCGCGAAGTTGCCGCGCTGACCGGAGTGCCTCTGAAGGCACCGACATTCAAGGCAGTTACAGTCAATTCGCAGGAAAAATTGCCGGTCAAGGTTTCCGCGCCTGACTTGTGCGGCCGTTTTTCGGGCCGGATCATTCGTGGTGTAAATGCGCGTGCTCAGACGCCGGACTGGATGAAGCGGCGCTTGGAGCGCAGCGGTCAGCGCCCGATTTCTGCGCTGGTGGATATTTCAAACTATGTCATGCTCGAGTTGGGGCGTCCGACCCATGTGTTCGATCTGGACAAGATCCATGGTGGCCTGGATGTGCGCTGGGGCAAGGCGGGCGAGTCGCTCAAGTTGTTGAACGGAAATACCGTCGAGGTGGACGACTGGGTCGGTGTCATTGCAGACAACAAGGAAATCGAATCACTGGCCGGTATCATGGGCGGTGATTCCACTGCTGTATCTCTTGATACAACCAACATCTATCTTGAGGCGGCATTCTGGTGGCCGCAGGCGATTCAGGGGCGGGCACGTCGTTACAATTTTTCGACAGATGCAGCGCATCGATTCGAGCGCGGGGTCGACTACGCCACCACGGTCGAGCATATCGAGCGCATTACTGCATTGATTGTGGAGATCTGCGGCGGCAAGGAAACACAGGTCGGACCGGTGGACGACCACGTCATTAATCTGCCCGAGCGCAAGCCGGTGACCGTCCGCACTGCACGTGCGGTGAAAGTGATCGGTGTGTCGATCAGCGATCCACAGATTGCCGATATCTTCACGCGCCTCGGACTCGAGTTCACGCAAGGGGAAGGTACGTTTACGGTCGTACCGCCGTCCTTCCGCTTCGACATCGAAATCGAGGAAGATCTGATCGAGGAGATCGCGCGCGTCTACGGCTTCGAGAATATTCCGGCGCTGCCGCCGGTGGCACCGAACATGATGCGCCTCGCACCGGAGAATTCGCGCTCTTTGTTTGCCATCCGCCGGCAGCTCGCGGATGCGGACTATCAGGAAGTTGTGAACTTCAGCTTCGTCGAGGAGGCGTGGGAAGCGGATTTTGCTTCAAATACCAATCCGATCCGTTTGCTGAACCCGATTGCAAGCCAGATGGGTGTCATGCGTTCATCGCTGGTTGCAAGCCTGGTGGCCAATGTGCGCTACAACCTCAATCGCAAGCTCAATCGCGTGCGCCTGTTCGAAGTCGGCGCGGTGTTCCTGCGCAGCTCCAGCATTCAGGACGGGCCGTTGTCGGTCGCGGGCTACGACCAGCCCAAGCGCGTTGCGGCTATCGCGTATGGTCCAGTGGCGGATGAGCAGTGGGGACAGGCGACGCGCAATGTCGACTATTTTGACGTAAAGGCTGACCTTGAAGCGCTGTTCGCCCCCGTGGCTTTGCAGTTTGTCAAGGCTGAGCACCCGGCGCTGCATCCGGGCCGTTCGGCGCAGATTCTTGTTGACGGCAAGGTCGTCGGCTTTATCGGGGAATTGCACCCGCGCTGGCAGCAAAAGTATGACCTTCCGCTTGCGCCGGTTGTTTTTGAGGTGGATGCGGCTGCGTTGCAAAAGCGAGAAGTGCCGGTTTACCGCGAAATTTCGAAGTTCCCGGCAGTTACGCGCGACATCGCTGTGGTTGTCAAACAATCTGTGCCGATGCAGGATTTGATGGACGCTTTCATTGCCGAACGGCAAGCGAATCCCGCCTGTGCTATCATGCAAGCCATTGTTTTATTTGATGAATATCGTGGCAAGGGGCTGGAAAATGACGAAAAAAGCCTTGCTTTCCGTTTCACATTGCAAGATACTCAGACTACTCTGCAAGACGACAAAGTGGATGCCGCAATGGCTGCATTTGTCGCATGCGTCGAGAAAAAACATGGCGCCAAACTGCGTGCGTGAAGTGTAGGTGCATGCAGGGACCACAACGACTATGAATGACGTGAACTCAGCCGAATTTCAATCCGTGTTGGCCGCCGATCTCGATCGTGCGATGCAGGAGGCGCAGGCGCGTACGCAGGCTGAAAAAGACCTGCCGACACTGACGAAGGCCGAGCTGGCAGAATTGCTTTTTGAGCAAGTCGGCCTGAACAAGCGCGAAGCGAAGGATATGGTCGAGACATTTTTCGACGAGATCCGCAATGCGCTGGAGCGTGGCGAAGCAGTGAAGCTCTCCGGATTCGGCAATTTCCAGCTGCGTGACAAGCCTCAGCGTCCCGGTCGCAATCCAAAGACCGGAGAAGAAATTCCGATCACCGCGCGTCGCGTGGTGACCTTCCATGCGAGCCAGAAGCTGAAAGGCATGGTGGAAGTCGCCAGCCAGAAGCCACTTGCTCGCGTCGCCTGATCTAAGCCATGGCCGAGCGTCCAGTCAAATCCGATGCTGTCGTTTTGCCGCCGATTCCGGCAAAGCGCTACTTCACGATTGGCGAGGTCAGCGACCTTTGCGGCGTAAAGCCGCACGTACTGCGTTACTGGGAGCAGGAGTTTACGCAGTTGAAACCGGTGAAGCGGCGCGGGAACAGGCGTTATTACCAGCATCACGAGGTGCTGTTGATTCGTCGTATCCGTGAATTGTTGTACGAGCAGGGATTTACGATCAGCGGCGCGCGAAACAAGCTCGACAGTCGCATGGCGAATGGCAATGGGGAAGACGACCTGACTGCCGGCCTGCCACCGCTCGAGGTCAATACGGTCGCAATCCGCAATGAACTGTCCGAGATCCTGGATCTTCTGAAGCGATCGTCATGATGACGCCGACGCGATCGGCGCTCTCGGATTTCTGATAAAGCCGCTTTCCAGCGGCTTTTTTTGTGTTTTCGGCCAGAGCGTCTCTCATGCGCAGGTTAGGGCGTGCTGTCACCGCTTCTGCATGTGTGCGCTCCTGAAAAATGGCGCCCGTCACTATCGGCCTGATTCTGCGATGCTCCACGCGCCCAGCCTATGGTGTAATCCAGATGCGCCTTGCCAGAATTTTTAACTTTCCCGTTCTGCCAATAGTGGAAACCACGGATGCACGCTGCTTCAGGCTTGCATCTATAATCCGCCCAAATGGCATTGGCAGTCTTGCATGCGTGAGGATGCTTGATTTTGTGTACAGAGGCGGGTCGGACACGCGGCGTTCACGCAATTCCCCATGCGAGAGTCCTGAATGTGGGCGCCCTCGCATAATGCCGAAACAGGCACTCCGCCGTCTCGCGAACGCGTTGCAAATGCCAGGACATCACGCGAATTTGCGTTCTGCCCTGGCCTGACGCCCGCTGCATGAGTCATCTGGTCAGTGCACCTCTTGCTCGGGGCATTGGCCAGCAACGGCTCTCATTCCGGCTTTTGCCAGCACCGGACCGGAACCGCTGTATTGCACGGAACCCAGAATAAATGCGCCGAATACTCTTCGGCGTCACAGAACATGGTGGAGATGATATGAAAACGTCTGTCGGTTCGTCGTGGGATGTGGACAAATTTCTGCAGGTGGGCATGCAGTCCTTGCTGGATCTCTTTGACGATTCCTGCGAAGGAACGATGGCGGTTGACGACCAGGGGCGCATCGCCTGGATGAATGACAAATATGCCGCCTTCCTCGGGCTCAAGGAGGGACCGGACGCTGCGCTGGGCAAGGCGGTGGAAGAGGTCATTCCCAACAGCCGCATGCGGGAAGTCGTACAGACCGGTAAGCCTATCCTGCTCGATATCATGATGATTCGCGACCAGCCGCTGGTCGTCATGCGTATCCCGTTGAAGGACGATTCCGGCCGCGTGGTCGGTGCACTCGGTTTTGCTCTGTACGACCGGCTGCAACGGCTCAAGCCCCTGGTGTCCAAGTTCGCGGAGCTGCAATGGGCGCTGGCGAACACCCAGAAAGAACTCGCGCAGCTGCGCCATACCAAGTATTCGATCTCCAGTTTCATTGGAGTGAGTCCGGCCTCGCTTGAGCTCAAACATCGTGCGCGGCGTGCGGCGCAACTCGATACGACAGTGCTGCTGCTGGGTGAGACGGGCACCGGCAAGGAGCTGCTCGCGCATGGCATTCATGCGGCGTCCGGCCGCGCCGGTCGTCCTTTTGTGGGCGTCAATATCGCTGCCGTGCCGGAGTCGCTGCTCGAGGCAGAGTTTTTTGGTGTGGCGCCCGGTGCCTATACCGGTGCTGACCGCAAGGGGCGCGACGGCAAGTTCAAGATCGCCGATGGGGGCACGCTGTTCCTCGATGAAGTGGGAGACATGCCATTGCAGGTGCAGGCAAAACTGCTTCGCGTTTTGCAGGAACAGGAGATCGAGCCGCTTGGTTCCAACCGGATCACGAAGGTGGACGTGCGTGTCATTGCCGCGACGAGCCACGACCTGAAACAGCTGGTTGCGGATGGAAAATTCCGCTCTGATCTGTACTACAGGTTGAACGTGCTTCCGATCGTGCTGCCGCCATTGCGCGAGCGTATTGCGGACCTCGATGCCTTGTGTGAGCACCTGCTCGAACAGATTGCAACCCGCACCGGCATGCCGCAACGCGAACTCACACCGTCAGCCCGGGCTTTCCTCGCGTCGTACAGCTGGCCGGGCAATGTGCGCGAGCTCCGTAACGCGTTGGAGCAGGCAGGCATGGTGACGGACAGCATTGCGCTGTCGGCGGAAGACTTTGCCTCGATACTTCCGGAAGAGGACAAGAAACCGTCCATGGTGCAGACGCCTGCGGCCGACGCGCGCGCCGGTCAGGCATCCATCCGGCCGCTCGCCGAGGCTGTGGCAGAGGTGGAGAAGAACTTGATTCAGGCGGCACTCGAGAGCAGCGCCGGAAACAAGGCGCTGGCGGCGCGGCAGTTGGGAATATCCCGGGCAACGCTCTATCAAAAGATTGTTGATTTCAAGCTGTTGTCCAATTAATGGACACCTGTCCGAATCCTGTACATATCGCAAAGGCGTTATTATTCAACGACATAACAAGATATAAGCTGCGAGTGTATGGTTTGTAGACACATTTCTTCCGTGGCGTCGCTCCAAGATCCTTTCTGTTTTCCTTTTTTTTCTATCTTTTCCTTTTAATTCAAAGACTTGCGTGCGCTGGCATGGCGATTGCAGTAGCAACACTGATCGCGAAGGCAAGTGTGTTGCCATGCTTTTGATGGTGCCGGACCTTCGATACAAGAACACAGCGGAGAGAAAAAGTGCGACTCACAAACAAGGTAGCTCTCATTACCGGCGCAAGCAGGGGAATTGGCAAGGCAACTGCGCTCAAGTTTGCCAAGGAAGGCGCAAAGCTCGTTGTTTGTGATCTTGATGATGCAGTGGCAGAGACCGTTGCGGAAATCCGTCTGCAGGATGGGCAGGCCCTCGGCTTCAAGGTGGACGTGACGAAGCCTGACAGCATCGAGGCGATGGTGAACGGCGCCCTGACGACGTTCGGACAGATTGACGTGCTGGTAAATAACGCGGGAATCGTCGCTGACGCGCAGTTGAAGAAGATGACCGACGAGCAGTTTGACCGCGTGATCGACGTCAACCTGAAGGGTACCTTCAACTGCACCCGTGCAGTTGTGGACGCGATGATCGAGCGGAAATCGGGCGTGATCCTCAATGCATCGTCGATCGTCGGCATCTACGGAAATTTCGGCCAGACCAACTATGCCGCAAGCAAGTTCGGTGTGATCGGCATGGCGAAAACCTGGGCGCGCGAACTGGGCAAGTACGGCATCCGCGTTAACGCCGTATGCCCGGGATTCATCGAGACGACGATCATCAAGGACATCCCGGAAAAAGTGATCCGGATGATGGAAGAGCGGGTGCCGTTGGGGCGGTTGGGCAAGCCGGAAGAGATTGCGAATACGTTTGCTTTCCTGGCATCCGATGAGGCGAGCTATATCAATGGCGCCGTCATTGAAGTTTGCGGTGGCATGACCCTGTAGCGTTTTGTTTCAAGTAGTAGTGATGCTGTAGTACGTAGTTCCATAAGAAAAAATCATCGATTGACCGGCTGGCGACAACCGGAAATTTCAAGGAGCGAGACAACATGGCAACACGTAAAACTTTGTGCATTACATTTGTCGTGTCCGCGGGCCTGCTCGCGGTGCACGGCGGGGCTGTGGCTGACGAAATCAATCGCAAGCCGGATTTTCTCGGCCCGATACAGAAGGCAAGCTACGACGGCGTCAACGATGACCTGCTGACGGCGGGTCTTGGATGGACGGGCATCCAGGGGGCGGCGCCTGCATATGCCGATCCCGCAAATCCCACTGCGGCCGAGTTGCGCCGCAATACGATTCACTCCAACTACCGCGCACTGGTCGACGTCACCACGAACGGTGGCTATGGACGCCTGTTCGGGCCCAACGTCGACAACAGTGGCAATGCGGTGCTTGGCGACGGCAAGATCGCCGGCGATGAATACATCGCCTACGCAGATGACGGCAGCGGCCGGGTCAATGTGACCTTGATGGTGCAGGTGCCGGCCAACTTTGACAAATTCAATCCGTGCATCGTGACCGCGACATCGTCGGGTTCGCGCGGCGTGTATGGTGCGATCGGCACGGCAGGGGACTGGGGGCTGAAGCAGCGTTGCGCGGTTGCCTACAGCGACAAGGGCAGCGGCATCGGTTTCCACGATCTGCAGTCCGATACCGTCAACCTGATGAACGGCACGCGAGCCAATGCCGATGCGGCAGGCAAGGCGTCGAATTTCACCGCCCAGCTCAAGGGCCGGGAGCGGGCCGCGTTCAACGCTGCCTTCCCCAACCGTTTTGCAATCAAGCAGGCGCACTCGCAGCAAAATTCCGAACGCGACTGGGGCAAATACACCTTGCAGGCAGTCGAGTTTGCGTTCTATGTGCTCAACGAAAAATTCGGCGACACTTCCAAGAACGGTAAACGCCAGGTCACCATAACGCCGGCCAACACCATCGTCATTGCTTCCAGCGCGTCCAACGGTGGCGGCGCGGCGCTGCTTGCAGCCGAGCAGGACAGGAAGGGGCTGATCGATGGTGTCGCGGTATCCGAGCCGGTGGCGGAAGTTGCATTGAACCCGGCACTGTCCATCAAGCGTGGAAACGCGGCAGTGAGCGGCGCAGGCAAGCACCTGTTCGATACGATCACGACAGCAAACCTGTATCAGGCGTGTGCGGCGTTGTCGCCATCCTTGGCAGCGTCGCCTTTGGCAGTACTGGTCAATCCAGTGCTGGCAGCCAACCGCTGCACCGCACTGAAAGCGAAAGGGCTGTTGGCCGGCAGCACCCAGCTGGAACAGGCAAATGAATCGCTGCAGAAGCTGCGCGATGCAGGATGGGAGGCTGACTCCGACCTGCTGCATGCATCGCATTACGGGACCTTCGCCATTCTCGCGCCGTTCTACGCCAATATGTACGGCAAGTTCAGCGTCACGGACAACGTGTGCGGTTACAGTTTTGCGCCGACGGCGGCAACCGGTGCGATCACGACGCTGTCCGCGGTGCAGGACGCGCAACTGTTCGCCACGGCGAACGGCACGCCGAGCGGCGGCCTCGGGCTCGTGAACAACAATGCCGTGGGTGGTCCCGTTGCCGATGCGTTCTCCGTCTCGCCTTCCACCAACGCGATGGATTACAACATCGACGGCGCGATCTGCCTGCGCAATCTAGCACTGGGCATCGACATCACGACCGGCGCACGGTTGACCGGGAAAGCTGCAGCGGACTCACGGCGCGTGCGTGCAGGGATGGAGGATGTGCTGCGTAGCGCCAATCTGCGCGGCAAGCCGGCCATCATCGTGCATGGCCGCAACGACACGCTGATCCCGGTTAACCACAACTCGCGGGCCTACTTCGCTGCCAACAAGTTTGCAGAAGGTGGTGCAAGCAAGCTCTCGTATGTGGAAATCACGAACGCGCAGCATTTCGATGCGTTCCTTGGCTTTCCAGGTTATGACACGCGGTTGATTCCGATTCATGCGTATCACATCCAGGCGATGAACCTGATGTATGCCCACTTGAAGAATGGCGCGGCACTGCCGCCGAGCCAGGTGATCCGCACGGTACCGCGCGGAGGCACACCGGGCGCGGCACCAGCACTGACCAGCGCAAACCTGCCGCCGATCCTCACTATGCCGGCATCCGGGGACCGGATCACGTTCTCGAACAACACGGCGATGATCCCGGAGTAAGCAACACGGAGTAATGCAGCAGGGTTGAAGTAAATAGAAGGGCGCTTTCCGCTCAGGCGGAAAGCGCAGCAGAGGCGCGTTCTGCACACCGTCGAAAATCGGCGAAAAGCGCAACAAGCAACCAGCAACACTGGAGAAAACGGATGGCAAGCGAAGTAATACTGGAGACGAGAAACCTGACCAAGGGTTTCAAGGGATTCATCGCGGTGAATGACGTCAATTTCAAGGTCAAGCGTGGCTCGATCCATGCATTGATCGGCCCGAACGGCGCCGGAAAGACGACCTTCTTCAACCTGTTGACGAAGTTCCTCACGCCGACGAAGGGCGCAATTTACTACAACGGCAATGACATCACCGCACTGAAACCGGAACAGATCGCGCATCGCGGCGTGATCCGTTCGTTCCAGATTTCCGCAGTGTTCCCGCACCTGACGGTGCTGGAAAACGTGCGCATCGGGCTGCAGCGCCAACTCGGCACTTCCTACCATTTCTGGAAGAGCGAGCGCACGCTGAACCAGCTCAACAACCGTGCGATCGAGCTGCTCGCCGAAGTGGACCTGGAAAGCTTTGCCAACACGATGACGGTGGACTTGCCTTACGGCCGCAAGCGCGCGCTGGAAATCGCGACGACGCTCGCGATGGAACCGGAGCTGATGCTGCTCGACGAGCCGACACAGGGCATGGGTCATGAAGACGTGCATCGCGTGACCGAACTGATCAAGAAGGTGTCGGCTGGCCGCACCATCCTGATGGTCGAGCACAACATGAGCGTGGTGTCCGGCATTTGCGACACCATCTCCGTGCTGCAGCGCGGCGCGCTGTTGGCAGAAGGAAGCTACGAAGAAGTATCGAAAAACCCGCAGGTGATGGAAGCCTACATGGGCACGACCAGCGGCGAATTGCAGGGAGCGCACTAATGGCAACAGCAGCACTGGAAATCAAGAACCTGAAGGCATGGTACGGCGAGTCGCACATCCTGCATGACGTCAACCTCGTGGTAAAGCCGGGTGAGGTGGTGACGCTGCTCGGTCGCAATGGCGCAGGACGCACGACGACGCTGCGCGCGATCATGGGGCTGACCGGCACACGCACGGGCTCGATCAAGATCAACGGCGTGGAATCCATCGACCGTCCGACCTACAAGGTCGCGCACCTCGGCGTCGGCTACTGCCCGGAAGAGCGCGGCATTTTCTCGTCGCTGTCGACGGAAGAAAACCTGATGCTGCCGCCGTTCGTTTCGAAGACCGACAAGGGGATGTCGATCGACGAAATCTACGACCTCTTCCCGAACCTGAAGGAGCGCCGCAGCAGCCAGGGTACGCGCCTGTCGGGTGGTGAGCAGCAGATGCTGGCAGTAGCGCGCATCCTGCGCACTGGCGCACGCCTGTTGCTGCTGGACGAGATCTCGGAAGGCCTCGCACCGGTCATCGTGCAGGCACTTGCCCGCATGATCACCACGCTCAAGGCCAAGGGCTACACCATCGTGATGGTGGAACAGAATTTCCGCTTCGCTGCGCCATTGGCGGATCGGTTTTACGTGATGGAGCATGGACAGATTGTTGAGTCCTTCGCTGCATCGGAACTGGAATCCAAGATGCCGGTATTGAACGAGCTGTTGGGCGTTTGAACCACATCTGAATGAATTCCACATATAAAAGAGGAGAAGCAATGAAACTCAAAGCAAACGCACTCGCACTCGCAGTTACCGCAGCCTTCGGCATCGGTTTTTCCGCCTCGGCATCCGCACAGGTTTCCGGTGATGTGATCCGTATCGGCCTGATCACCGACATGTCCGGCGTGTACGCCGACGTTGACGGTCCGGGCGGTGCAGAAGCGGTGAAGATGGCAATTGCCGACATGGGCGGCGCCATCAACGGCAAGAAGATCGAGTTCGTGGTTGCTGACCACCAGAACAAGGCGGACATCGCTGCTTCCAAGGCACGTGAATGGATCGACCAGCAAGGCCTGGACATGCTGATCGGCGGCACCAACTCCGGCGCCAGCCTGGCGATGGCGAAAGTCGCTGCAGAGAAGAAGAAAGTGTTCGTGTCCATCGGTGCAGGTACTTCCCGCCTGACCAATGAAGAGTGCACCCCGTACACCGTGCACTATGCCTACGACACCGTGGCACTGGCACGCGGCACCGGCGGCGCGATCACCAAGCAGGGCGGCAAGGAGTGGTTCTTCCTGACGGCTGACTATGCATTCGGCGCTTCGCTCGAGAAGGACACGGCAGACGTCGTGAAGGCGAGCGGCGGCAAGGTGATGGGTGCGGTCAAGCATCCGCTGTCGGCTTCCGACTTCTCCTCGTTCCTGTTGCAGGCACAATCCTCCAAAGCGAAGATCCTCGGCATGGCCAACGCCGGTGGCGACACGATCAACACCATCAAGGCAGCCAACGAGTTCGGCATCACCCAGTCGATGAAGCTGGCCGGCCTGCTGATGTTCATCAACGACATCCACTCCCTCGGCCTGAACCTGACGCAGGGCATGTACCTGACCGACGGCTGGTACTGGGACATGAATGACGACACCCGCAAGTGGTCCAAGCGCTACTTCGAGAAGATGAAGAAGATGCCGTCGATGCTGCAGGCAGCTGACTATTCCGCGGCATATCAGTACCTGAACGCCGTCAAGGCCACCGGCACGGATGATGCGGACAAGGTCATGGCTAAGCTGAAGTCCACCAAGATCAACGACATGTTCACCAAGAACGGCGTGGTCCGTCCGGACGGGCGCATGGTGCACGACATGTACCTGATGGAAGTGAAGAAGCCGAGCGAATCCAAGTACCCATGGGACTACTACAAGGTCGTGCAGACGATCCCGGGTGACCAGGCGTACATGACCAAGGCCGAAACCAAGTGCGCGCTCTGGAAGTAATTTCCTGAAGCCGGAAGGCCGGGCTTTGCTGAATCCCGGTTGATGTATCGGTCCGGCGATGTGCAGCAGTTTCGTGCTGCTGCGCATCGCCGATCGGTCCTGCTCTCAGTCCCGCAATTTAGCGCCGCATGGAATGTGGCCTTACTTTGGTAAGTAGTTATGGAAATCTTTGGCATACCTTTGCAAGCAATGTTGAGCCAGCTGCTGTTAGGCCTGGTCAACGGCTCGTTCTACGCGATGCTGTCGCTGGGGCTGGCGGTCATTTTCGGCCTGCTCAACGTGATCAATTTCGCGCATGGCGCGCTGTACATGATGGGCGCGTTCCTCGCATGGATGGGCCTGAATTACTTTGAAATCAATTACTGGGTGATGCTGCTGCTGGCACCGATCCTGGTCGGCATCTTCGGCATCATTATCGAGAAATCCATGCTGCGCTGGCTGTACAAGCTCGACCACCTGTACGGGCTGCTGTTGACCTTCGGCATCACGCTGATGCTGGAGGGCCTGTTCCGCTCGTTCTACGGCGTGTCCGGCCAGCCGTACTCGGTGCCGGAAGCACTGGGCGGCGCGTTCAACCTCGGCTTCATGATCCTGCCGAAATACCGCGCGTGGGTCGTCGTCGCGTCGCTGATCGTGTGCTTTGCGACCTGGTTCGTGATCGAAAAGACCAAGCTCGGCGCCTACCTGCGGGCCGGCACCGAAAACCCGAAGCTGGTCGAAGCGTTCGGCATCAACGTGCCGCTGATGGTCACGCTGACCTACGGCTTCGGTGTCGCGCTGGCCGCGTTTGCCGGCGTTTTGGCCGCGCCGGTGATCCAGGTGTCGCCGCTGATGGGGTCCAACCTGATCATCGTCGTGTTCGCGGTGGTCGTGATCGGCGGCATGGGCTCGATCATGGGCTCGATCATCACCGGCCTGGGCCTCGGCGTGATCGAAGGTCTCACGCGTGTGTTCTATCCGGAATTGTCAGCCACCGTGGTGTTCATCATCATGGCGATCGTGCTGATGATCCGTCCGGCCGGCTTGTTCGGTAAAGAGAAATAAGGAGTTGGAAATGAACAAGAAAGTCGGATATGCCATCGCGCTGGCCGCGGCGCTGGCCTTGCCGTTCTATATGTACCCGGTGTTCCTGATGAAGGTGCTGTGCTTTGCGCTGTTTGCGTGCGCCTTCAACCTCTTGATCGGCTTCACCGGCCTGCTGTCGTTCGGCCACGCCGCCTTCTTCGGCGGCGCCGGCTATGTCGCCGGCCATGCCCTGAAGGTGTGGGGGCTGCCGTTCGAGCTGGGACTGGTCGCCGGCATCATTGCCGCCGCCGTCATCGGCCTGGTGATGGGCTTGCTGGCAATCCGCCGGCAGGGCATCTACTTCACGATGATCACCCTGGCGCTGGCACAGATGCTGTACTTCGTGTGCCTGCAGGTGCCGGCCACCGGCGGCGAGGATGGTCTGCAGGGCGTGCCGCGCGGCAAGCTGCTCGGCGTGGTCGACCTCGGCAATGACCTGACCTTGTACTACGTGGTGCTGGCGATCTGCGTGGCGGGCTTTGCCTTGATCGTGCGCACCGTGCATTCGCCGTTCGGGCAGGTGTTGAAGGCGGTCAAGGAAAACGAGCCGCGCGCGATCTCGCTCGGCTACGACGTCGACAAGTACAAGCTCCTGGCGTTCGTGCTGTCGGCCTCGCTCGCCGGCCTGGCCGGTGCGACGAAGACGGTCGTGTTGGGCTTCGAGACGCTGACCGACGTGCACTGGAGCATGTCCGGGCTGGTGGTGTTGATGACGCTGGTCGGCGGCCTGGGCACCTTGACCGGTCCGATCGTCGGGGCAGTGGTGATCATTGCGCTGGAGAACAAGCTGGGCGACTTCGGCAACTGGATGGCGGAGCTGACGACGATCGAATGGTTCCGCTCGATCGGTGAATCGGTCACGATCGTCACCGGCTTCATCTTCATCGTCTGCGTGCTGGCGTTCCGTCGGGGCATCGTGGGGGAGCTGATGGAGTTCGTAAAGAAGATGCGCAAGCCGGCATCGCCGGCAGTGCAGGCGCCTATTGTGAAAACGGTGGAGGGATAGTCTAGCTCTGCCGTCTCACTGCTCGCCCTCTGCCGCAGCGCGGTGGGCGAGTTCATGGAATCTACAAGTAAGAAGCGCAAGCCGGCATCGCAGGCAATGAATGCGCCGATCATTAGAACAGTGGAGGAGGCACCATGAAAGCACTTGGATGGTTACGCACAGCAGTAGGATGTATCGCAGCATCTTTTGCGTTTGGCGCGTGGAGCGCTGACGACATCGTGATCGGGCAGGTGGCGCCCTTGAGTGGCGTGCTTGCCGAGACCGGCAAGGACATGGTGCTTGGCGCCAAGGTCTACTTTGACTCAGTCAATGCACAGGGCGGTATCAATGGACGGAAGATCCGGCACGTCGTCAAGGACGACGGTTACAAGGTCGAGGAAACCGTCCGTCTTACCAAGGAAGTCATCGACAAGGATGGCGCGATTGCGCTGATCGGTTTTGCGGGAACGGGCAATATTGCCGAGCTGCTGAATCAAAAGGTGCTGGAAAAAGCCAATATCGCACTGGTAGCGCCCTATACCGGTGGCGAAGTACTGCGCACGCCCTTCAATCCTTACATCTTCCACATCCGTGCCGGCTATGCCGACGAGGCGGAGGGTATCGTCAACCAGCTGGTGATGCTGAACATGAAGCGCATCGGCGTGATGTACCAGGATGACCCGTTCGGCAAGGCGGGGCTCGCCGGCGTGGAAGCAGCGCTGAAGAGACACAACCTGGAAATTGTCGGCACCGGCGCCTACGAGAAGAACACCGATAACGTCGCCGAGGCGGTGAAAGCGATTGCAGCCGCCAATCCGCAGGCAGTGGTAATGATCTCTGTGAACAAGAGTACGGCGGCCTTCACCAAGGAGATCCGCTCGGTATCTACCGTTGCGCAGCTGGTCAATATCTCGGTAGTCAATCCCAAGGATATCGTCCGGCAGATCGGCGCCAATCACGCGCGCGGCCTCGGCATCGCCCAAGTGATGCCTTATCCGTTTACTACGGCCGCTGCCATTGCAAAGGAATACCAACTGGCGATGAAGCGGTTTGCGCCGCCAGGCAGCGAACTGTCTTACACCAGCTTCGAGGAATTCGTGGGGGCCAAGGTACTCGTTGAAGGATTGCGCCGAGCAGGTCCCAACCTCACGCGGGAGAAAGTCATCCGGGCACTCGAAACCCTCAATGAATTCGATACCGGCGGATTTACAGTACGCTTCTCGCCGGAGAACCGCATCGGATCGCGCTTCGTCGAGATTACCGTGCTCGGCAAGGACGGCCGCTTGCTGCGCTGATAGTGCAGATAGCGCCGTCTCCAATATTTCCAACATTCCACATTCACGCATTTCTGCGTCGCGCTGACTGCTGCGCACCTTTTCTTGTGCGCAGTTTGTACTAGACTGGTTTCACCTCGTTTGCGCCGGCCCCTTCAACAAGGAGCTGGCGCTTTTGTTCTCAGGCAAAAGGAGAAGGTGATGCAAACAATCGCAGATGTCATGACCAGAGATGTACAGAGCGTGTCGCCGCAGGAAACCATCCGGCGTGCCGCAGCAATGATGGACGAGCTGAACGTCGGCTCCCTGCCGGTATGCGACGGACAGAAGCTGATCGGCATCGTCACCGATCGCGACATCACGGTGCGCGCAACCGCGGCAGGCAAGGGGCCGGACGAAGCAAAGGTGGAGGACGTCATGACCGACCAGATCCGCTGGTGCTTCGACGACCAGGAAGTCGACGAGGTCATGCAGCAGATGAGCGACAGCCAGATCCGTCGCGTTCCGGTCATCGATCACAACACGCAGCAATTGATTGGCATCGTCTCACTGGGTGATCTTGCGACAAAGCATTCGGCGCAGGTGGACCGGACGCTGGAGAATATTTCAACGCCGGCGGAGCCGGATCGGTCGGGGTTGCACTGATTCCATCTTGCATCAACTCTGATGAGTTGCGTTCCGAGGTGCGGTTCCCTCCTTCGTGCTCCATCGGGTTGCCATCCGTGTTATTTGATAGGGGCGCTGTAAGCCTTTTTTCCTCTTTTGCCTCCCATTCCGCTTAGGTGCGATGCCGTTTTTCTAAATGGCGTCGCCATGTAATTTCTTGCGGCCTCAAATATCAGGAGCGAACTAGGATGCCGCCCGAAGCAAATTAGTACGCTCGACGCTTCCGCCGTTTCTTTTCCGTTGATGTGACTAATTTACAACTCAAGAGACGAGCAGTGTGGAACAGCTAAGACACCTTAGTCATTGAATAAAAAGAAAAATTCTGAAAATTACAATGAAGAAATATTCTACATAAATCTTTGTTTGTTGATATTTATCAAACCCCTCACTACACTTCGCCCCGCTTGTGTACGTCGCGCCTAGTCGCTCAATAAGCAACTGCTGATGTTGATAGTGGGTGTCTCGTGTAAGAAGTAATCCGACATACACGTCGGGCATGAATTCTCCCTTCGCTATCCTCAACAGCTGTTTTCCCCGACTAGCGCAACAACCCGGCCTGTTGACGCAGGCGAACTGAAAACACGTCTGCTCCTTTTTTCGCTGGAATCCAGACACACGCTGGTACCGGAGTCGCTCCATGGCATTTAAGAAACGTCCTCGCCTTGAGGTGTTCACCCTCACACGCCCGAGCCACGGCACTTTTCGCAAGCGACAACCGCGCCGTTTTCCCCGAATGGTTGGCGCCTGGATTGGTTCCGCCGTGGTCAGCCTCTGCCTCTGGAACGACTCGCTTGCACAGACTGCAATTGCCCCATCCAGTCTTCCACCCGCTCAGTCGGCAGAAGAAGGGCTTCGTCGTCAGGAAGACCGTGCCCGGGAGCTTCAACTCCGCGGCCAGCCAAAGAGCGATGTGCTGAATCGCGAGCAGGGCGTCACTGTCCCTGACGAACTACCGACCGAGTCCCCGTGTTTCGTTATTTCCGAGATTCGCTTAAACGGCCCTGATGCCGGTTTATTTCGCTGGCTTTCGGCCACCACGGCGCCATACCTGGATCGCTGCATCGGCGTCATTGGATTGCGCCAGATCGCTGCAACGCTTGACGCAAAGCTGATCGAATGGGGGTATGTCACCAGCAAAGTCTCTCTCCCCCAGCAAAATCTCAAGGATGGCGTTCTGACGTTCAGGTTGCACGCAGGACGCGTGGCGCAGGTGAATCTTTACAAGGCCGGCGCGGCGAGTACCGAAGACGATGCATGGGGCACGTGGAGGACCGCCTTTCCTGTTGGCTCCGGCGACATTCTCAACGTACGCGACCTGGAGCAAGGTGTCGAACAAATGAAACGGCTGCCGAGCCAGGCCGTGGCAACCGAACTTGAACCAGGTGCAGAGCCAGACACCAGCAATGTGAGGATATTGCGTCAGTCCGGCACATTGACAGACAGGCTGCGTGGCGGTGCGACGCTGGATGACTCCGGAAGCAAGACCTTGGGCCGCGCGCAGTTTTCTGGTTACCTGTCGTTGGATAACCCATTCGGGCTGAACGACATTCTCTCCGTGTCCGCGAATACCAACGTGGAAAGCGTCGACCGTTCGCATCGCACGCAGAGCGCCTCGCTCAACTACAGCCTGCCATGGGGCTATAACACGTTCACCTTCAGCAAGAGCAACAGCCGTTTCGCACAGGTCGTCCAAGGGACGACAGTCCGCTTTCTCTCAAGTGGCAGAAGCGAGTCGGCAGAACTCCGCTGGCATCGCACGATGCTGCGCACCAGTGCGGCGAAGACAGGGCTGTTCGCCGCACTCTCCACGCGTCGTGCATCAAGCTTCCTTGATGATGTCGAATTGGTGGTGCAGCGTCGACGCACAACGGGTTTCACCACTGGCGTCACTTACAAGCAATTACTTGGTAATGCCGCCATTGACCTCGAGGCGAGCTACCGCCGCGGGATGCCTTGGAGAGGTGCGCAAGATGACCTGCCTACCGCAGCCGACGGCGGCCTGACGCTTCGTCCGAAGATCTGGCAGGTAACAGCCGCTTATCAGCAACCGTTCAATGCGGGCGGCATGCCCGTGCAGTTCAGCGCAAGCCTTCGGGCTCAGCACACCCGTGACCAGACGCTCTCCGTAGACCAGATCAGCATCGGTGATCGCTTTACTGTGCGAGGCTTTGATGGAGACAGCGTGCTCCTTGCAGAGAACGGCTACGTTCTCAGGAATGACTTGTCGACGCCCGTGCGCCTCATCGAAGGAGTCGACTCCGTGGCGTTTGTCGCCATTGATTTCGGCCGTGTTTGGGGACCAAGCGATATCAATCTGGTCGGTGACAAGCTGGCGGGACTGGCAGGCGGCCTGCGTGGCAGATGGAAACGCCTGCAGTTCGATCTCACGCTGGCAACGCCACTATACAAACCAGAAGGCTTCCATTCAGCACGCTGGAACACCTACCTTTCTGCCACCTACGCGTTTTAGAACTCCACGCCTCCTCTCGCGGGACTGACATGAACAAGCAAGAAAAACGGACTGTCATGAGCATGCAAAAACAAATCGACAATCAGAAACATCTTGCATTAAAGCCTTCGTCATGTGTACGGACGGGCGAGCGATCCTGGGTGCGCCGCGTCGCGCGCACCATGGTGGCCTTGCTGCTATTGCAGAACATCTTGCCCGCCTTGCCGGCGCAAGCGCAAACAGTGCAGACCGTTACACCTAATGCGAATGCGCCAGCCGGACAACGGCCGATACTTGACGCTGCCCGTAACGGCGTCCCGATTGTTCATATTGCACCTCCCAGCCCAGCAGGGGTGTCGCGCAACCAGTACGAGAATTTCAACGTCAATACCAACGGATTAATCCTCAATAACAGCCCGTCCAATGTGCAGACTCAGTTGGGTGGTTGGATAACGGGCAACAACCAGTTGGGGCTAACACCTGCTCGAATCATCCTTAACGAAGTCGTCGGTGCCAATCCTTCGCAACTGCGGGGCACGATGGAGGTAGCTGGCTACCGTGCAGACATCGTCGTCGCCAATCCCAACGGCATTACCTGCGATGGCTGCGGCTTCCTGAACACAAGTAGGGTAAGTCTGAGTACCGGTCAGATTCAGTTTGGAAGCGGTGGCGCAATCCATGGCTTTGATGTGCGCCAAGGACAATTGACGGTGGGTGGCAACGGCCTGGATGCCACGAACCTGGAACAGCTGGACCTGATTGCGCGCGGAATAGTGATTGAGGGCGAAGTTTGGGCGAAGAACTTGAAGGCAATTGCTGGTGCCAATCAGGTACTGTACGGCACACTTCAAGCGACCGGACAAGCTGGAAATGGTACTGCACCAGCGTTCGCGATTGACATCAAAGACCTGGGTGGCATGTATGCAAATCAGGTGTATATGGTCTCCACAGAGCAAGGACTCGGGGTAAACAGCACGGGGCGTATCGCCGCTCTCCAAAGTAATCTCACTCTGTCCGCCAATGGCGATCTCACGCTCAAGGACAGCTACGCCAAGCAAACTGTTCAACTTTCTAGTGCGGGCAACACTACCCTGAATGGACAAACCGTCAGTGAAAGCGACGCCACCATCGCAAGTACGGGGAAGTTGATTCAACGGGGTACGGTCGAAGCACAGGGGACACTGACGATCAATGCAGCGTCGCTGCAGAACACGGGCAATATTGTTCAGCGCAGCAGCGATTCCGCTGCTCTTTCGATTGCGGGAAGCGCAGTTAACAGTGGCACGATCTTTAGCGCCGGATCGTTGCAGATCAATGCCTCGGATATCACAGATAACGGCGGCAAATTGCTCGCCGCCGGTAATCTTGCTCTGCAATCCCAGACGATCGCATTGAACGATACAACAGTAACGTCTGACAGCAATGTCGCTTTGACCGCGTCGCTCGGTAAGGTGGCAGCAAGCAATGCGAACGTTTATGCGGGGGAGACGCTCACTGTTGCCGCATCCAACCAGATTGCCAATGTCGGTGGAACATGGCAGGCGATTGACGACGTCACGTTACATGGAACTGACGTGGACAATCGGGGCGGTCAGATACTCTCCAACCGGAAATTGACGGTTACGTCAGCCGGTGGAGCAAATGACGGATTGCTGGATAACCGAGGCGGCACCTTAATCGGCAATGCCGCCGTGTCCATCAATAGCGGCGAGATTCTTAATGCGAAAGGTGCCATAGCGACTAGCGGCTCCCTGCGCATCGATTCAAACGCGAAGCAACTGGACAACACGGACGGATCAATTGTCGGCAATGATGCTCTGGACGTCACGGTAGGGAAGTTAATCAATACAAAGGGCGGAATCGCTTCGGTCAACGCATCGATTAACGTTAACACCAACTCGCAGAGTCTTCTGAACGATGAAGGAAGAATTCAGGCGTTTGGAAATTCGGCCATTCAGTCCGGTGTAATGGACAATCGCGCCGGAACCATCAGCGGTGCAAGCCTTCAATTGACGACTGCTGAGGTCGACAACTCCGCTGGCCAGATCGTGGCCGGGGGAGATTTCAGTGCTACAACAAAGAGTATCGATAATCGCAGAGGTCTGCTACAAGCAGCCGGTAACTTGGCTGTTAATACACAAGGTGCCACGCTCGATAACAGGCTAACCGGCACGAATGGCGGTATTGTCAGCGGCGGAACCATAACGTTAACGGCGGGCGATGTCGATAATCGTTCCGGGTACATCGCGAGTGTGCTGGACCAGACATTGACCTTAACCGGTGTGCTCGACAATGGCATTGATGTATCGACAAAAGGCCAACCGGGCGGTGTCATTGTCACCAATGGCAAGAGCACCACGACAGCATCTTCGGTATTGAACTCCAAAGGAGTAATCAACGCGCTGGGCGATATCGCCATCAGAACAAGCGCGGCGATTGATAACCGAGGTGGTGCAATCGCTTCTAACAGTGCTGTGAAGCTCATAACTGCTGCACTGGATAACAGTGAAGTCGGTATGGCTGGCGGTGACATTAGTGGCCGTGCGGTAGAGGTTTCCGTTACTTCGCTTGGTAACGTCGGTGGCACGATTCGTTCATCCGCAGAGATGAGTCTGAATGCATCGTCGCTCGACAATACACGTGGCGTGGTCAGCAGCGCAGGCAATCTCTCCTTGAATGCGCCGGCATTTGATAATGGAGGAGGCAAGATCACTGGTGCAAAGGCTGTTGTTATCGACACCGGTTCGCAGACCCACTCGGGATACATTGCCTCGGCAGAAAACCTGACGCTTAACGTCACGGGTGACTACAGCAATTCAGGCACCGTCTTGGCTGAAAAAGAGCTGATCCTCAATGCAGTGAACGTCAGTAATAGCGGCAAGATTAGTGCGGTCGAAAATCTCACGGTTAACACTGGAAATCTCTCCAACGTCAATGAAATCAGTGCGACTACCACGACGTTGAATGCCACCGGCACGTTGACCAACACAGTCTCAGGATTAATTGACGGCACCACCACGACGATCAATGCCAATACCGTGGCCAATACCGGCCGCATCTATGGCGATCTGCTGAAGGTGCAAGCCGATACACTCAATAACAGCAGCACCGGTGTCGTCGCAGCACGTAGCGATCTGTTGATTGGCGCGCGTAATGTCAACAATACGAATGACGGCCTGCTTTACAGCCTGGGTGACATCGTGATGGCGGGCGGTTTTGATGGTAACTATAACGCCATTGGAGAAGTTCAACAGCTTGTTAATGGATCTGCCAAGATCGAGGCTGGCCAGAACATCACTCTCAGTGTCAAGGAACTGATCAACCGAAACGATGGTTTGGTTACGAGCATCGTGACAACCAGTACGCCAGTGAATCAATTGCTGATTCAGCGGTACAACAGCAGTGACACAACGAAATATGACGCGACCACATTGGGATGGAACACGGATCGCCAGTTGGGAAGACATGGTGCATATGCCTTGCCTAGCACGACCTATCCTTTTGCGACATTTGGGTCCACTCCCAAAGCTAGTGCATTTGCCTACGATATCGACGGAAACCGCACTGGACTTAGTTACGCACTTACTGATCCTATATGGGCGCTGATGGGTGTAAGTCCTCCGCAAACATCCGACTTGTCCCCGAATATCTTCTTGCCCTATGCGTCGGACTGCGAGATGTCCGGTTATGCCTTATGCCGTGATTACCAAACCTGGCAAGAACGCATGACGACGCAGGGAAACCTGCTCGATCAAAAGATCACTGCCTTTAATAACAATCTCTATAACCGCAGCTTCAACGACTGGTATGAATACCAAATTACCCGTCGGGATACCACAGAGACTGTACTCGCCGCTACACGACCTGCCCAGATACTGGCAGGCGGTGCAATTTCAATTTCCTCCAGCGGATCAGTACTAAACGACAACAGCAGTATTGTTGCGGGCGGTGCAGTAGGTATTACGGGTGCCACCGTCGAGAATCGTGGCACCGAGGGAACGAAGTCCGTTACCGAAGTCGGCACCCAAAAGCTGCGCTATGTTGCAACGCTCGGTAATGGCGGCGACCTGCATTGGTACGATCTCGGCGCCATAACGGGAGCCCCCGTCGTTACCACCACCACACTGCAGGCGTTCACTTATCGCCCCTACGCGTCGAATCCGACTACTTCAATTAGCCTCGCCACAACAAAACCGTCAGGCGTCAACCTAGGAGCAAGTCCTTCATCGGTCACAAGCAAGGTTATCTCCACAGCCGGCAAATCGGTTGATGTCCCGGTGTCACAGGCTGTGCAGGATCAACTTGCGGGGCAGAACATGCATCGCAACTGGACAGTGCCGAATAACAGTCTGTTTATCGTTAATGCGGCTCCAGGTGCGAAGTATCTGGTTGAAACCGATCCTCGCTTCACAAACAGGAATAACTTTCTATCCAGCGATTACTACCTGGAGGCGCTCAACCGCAATCCGGAACGTCTGATGAAGCGCTACGGTGATGGTTTCGTCGAACAGCAAATGGTCAACGACCAGATCCTGGCATTAACTGGGCGCCGCTATTTCAGCGGTTATACCAGCACAGAGAGTGAATACAAGAGCCTGATGGATGCGGGCATTGCCTATGCCAAGCAGTACCAGATTAGCCCGGGCGTTGCATTGTCAGCAGAACAGATGGCTTTGCTGACCACCGATATTGTTCTGCTCGTCACAAAGAAGGTCACTCTTGCGGATGGAAGCACGCAGGAAGTTTTGGTTCCTCAGGTATACCTCCGTCGTCCACAGGCCGGAGACATATTGCCGAATGGCGGCCTGATCGCCGGCTCCGATGTCTATATCAAATCTACTGGCGACCTGGTTAACAGCGGCCAGATCTCGGCCGATAATGAAACCACCTTATTGGCAGGCAATGATTTGGTCAACCGAGGCGGACGCATTAGCGGTCAGGACGTCTTCGCGCGTGCCAACAACGACCTCAAGAACATTTCGGGCATGATTCAAGGCACCGGCACCAACAGCCGGGTTGCCTTGTCCGCGGGTCGCGACGTCATTCTGGAAACCCGCACGATTGCCGGGCAGACGGCCAAGACCACTACCACTGCCGCGACGAGCCGGGGCAATGCTGACCGAATCGCGACAGTGCAGGGCGGCACAGTCACCATCGACGCCGCCCGTGATTTGATCGGCAAAGCCAGCAAGGTACAAGCCGAAACCGATCTCGCCGTCGTCGCAGGTCGCGACATCAAGGTCAGCGCCGTAGAAACCAGCTACGCCCTCAACGAAAAGACCGGCAGCCGCGTCACCAAAGGGCGCACTGGCTACATTAAGGAAGAAAGCGTCACGAACGAGTTGGCGGCATTCGATGCCGGCAACAACATTGCTTTAGTCGCAGGTAAAAATGAGAATGGCGACGTTGCCCTTAAAGGGGTGAACATCAATGCAGGCAATAACGTCGCCATCGAAGGTGCCAATGTCACGATCGAAGCCGTCAAGGATTCGCGACTCGTGGATATCCAAAGTGTCAGCAAGAACAAATACTATCGCGCGATGGAATCCGACGAAACCATCGTTGGCGGTGCAGTTTCCGCTGGTAACAACATATCGGTGCGCGCCGTCGGCGAGACAGAGAGTATCGCTGGTGGAAGCGGTGCCCTCAAGCCTGTTGCTGGCACCGGCGATGTCCGTCTTGCAGGTGTTGCGCTTAACGCCACCAATGGAGAAGTTGCGGTCGTTGCGAACAACAACGTCATCGCAGAAGCGATGGTCGCGCAAGACAGCACTGCTAGCGAGTATTACAAAAAGTCAAAGAGCCTATTCCGTAAAACGACTGTCATCGACAATCGCTACACCGACAGCACAGAAGCAAAGGTCACCAGCCTCAACAGCGCTAACGGTGCTGTCACTGTCATTGCCGGAAACAATCTCCTCTTGGAAGGCGCTCAGGTTAATGCCGCCAAAGATGCCACGCTCTATGCTGGTAACCAGCTACTTGCTTTCGCCACGCACGACACCTATAGCGAGACAATCGACAAGCAAAAATGGAAGAGCGGTGTCTTCACTTCGTTCAGTTTGGTGCCAATTCGACCGGAGACGCGCGGTACTGGCAACGGCAAGACAACCTTTACCTACACCGCACAGGGACCCAACATCAGTAGTGCTGAAGGAAACGTCACACTTTATGGTGCCGGTGCGGTTGGACTGGAAGGCGCTGGGCTGACAACAACGCGGGGAAATATCGGCATTGCCGGCGGCGTTGTCGATATTCGCGCGGCGACCGATGCCGCCAGTATCACCACGACCCATACGGAAAAGGGTGCCAAGATCGACGCTTTCGGCTGGAGCGATCCGTCAGAAGGCGTGGGCCGCAAGACCAAACAAACATCAAGCATTCAAGAGACCACGCTGGCCCGCACCACGATGGAGGCGGAAAACATCCGGATTACCGCCACCGCAGGTGACGTCCATATTGCCGGCACGACCATTGCGACACCAGGCACCCTGACGCTTGGGGCTGCCAGCGGCTCGGTGGCACTCGACGGACAGCAAACAGAAATTACCACCAGTGCCGAATCGTTCAAAAAAGACCTGGTGTATCAGAAGGCTAAAGGCAAAGGCGGCACGGAGCAGGTAACGGAATATAACAACATCGATGCAGGAACCGTCGTCGTCGAAGCTCCGGGAATCACCGCCCAGGTAGGAAGCAAGGACAGCGTTGCCCAACTGGCGGCACAGCCCGGCATGGGTTGGGTCAATCAGATCGTCAACGATCCCAAGGTCAATATTAACTGGGAACAAATCGAGGACATCAGCAGCAAGTGGGACTACAAGGCACAGGGCCTGACACCGGAAGGTGCGGCGGTACTAACGGTCGTGGTGGCTTACTTCACTTGGGGCGCGGCCTCGGGCGCCGGCGCGGCCGTAGGCGACGCTACAGTTGGCACACTCGGGGTTACAGGCAGCACAATCGCCGCTGGAGCTACGACAGCGGCCGTCTCGACCCTAGCCACGCAGGCAGCGATTGCCGTGGCCAACAACCCGACCGACCCGGGCGCTGCATTGAAGGAACTAGGTTCCAGCGCCAACGTGAAAGGCTTGATCGCCGCCATGGTCACCGGCGGCGCTCTTCAGTGGTTAAACCTGCCCTCGACGGGCGAGCCCGCCCTGCAGGGAGGCGCGCAGAAATTCACCCAGCAGCTCAGCCAGAACCTGCAAGCCGGGGTTGCTAAAGCAGTGATCAACACGGCGGTCTATGGCGGCAGCCTCGAGGACAATCTGAAGTCCAATCTGCTGACGGCATTCATCGATACCGGTGCCGCCCAAGGTGCGCATGCCATCGGCGACATGGCGCTGGATAACCTCACCAACAAGATTGCGCATGCGATGGCTGGGTGCGCGGCGGGAGCCGCCACTGCCGGCAGCGAAGGCTGCAGCGCCGGAGCGCTGGGCGCCGCGATGGGCGAAATCGCGGCCGAAGGCTATGGTGTTCGCGAAGATACGGTGCAGTTCGCAGGGATGATCAGCGGCATTGCGGCTGCAGTGGCTGGGCTGGATGCGGAGCAGATCAATGTCGCGAGTCAGCTTGGCGCGAATGCGGCAGCGAATAATTACCTCAAGCACGCGGAGGCGAGGCGTCGATCGAAACTGATGGATGCACGGGGTACCTGCAAAGATGCTACCGCTTGCGAGACGATTCAGAGCCAGATCGATGAGTTGAACAAGCTTGACGCGTGGCGTAACGAGCAGTTGAAACTTGCCTGTGCAAATCCAAGCAGCACCGCATGTCAAATGTGGTACGCCGATCTCAAGGCTGCCAGCGATAGTTACAAAGGCCAATCGGACTACGGCGATACGTCGGTCAATGCCGAGCGTACGCAAGTCGTCAATGACGAATACCGCTATCGCCAGATGGTGGACAAGCCGACGTTGTACGGCGCGGGTAACGGGGTAATGCAAAGCGTCGCTGGGGTGGTTGTCGGATTGCCCGTGTTAGGTGCAACCATTGCCAATGCCATCATGGGCGACGAGCAGGCGCAACAGGCGCTAGCGGATGCGCTTGTTGTCCTAACCAATATCCCGGCAGCAGTCGCGCGAAAGTTGGAAGAAGCAGATATTGCGGATAAGAATGGCAATCCGGCGTTGGGGGCGCAGATCCGGGCGTCGCTGATTATGGATGGGGCGTTTGGTATGGTTGGTGGCGCGCAGCTGACGCGGGCTATCTTGAATAGTGGGAAGTTGGGAACTGTTGGGGCAAATGGGGGAGTGGGGGCACTTGCGGGCAATGGCGAAGGTTTATTTTCAAATGTGCCTCGTGTGCCGTACACGCCTACAAATTCAACTCTTGGACAGGCCTTTGATTTTTCTTGCGCTGCAGCAAGCTGCAGGATGGCAGCTAACCTTGTAGATACGCCGGAAGCATACGTTCGACAAGCGATATTGACAGATGCATCTGGAACGGCACTTTCAAATATTCCAAGCGGGCTTCAGCAACTTGGATTTAGTGGAACCGCCAAATATTCGACAACGGTGACCACTGAATCGATAACTGCGGCGACGAATAGAGGTGCTTCAGTTATTGTCAACGTAACCACTGAAACTGGTGGGGTTCATGCTATCGTCGTGGACTCTGTAAAGGACGGAATGGCATACATCCGCGACCCTTGGCCTCTGGGTACTGGCTCAAGCTACGCAGTCCCCATAAATTCTCTTGAGTCTGTTCTTACAGGAAAAGGCGTGGTTGTGCATCCATGATTTGAGACGCAATATTGGAGGGTGCTATGCAGAAAAAGTGTGATCTGTATCTGTGTGAATCTGTGCGTTCGGAGCGCTTGAAATTCATACAGCTATACGATAAAGGATTTTTTTATAACGCTGAAAAATCGTACGTGGGTTATTTGGGCGTCAACGTGGATAGGGTCAAACTGGTTTCGGTTATTTCTGATTTGCGAACGCACAAAATTGACTGTTTTAGTGTTCCTGTCGAGTACAGAGATCGCGAAAATATTTCTGCAAAATGCGCATTTAGTTTGGCGAACGCCTATGCAACGAATTTGGGCGCTTCAGCTTTTGATGCGGTGAGATTCCAATCAAGATGCCCGCCAGTTTATTGGGTTTTTGGTTTGAAATACGATATTGTGACAGAGGAAAAAGTCGGTGGTGTAGTCATGATTGATCGACTTGATGGACATGTATGGACTGATACAGAGAACGAGGAATACATGTATGACTACAACAACGTGCTTTGAAACATCCGCGACTTTGGGGCTAGGTCTAGCCTTCTGCCTAATGCCGGCCGATTCTTTCGCACATGTCCCGCCCACTACGATTAGAGTTTGCAAAGAAGGGGTCAGTTCTAACATTCAAACATTTGGGAAGAACAACGAGGTCAGTTCTAATATTCAAACATTTGCAAGAAGCCGTATAGGCTAGAGGGTGTTATGAACCTTGGCCCATCATCATGACTGCCTTATTCAGCATGAGGCAGACAAAGGCGACAAAATGCAGGCCTACCAAAGTATCGGCGAGCCGTTCGTAATCGCGCGCCAGTCGGCGAAAGCGCGCCATCCACGCGAAGCTGCGTTCCACCACCCAGCGCCGCGGCAGCAGGATGAATCCCTTTTTCGCCTCGGTGTGTTTGACCACGACTAGTTCCATTCCATAGTCCTGGGCTTGCGTCTGGGCCGACTCCCCCGTGTATCCCTGGTCGACAAACGCCACATCGACCGTGCCGCCGGTCGCCACTTGGACCGCTTCGGCGATTTCGGCCACCTGCTCCCGATCCTGCTCGTTGGCCGGCGTGACATGCAACGCCAGCAAATGGCCCAGCGTATCCACCGCCAAGTGGACTTTCGAGCCCTTGCGCCGCTTGGCGCCGTCGTACCCGGCCCGCGAGCCGCTTTCCGGCGTCGATTGCAGCGTCCGGCTATCCATTACGGATGCACTGGGCGATGGTTCGCGGTCGGTGGCCATGCGCAACAGCATGCGCAGGTCATGCGCGATTGACTCGAAGCTGCCCGCCCTGAACCAGCGCTGCGTCTGCTGGTAGACCGTGTGCCATGGCGGCAAATCGTGCGGCAGCATGCGCCAGCTGGCGCCACTGCGAACCACCCAGCGCAAACCGTTAAAGACTTCGCGCAAATCATGGTCGCGTTGGCCGGCATCTAGTGGCAACAA